>DAWERO010000001.1:42500-353051 GCA_043390185.1 Candidatus Azosocius aquiferis | reverse complement strand
TTTTATAAATTGTATATTATTTGGAATAAATTTATTTTATATATAAATTTTATTTATGGTTTTAAATTCTCTAATTTTTTTTTTTTAAATATACAAATTCAATTAATAAACAATAATTTATATTTAATAATTTTAAATAAATTTTTATTTATAAATTTTTTAAATAAATATTTTTATTTATTTAAATATTTTATTAAATTTTATATGATTTTTTTTAATTATAATATTTTTTTTATTTATTTAAAAAAAAAAAAATTTAATAATTATAAATTTATTAAAAGATATAAAAAAAATATTAATATTAATTTTTTAAATTTTTATTTTGATAATTTCAATTTATTAATAAAAAATATATTAATAAATTTTTTTGAAAAATTATTTTTTTCATCAAATTTTTTAATTATTTATGGTGAAAAAGGAGCTGGAAAAACTTTTTTGTTAATATTTTTATATAATTATTTAATTTTTCATAATAAGAATATAATATTTGTTAATTCTAAATTTTTTTTTTCTATTTTTATTTTTTATTTAAAAAAAGGGAATATTGAATATTTTATAAAAATTTATAATTTTTTTGATATATTAATAATAGATGATGTTAATTATATATTTAATTTATTAAATTTTCAAAAAAATGTAATTAATATTATTAAATTTTTTTTAAAAAAAAAAAATATTTTTTCATTATGTTCTGATGAAGCATTATTAAAATTAAAAAATTTATATTTAAAAGATAAATATTATAAAATTTTTATTGAGTTAAAATATTCTAATTTAAAAACTAATATAAAAATTTTAAATCAAAAATTGTTATTATTTAATATTTTTTTATCTTATGATAATTTATTTTTTATAATTATTAATATTAAAAATAATTTTTTGTTTTTTAATTTTATAAAAAAAATTTTATCATATTCTTTTTTAACAAAAAATATTATTAATAAAAATTTTATTAAATATGTTATAAATTTATTTAATATTTTTGATTTTAAAATTTATTCTCTTCAATATATAATGAAAAAATCTTTAAAATATTATGGAATTTTTTATTTTGATATTTTTTTAAAAAAAAAGAAAAATAAATTGATTAAATTTTTTTTACAAATGGTAATTTATTTAATGAAATTATTAACAAATAAAAAAGATATTGAAATAAGTAAATTTTTAAAATTAAATGTTAATAATGTTTATTATTTTTATAAAAAAAATTATAAATTGATTAAATTTAATAAATTTATATTTAATGATTATATTAATTTAAAAAAAAATTTTTTTTATGGAGACTATAGTGAAATTTATAATTATTAAAGAAAATTTAATTTTTATTTTAAAAATAATGTCTTGTGTTACTGAAAAAAATTTTATTGATAAAAAAAATGATCATTGTATTTTTTTTCGTGTATATGAAAAAAAATTGATTGTTGTTTCTATTAATGAATTTTTAGAAGTAATTTATATTTATCCTATTAAAGAATTTTGTGAAAATGGTTTTTTTAGTGTTTCTTTAAAAAAAATTATAAATATAATTAAAGTTATTCCAAATAATAGTTATATTGAATTTATAAAAAACAATGAAGAATTATTAATAAATATTAATTATTTAAAATTTAGAATTTGTTTATCTTCAGAAAATTTTTTTTATAATTTTACTATTAATAATGATTTTTCTTTTTATATTTCAAGTTTACAACTACAAACAATTTATAAAAAAGTTTTTTTTTCTGTAGCAGAAAACGATGTTAGAACTTACTTAAATGGAATACTTTTTGATTTACAAGAAAATTTATTATATGTAGTTTCTTCTGATGGGCATAGATTGTCTATGTATAAATTAAATTTTTTAAATAATAATTTATTTTTTAAACAAATTATTATTTCTGGAAAAAGCTTTCAAAATATAGTAAATATTTTTCAAAAATCTGAAAATATTAAAGTAGTTGTTTATGATAATTATATTAAATTTATGACAGAAAATATTATAGTTAAAACTAATTTATTAGTTGGAAAATACCCTGAATATTTAAATTTATTAAATAATTTGAATGGAAATTTTTTAATTTGTAATAAACAAGAATTGTTAGATATTTTTTTAAGAGTTAGTGTTTTAGATAAAAAGATAGATTGTATTATTAAAATGATTTTAATAAATGATAATTTATTTTTATCAACATATAATAATATCAAAGAATATGTTGAAGATAAAACAAAAATTGTTTATTATGATGGAAAAGATATTACTTTAGCTTTTAATGCAAAATATATTATAGATATTTTAAATGTTATAAATTTTGAATTTGTTTTAATGATTATTTCTGATTCTAAAAGTGCAGTTATTGTTGAATCTTTTGACTGTAATATTGAAGATATAAAATTTTTAAAAAATTTTCAAATAAATAATTTAAGAAAAAGAAATGATAGTATTTATATTTTAATGCCTATTAGGTTGTAATAAATTTTGTTTATTTATTATTTTTGCTATTAAATTAAGGATTTTTATGAATAATTATAGTTCTTCTAGTATTAAAGTTTTAAAAGGACTTGAAGGAGTAAAAAAAAGGCCTGGAATGTATATAGGAAATACTGGAGATGGAACTGGATTACATAGATTAATATTTGAAATAGTTGATAATTCTATGGATGAAGCTTTAGCTGGTTTTTGTAATGATATTGTTATTAATATTAATTATGATTATAGTGTTAGTGTAAAAGATAATGGAAGAGGGATTCCTGTAGATTTTCATTTTGAGGAAAAAAAAACTGCTGTTGAAGTTATTATGACAACATTACATTCTGGAGGAAAATTTGATAGTAATGTATATAAAATTTCTAGTGGATTACATGGGGTTGGAATATCTGTTGTAAATGCTTTATCTAAATGTATGTATATTTGTATTTATAGGGAAGGATATACTTATAGACAAGATTATATTAATGGTTATTCAATTTCTGAATTGTTAAAAATTAATAAAATTTTTATTCGTGGTACTTTAATAAGGTTTAAACCAAATTTAGTTTATTTTAAAAATATATATTTTAACTATAATATATTGGATCAAAAATTTAGAGAATTATCTTTTTTAAATTCTGGTATAAAAATTTTATTAAAAGATAATAGAAAAAAAAAGAAAGAAAATGTTTATTTTTTTTCTGGTGGAATAAAAGCTTTTATAGAACAATTAAATTTAAAAAAAAATACTATTGGGAGTGTGTTATATTTTAGTGGTATTAAAAATGATATATATGTGGAATGTGCAATTCAATGGACTAAATCATCGAATGAAAATATTTTTTGTTATACTAATAATGTAAGACAAAAAGATGGGGGATCTCATTTATCAGGTTTTAAAAGCGCTTTAACTAAAACATTTAACATTTATATGGAAAATTATTTTTTTTTAAAAAAAAATAAAATTTTTGTTATAGGAGATGATTTTAGAGAAGGGGTTGTTGTTGTATTGTCTGTTAAATTATCTGATCCTAAATTTTCATCTCAAACTAAAGAAAAATTAGTGTCTTTTAATGTTAAATCTGCTGTTGAATCCATAATCTCTAAAAATCTTTATAATTATTTATTAGAACATCCGTCTATAGCAAAAATTATTTGTAATAAAATTTTAGAAACTTCTAAAGCTAGAGAAGCAGCTAAAAGAGCGAAAGAAATTATAAAAAAAAAAGAATTTTTGGAATTTAATAAATTATCTGGTCGATTAGCAAGATGTCAGATAAAAGATTCGTCCTTATCTGAATTATATTTAGTTGAAGGTGATTCCGCTGGAGGATCTGCAAAACAAGCTAGATCTAGAGTTAATCAAGCAATATTACCATTGAAAGGAAAAATATTAAATGTTGAAAAAGCTAGTATTGATAAATTATTGTCTAGTGTAGAAATTGGATTATTGATTACAGCTTTGGGTTGTGGAATAGGAGAAGATTATAATTTTTATAAATTGAAATATCATACTATTATAATAATGACAGATGCAGACGTTGATGGTTTACATATAAGGACTTTATTATTGACTTTTTTTTATAGATACATGAAAGATTTAATTTTAAGAGGATGTATTTATGTTGCTCAACCTCCTTTATATAGAATAAAAAAAAAAAAAGAAATTGTGTATTTTAATGATATTTATAGCTTAAATGATTATTTATTTTTTAGTTCATTAAATGAATTTAAAATTTATTTAGAAAAAAATGATCAAATATTATCTGAAGAAAAATTAAAATTTATTTTTTCTTTATATAAAGAATTATCTATAATAATTGATAAATTATCATTAATATATCCAAAAGAGTTATTAGATTTGCTTATTTTTTTCGATAAATTGAGTGTAGAAGATTTTTTTAATGATTTAGTTTTATTAAATTGGAAAAATAATTTACAAAATTATTTTAATAATTTTAATCATGATAAAAATTTTTATTTTACAGTTGATTTTAATAAAAATGATTATATAAAAATTTCTTTATGTAAATATGCTATTTTTTATGATTATTTTTTTGATATAAATTTTTTTTCTTCTATTGAATATGAAAATTTATTTTCTTTAGGAATTAAATTAAATGATTTTATTAATAAAAATTATTATATAAAAAAGGGGAATCAGGTATATAAAATTGTAAACTTTAGAGAAACGATGGAATGGATAAAAAATGAATCAAAAATTGGAGTTAATATACAAAGATATAAAGGTTTAGGAGAAATGAATCCAGAACAACTTTGGGAAACAACAATGAATCCTAAAAATAGAAGTATAATTAAAATAAAATTAGAAGATGAAAAAAATGTTGATGTTGTTTTTTCTATGTTAATGGGAGACAATATTGAAGGAAGAAAAAAATTTATTGATACAAATGCTATTTATGCTGATAATATAGATATATAGTTGTTTTATAAATGTATGAATTGTTTTATTTTTATTTTTAATTTGTTTATTAAAAATTTTTCTTTTATAGAAAAAATTTGAAAAGTTATATTAGTTTTTTTTAAATATATTTTTGTATTTTTTATTAATTTATTTTCTTTTTTTTTTGAAATTTTATCACATTTTGTGATTAAAATATGAGTTTTTTGTTTAATTGATTTTATAATTTTATAGTCTAATGTTTTAAAAAAATTATTTGAACTTATTAATAAAATTATCCCTGTTAAAGATTTTCTTGAAATTATATAATTTTTTAATAAATTTTTTATATTGTATAAAGTTTTTTTTTTTAATTTAGAATATCCATATCCCGGAGTATCTGTAAAGTAATAATTTCTTTTTATTTTAAAAAAATTAATAGTTTTTGTTTTGCCTGGTGTATTGCTTGTTATACTTATGTTAGTGTTTGTTATTGCATTTATTACACTAGATTTTCCAGAATTTGATTTACCTATAAATGAAATTTCTATATTTTTGTTTAATTTTTTATTTATTTTATAAGAACTTTTTATAAAAATTATTTTATTATACATTTATTTTTTATTTTAAAAATTATATTTTTATTATATATCATATATGTTATTTTAGCAATAAATTATATAATAATAAATATTTTACAATATATATTGCATATTTTATTATAATTTATTAACATTAGATAATGGTTCTTTTATTATTTTAATAGGAAATTTGATGGTTACACATCATTATTTTGGTTTTTTTATGAAAATTTTTTTCCAAATTATTTCATTTTTTATTTTTTTGAATATTTCGTATTGTGAATTTACTTTTAATCCAAATATTCTTATACAAGAGGATAGTGTTTTGAATGTAGTAAAAGATAAAAAAATGAAAGATGATTTTAATAAATTTTTTTTAAGTTCTTCTTTAAGAAGAGGTTGTTTTATTACTAATGGAACTATTGGTAAATTTTATAATGTATTTTTAAATTATTATTCTAGATTTAATTTTTCTCAAACTGATGGAACTAATACTAATCTTTCTGAAGGATATTTAAAATTTTCTGTAAATAATTTTATTTTTAAATTTGGTCAATTTAATTCTATTATTGGCATTGAACCGAATACTAGATTATCAAATTTTATTTTTTTAGAAACTTCTACTTTATCTGATTCTTTTTTAACAAAAGAGACGTTTGGATTTTTTATTAAATATTTTTTTAAAGATAATATTTTTTTAAATATAAAAGATTTATTAAATATTTCTTTTGTTTTTTCTTTAGAAAATATGAATAATCGTAGTATTAAAAAAGAGTTAAAAGATAAATATTATTTTATGTTTAGAAGTGTTATTTTACCAATTAATCATATTGATTGTACTTTTCATTTTGGATTAAGTTTTCAATATGCTAATAATCATACAACCCCTCTTTCTGTAAATACTGGTATAGAATGTAGAGATAGAGCTTATAATATAAATAGAATTCATACATTTGTTGGAACTGGAAATGCTAAAAAATCTGTTTATTCTTTTATTTATGGAATAGAAACTATATTAAAATATAAGTGTTTTAGTATTCAGTCTGAATTTTTTTATAATTTTATTTGTTGGGAGCATCCTATTGATCCAAGTACTTATGATGGATTCTATTTTCAAGTAGGATATTTTTTAACTGGTGAAAAACGTTCATATATTATGGAATCTGGGTCCATGATTAATCCTAGACGTTTTCTTAAAAATTATGGGGCTATAGAGCTTGCTATTAGATATTGTTTTGTTGACACTCATAAACCTGATGATGATCTTGTTGTTTTTCCAGAAACAGGGATAACAAGCTCTCTTACTTTTGGAGTTAATTGGTTTGTGAATTCTAAAATTAAAATTCAATTAAATTATATTAATACTGATTTTATTTATAACGATTGGGAATGTAATAAGTGCTGTAAATATAATACTTTAGGTTCTAGATTACAGATTTCAATTTAATTTATAAAGAATTTTATGTTATTTTATTATTATTTTGTTATTAAGGTTTAAGAATATGTTTAGGTTTTTTATATTTTTTATATTTTTTTTTGTTTCTTTAAATTCTTACTCTGAAGAGGAAAATATTGAAATTGGAAAAATTAAAAGTAGTGTTTGTTTTACTTGTCATGGAACTGATGGTAATAGTGTTGTTCCTATGTTTCCTAAGTTAGCTGGTCAATTTTCTAAATATTTAATCAAACAGTTAGAGTCTTTTAAGCAGGGAGAATTAGGTTTAAGATTTGATCCGATTATGTATGGGATAGTTCAAGATTTGTCTTCTCAAGATTTTTTAGATATTGCTTTATATTTTTCTTCTCAAAAAATACTTCCTAATATTTTTGAAACAAAAAATATTAATATATTAGGAAAAAAAATATATCTTTCTGGAGATTTAAAAAGAAATATTATTTCTTGTTCTTCATGTCATGGAAGTTTAGGGGAAGGAAATGAATTTGCTTCTATTCCTAAATTAAGACATCAACATTCTCATTATATTTCTTTGCAATTACAAAAATATAAATCTGAAATTAGAAAAAATGATGTTTTGAATATTATGAAAGATATATCTAAAAAAATGACAGATGAAGAAATTATTTCTGTTAGTGAATATATATCTATGTTGTAATATTACTTTTTTATTATTAGTATATTATTTCCATAATTTTTTATTATTTTATTAATGCTTATTAATAATTTTTTATAATTATTAATTTGCTTTATTTTATTTATTTTTGCGTATTTCCATGAATATGGATATAAAAATTTTTTATTGTATATTATATTGTATGAATAATTAATTAATTTTATATAAAATTTTAAATTATAAATTTCATGTAGAGATATTTTTTTAATTTTTTTTGATTTTTTATTTTTTATTGTTAAATTTTTTATTTTTCCTTTTCTTATTATTTTTTCATTTATTGATGATATTATTGTTGATTCTATTCCAGTTATATATTTATTATTTATAAAACAAAAATCTAAATTTTTATTTAATGTTTCTTTTATTGTTTTTAAATTTATTATTGGAATTGTATTATTTTTGTTTGTTGAAGTGCTTATTATGGCTGAAAATGGCTTTATTATTTTTTTTATTATAGAATTTTTTTGTATTCTAATTGCAATTTTTTTTTTTTTTGATTTTTTATATTTTTTTAAAATAATTGTTATTTTTTTTTTTGAATATTTTTTTATTTTTTTTTTTATTATTGATGAATTTTTAATCCATAATAATAATTTGTTTATTGAATTTACTATTAATGAAAATGTACAATTATAATATCTTTTTTTTATTGAAAAAATTTTTTTAATTACTTCATTATTTTGTTTATTGCAACTAATTCCATATATTGTATCTGTTGGTAGTACTATTGTTTTATTATCTGATATAATTTTTATAATTTTTTTCATTTTTTTATAAATTAAATTAAATTTTTTTAATGTTAGATTATTTCATTAATATTTTTTTTAAACAATAGGATTTTATTATGAAAAATAGATTTTTAAATGCTTTATGTTGTAATAAAGTTGATAGGCCTCCTGTATGGTTTATGAGGCAAGCTGGTAGGTATTTATCTGAATATCGATTATTAAGATTTAAATCAGGAAATTTTTTTGAATTATGTTATTCTTCTGAATTAATAGCTTTAGCTACATTACAACCTTTAAAAAGGTATGATTTAGATGCAGTTATAATTTTTTCAGATATTTTGTTATTACCTGCTTATATGGGATTAAATTTAAAATTTGTTGATAATTTTGGCCCAATTTTTTTAAATCCTGTTAGAAATATAAATGATATAAAATTATTAAATGATATATTTCCATCAAAAGATTTTAATTTTTTATTAAAAGCAATTAAAATCATTGTTTATGAACTTAATGATGTTATTCCTTTGTTAGGTTTTTCTGGAACCCCATGGACTTTAGCTGTTTATATGATTGAAGGAAAAATAACAAAAAATTTTTCTTATATAAAAAAATTTTTATATACTAATTCAAGTGTTTTACATATTCTTTTAAAAAAATTAGAAATTAATATTGTTTCATATTTATGTGCACAAATTGATTTTGGTGTAAAAGTTTTAGTTTTATTTGATACTTGGGGAGGGATATTAACTCCTTTTAATTATAAAATATTTTCTTTAAATTATGTTATAAATATAATAAATCAAGTTAATTTATATAAAAAAATCCCTTTTATATTTTTTGGAAGAAATATTAATAATTTTATAATTGAAGAATTAAAAAGTGGAAATTTAAGTTTAGATGCAATTGGATTCGATTGGAGTTTAAATTTAGATACAATTGTAAAAAATATTCCTAATAATATTGTTATTCAAGGTAATTTAGATCCGAGTGTTCTTTATGGAGATCATTTATTTATAATAAAAGAAATAAATAATATTATGAAAATTTGTTATAATAGAAATGGTTATATTTTTAATTTAGGACATGGAATTTATCCTGATATAGATCCTTATTCTTTAGAATTGATTATTAATACTATTGATAGATATAAAAATTTTTAATTTATTTTATTTTAATTTGATAAAAAAATTTTTTTATGTTATTTTTTTTATTTAATTAATTTTTTTATTTTGAGGTTATATGTCAAAAGTATGTTTTTTAACGCTTAAAAAACCGATGGTAGGAAATAATGTTTCTCATTCTAATAGAAAAACAAAAAGAAGGTTTTTGCCAAATTTACATCATCATAAATTTTGGTTATCTTCTCAAAAAAAGTTTATAACTCTTTTTATTTCTAAAAAAGGATTAAAAACTATAGAAAAGTATGGTGTTGATGAAGCTCTTTTAAAATTTAAAAAAAAAATTTAAATTTTGTTTAAAATTTGGAGATTTTATGGCTAATAAAAAAAAGTCAATTTTAATAAAATTGGAATCTGAAGGGTCTAAATATTTTTATACTACAAAAAAAAATCCTAAAATGGAAGGAGGATTTAATAATACTGGAAAATTAAAATTAAAAAAATATGATCCTTTTACGCAAAAGCATGAATGGTTTATAGAAAAAAAAATAAAATAAAATAAAATAGAATTTTAATTTAATTAAATTTTTTTATTTTTAGGAGAAAATATTTATGGTAACTATTGAAGACGCTTTAAAACAAATAAATAATAGATTTAAGTTAATTCAGGTTGCTGCTAAACGAGCTAGAAAATTATCTGTTTATGGTTCTCATGCTTTGGTAGATTGGAGTAATAATAGTCCTATAATTGTTGCTTTAAGAGAAATTGAATGTGGGTATAAATTTGATGATAAAGGTAATTATGTTTTTAGAGATATATCTAACATAGAAGAAGAACAATTGAATAAGAATTTGAATTTTGGATTTAAAAATAATGATTTTTTGAAAAATAATTTACTTAAATATTAAGATAAATAAAAATTTTATATAAATAAAATTTTTATTTTAATTTTTTATTTAAAATTTATCTTTTTTAATATTTTCTGTTTATTGTGAAATCTATTATAAAAATTAAAGAATCTAAATATTTTGATTTTGGTAATAAACTTATTGCTTTTTTTGCTTCATTTGCGTGTTTTTTTGCTATTGACATTGTATATTCTATAGCATTTGAATTTATTATTATTTCTTTTATATCTTTTAATGAATTTTTATTTTTTGTTATTATATTATTTATTATTAAATTTTTTTCTTCTTTTTTTCCATTTTTTAATATATATATTAATGGAAGTGTTAATTTTCCATCTTTTAAATCATTACCATCATATTTTCCGTATAAATTTTTTTTTGACAAATAATCTAAAATATCATCTATTAATTGATAAATTATTCCTAAATGAAATCCATATTTTGATATATTTTTAGATAAATGTTCTGTATTATTATTTAATAAGGATCCTATATTTGCAGCAGCTTGAAATAATGTTGCTGTTTTATAATGAATTATTTTTAAATAATTATTTTCATTAATATTAAAATTTTTTTTTTGTATTAATTGTAATATTTCTCCTTCTGATAATGTATTTGTTGAATTTGATAAAATTTTTAATATATTTATATTTTTTATTTTTACCATTATTTGAAAAGCTCTTGAATATAAAAAATCTCCAACTAAAATAGCTACTTTATTATCCCATTTATTATTTATTGTTTGTTGATTTCTTCTAATTAATGATTCGTCAATTACATCGTCATGTAAAAGAGTTGCTGTATGAATTAATTCAATAATTGCTGCACTTGATATATGATTATTTCCTTTATATTTACAAGCTTTTGCTATTAATAACAAAATAGTTGGTCTTAATCTTTTTCCTTTGTTATGAATAATATATTTATTTATGTCATTTATTAATTTTAAGTTTGAATTTAAACTATTATTTATTATATTGTCAACTTTTTTTAAATCTTCTGATATTATTTCTTTAATTTTTTCAATGATCATTATTTTTCTTAATTTTATTTTTATAATTTATGAACTATACAATTAAATATAGTGTGTTATCAAGTTATAGTTATAAAAATATATATATTAATATTACTTGATACTTACATTATTTTTTTGTAAAATAATAAATTTGTAGATGTTATTTTAGGAATAATAAATATGTATGCAGTTGTTTTGGCTTATGGAAAACAATATAAACTTTTTGAGAATCAAATTTTTAAAATAGATAAAATAAATTTGTCAATTGGGGAAGAAATAAAAATTTTGAATGTTTTATTTTTGTTTAAAAATGATAAATCTTTTTTAGGAAAACCATATATTGATAATTGTAATGTTAAATTATCTATTTTAAATCATTTTAGGGGAGAAAAAATAAATATTATTAAATTTAAACGTAGAAAACATCATATGAAAAAAATGGGTTATAGACAATGGTATACAGAAGTAAAAGTTTTATCTATTAATAGTGATTTATGTTAATTATTATTAATATTTTATATAAAAAATAAGGAATAAAATAGTGGCAACTAAAAAAGCTGGTGGTAGTACTAAAAATGGTAGAGATTCTAAATCTAAAAGGTTGGGTGTAAAAAAATTTGGAAGTGAATTTGTGGTTTCTGGAAATATTTTAGTTAGACAAAGAGGAACTAAATTTCATCCTGGAAAAAATGTTGGTAAAGGAAAAGATGATACATTATTTGCAAAAATTTCTGGTCGTGTTATGTTTAAAAAATCTTTAAATCGTCAAACAATTAGTGTTATTTAAATTATTTTTATATGAAATTTGTAGATAGCGCTGTCCTTTTTGTAAAAGGGGGAAATGGAGGAAATGGATCAATATGTTTTAGAAAAGATAAAAATAATTTTAGTGTTAAAATTCCTGATGGTGGGGATGGAGGTAATGGTGGTAATGTACATTTATTATCTGATATAAATATTAATACTTTAATAGATTTTTCTTTTAAAAGATTTTATGAGGCTGAAAATGGAAATAATGGAAAAAGTAAAAATTTAAAGGGATTATGTGGAAGAGATATTATTATAAAGGTTCCTTTTGGTACTCAAATTTTTGATTATAACACTAAAGAATTTATAGGCGATTTATCTAATAATAAATTAGTTTTAGTAGCTTGTGGAGGGTTAAAAGGAATTGGTAATTTTAAATTTAAAAATAAATTAGAAAAAAATGTTTATAATTATTCTCAAGGTGGAATTGGAGAATTTAAAATATTAAAATTAGAATTAAAAATTTTGTCAGATGTTGCATTAATTGGTTTGCCAAACTCTGGTAAATCTACTTTAATAGTTAAAATTTCTTTATCGAAATCTAAAATTTCTAATTATCCTTTTACTACTATTTATCCTAGATTAGGTGTAGTTTTTTATTATTATAAAAATTTTATCATAGCTGATACTCCTGGTATAATAAATAATGCTTCTTTAGGAGTTGGTTTGGGTTATAATTTTTTAAAACATTTTTTAAAATCTAAATTATTACTTCATATTGTAGATATATCTTCTAATGATATATTATTTTTAAATAAAGATATAAATATTATTAGAAAAGAGTTATTAAAATATGACAAATATTTTTTATTTAAAAATATTTGGATAGTATTAAATAAATCAGATATTATTTCTAGACATAAACTTTTATATATATATAAATATATATATTTTTATTATAAAATTCCAATTTTTATTATTTCATCTTTAAAAGGATATGGGTTAAAAAAGTTATGTAAAGATATATCTTTTTTTTTATCTAGTAATAATTATATTTAATTTTTATTTCATTAGTTTTATTTTTTTATTTATTCTTTTTTTCTGTCTTGCTGCTGTATTTTTATGAATAATATTTTTTTTTGATAATTTATCTAATTTAGAAGAGACTATTGAAAATTCCTTGTTAGCATTTATTTGATTTTTTTCTTTTATTGCCTTAATTACTTTTTTTATATATGTTTTAGCTTCTGATTTTAGTTTACAATTATGTTCTTTTTTTTTATTTGATTGATTTATATTTTTTTTTAAATTTGTCAAAATACTACCTCATATTATATGTTAATTTATATAATATTGTATTAAAATACTTTTTAAGTCAAGATTTATATTTCATATTTTAAAAAAATATTATTTTGTTAATTATTTATATGATTATATTATAATTTTTTAATATATTTAATTTTTATAGGATTTATTCATGAATGTTTATTATAATGATACTTTAAATTTACCAAAAACAAAATTTAAAATGAAAGCAAATTTACCAATAAATGAACCTAATATTATTATGTATTGGCAAAATATGGATTTATATAATTTTGTTAAATTTAATGAAAATGATAATATAAATGATGTTTTTATAATTTGTGATGGGCCTCCATATTCTAATGGGTTTATACATTTAGGACATGCTTTAAATAAAATATTGAAAGATATAATTAATAAGTTTAAAATTTTGGAAGGAAAAAAAATATTTTATATTCCTGGATGGGATTGTCATGGATTACCAATTGAATTAAATGTAGAAAAAAAAATAGGAATTAAATCTTTAAATGTTAAATATGAGGAATTTATTATTTCTTGTAGATCTTATGCTAATTATCAAGTAGAAAAACAAAAATCTAGTTTTATAAGATTAGGTATTTTAGCTGATTGGAAAAATATTTATTTGACAATGAATTATAAATTTGAATCTAGTATCATTGATAATTTATGTAAAATTATAAAAAATAATCATATTTATAGAGGAAAAAAACCTGTATATTGGTGTATTTTTTGTGAATCTGCTTTAGCTGAAGCAGAAATAGAATATTTTGAAAAAGAATCTAAAATTATTGATGTTTTATTTTTAGTATATGATTTTGATTTAATCAAATTATGTTATAAAAGCTCATTTAGAAATTTTTTTTTATTTGGATATGGAAATTTTAATTTTGTAATATGGACAACAACTTCTTGGACTATACCTGCAAATGAAGGAGTTGCTATTAATTTTGAAATTATTTATGTTTTAATACAAATTTTTAATAATAGAATAATAGTAGCTTATGATTTGTTAGATTCTTTTTTATTTCGTTGTAAAATTATTTTTTATAAATTAATATCTAAATGTTTTGGAAAAAATTTTTTTAATAAAATTTTATTAATTCATCCTATTATTAATTGTATTGTTCCTCTTATTTTTAGCAAACATGTAAATTTAGATTTTGGAACTGGATGTGTTCATATTGCTCCTGGTCATGGATATGATGATTATATTCTTGGTATAAAATATGGTTTTTCAATTTTTAGTATTATTGATAAAAGTGGAAAATGTGTTTTATCTGGTGAATTTAAAAATTTATCTTTAGATTTACTTTCTAATTTTGTAATTAAATTTTTAGAAAATAGTTTTAGTTTATTATCTAATAATTATTTTATACATAGTTATCCACATTGTTGGAGACATAAAAAACCTTTGATTTTTAGATCAACATATCAATTTTTTGTTAGTATGGAAAAAAAAAAATTAAGAAAATTTTCTTTAGAAAGTATTAATTTTGTTAATTGGTATCCAAATAATGGTATAAATAGAATAAAATCTATGATAGAAACTCGACCAGATTGGTGTATATCTAGGCAAAGAATTTGGGGTGTTCCTATATCTTTATTTATGAATAAAAATTCTAAAATTCATCCATATACTTTTTTTATTTTTGATAAATTATTTTATTTGATTTCTAAATATGGGATTAGTATATGGAGGCATCATAGTATTTCAATTTTATTGAATGATGAAAATTATTTTCAAATTTTTGATATATTAGATGTTTGGTTTGATTCTGGATCTGTTTATAATTATCAAAAAAATTTTTTTAATAAATTATTTTTTCCTTTAGATTTATATTTAGAGGGATCTGATCAACATCGTGGTTGGTTTCAGACTTCATTGTTACTTTCTAATGCTAATGAATATATAGCTCCTTATAAAAATGTATTAACTCATGGTTTTGTTTTAGATTCTTTTGGTAATAAGATGTCTAAATCTTTAGGTAATATTATTACTCCTGAAAAATTAATTAATGATTTTGGAGCAGATATTTTAAGATTATGGGTTTCTTCTACTAATTTTCAGTGTGATGTTAATATATCTTTAGAAATATTAAGTAGAATTGTAGAAAGTTATAGAAAAATTAGAAATACTATAAAATTTTTATTATCAAATATTTTTGATTTTGAAATTAATAATTTGATTTCTTTTAAAAATATGCTAAAAATAGATAAGTGGATTGTTGGCTATTGTATTAATTTACAAAAAAGCATTATTTTTGATTATAATAATTATAATTTTCATGGTGTTTATCATAAAGTTCAAAATTTTTGTATTAATGAATTAGGTGGGTTTTATTTAGATATTATAAAAGATAGGCAATATACTTGTAAAAAAGATGGTTTAATAAGAAGATCTTCTCAAACAGCTATTTTTTATATTTTAAAATTTATTATAAAATGGATCTCTCCAATTTTAAGTTTTACTTCTGAAGAAGCTTGGGGGTATATTCCAAATAATATTGAAAAATCTGTTTTTTTATCTAAATGGGATAATATATCTGATTTTATTTTTTTTGAAAAATTATCTTTTGATTTTTGGAATATTATTTTTTTAATTAAAAATTTGGTAAATCAATATTTAGAGAATTATAGAAAAATTTTTTTAATTGGTTCATGTTTAGATTTAGATATATATTTATATTGTAATATTGATTTATACTTATTATTATTTAAAATAAAAAATGAATTGAATTTTTTATTTATTACTTCTAATTCTATTTTAAAATTAATTGATAATAGGTTTAATTATTATTATTTTTATAATTTTAAATTTTATATTGATATAAAAAAATCAGTATATTTTAAGTGTGAAAGGTGTTGGCATCGTGTATATAGTGTTAAAAGTGATAATTATATTTGTTCTCGTTGTTTTTTAAATTTAGGTTCTGGAGAAAAAAGATTTTATTTATAATTTATTATGAATTTGTTTTTGTTTATATATTTAAATTTTATTTTTCCAATTTTTGTTATTATTTTTTTTATGTATAAGGCCATATTATGACTTTAAATATTATTAGAACTAAATATTGTGGTGAAGTTGAATTTTGTGATTTAAAATCACAAATTATTATTTGTGGATGGGTACATTTTATACGTGATTTTGGTAAAATAATTTTTTTTACCGTTAGAGATTGTACTGGATTTGTTCAAGTAACAGCTGATTCTTTAAATTTTACTAATTTAGATTTTTATAATATATCTTTAGTTAGAAGAGAGTTTGTTATTCAAGTTTATGGATTTGTTTTTTTAAAAAAAGATTTAAAAAAAGATGAAAATATTATAAAAAATGATTTAATTGAAATTTCAGCATCTAAAATTATTGTTATAAATGATTGTATTCCTTTGCCTTTTTATCCAGATGATTTTCATAATTTAAGTGAAGAAATTAGATTAAAATATAGATATTTAGATTTAAGAAGAAAAAATATGCAATTTAATTTAAAAAAAAGGAATGATGTTATAAAATTAATGAGATTTTTTTTATATAAAAATAATTTTATTGAAATTGAAACCCCTATATTAACAAAATCTACTCCAGAAGGAGCAAGAGATTATGTTGTTCCTAGTAGAATTAATGTTGGTTCATTTTTTGCTTTACCTCAATCTCCACAAATTTTTAAGCAATTATTAATTATAGGAGGAGTTGATAAATATTATCAAGTTGCTAAATGTTTTAGAGATGAAGATTTGAGATCTGATAGACAACCTGAATTTACTCAATTAGATTTAGAGATGGCTTTTGTTGATGAGTTTTATATTATTTCTTTAATAGAAAAATTAATTTATGAAATTTTTTTTAATTTATTAAATGTATCTGTTTCTCTTCCTTTTTTTAAATTGTCTTATAAAAAATCTTTATATTATTTTAAATCAGATAAACCTGATTATAGAAATTTTTTTGAATTTAAAGATATCACAAACTATATATATGTTAATTATAAATCAAATTTTAATGATATTTGTAAAAATATAAAATATAAAATTTTTTCTTTTGTTCTTCATAATAAAAATTATGATTTGAGTAAAATAAATTTGAATTATTATTTTAAATTTTTTAGTGAAAATAATATAAAAAATTATGTTTGTATTAATATTTTTGAAAAAAATAATGAAAATTTTAAATTAAAAATATTTAATAATAGTAAATTATCTTATGAAATTATTAATGAAATTGTTTTACATTTAAAGTCTTTTTCAGGAGATATAGTATTTATTATATTTGATGAATTTGATCTTATAAATGAAACTTTATTTTTATTTTTACAAATGTTGTCTTTGGATTTAATAAAATTTAATAATATATGGTATTTTTCTTGGATTATTGATTTTCCTTTATTTACGTGGAATTTTTTATTTAATAATTGGACTTCTACTCATCATCCTTTTTCTTGTCCTAAAGATAATTATAATAATTTTTTTATTAATAATTTTCCTGGTGATGTTTTATCAAAATCTTATGATTTGATTATAAATGGTCTTGAATTGGGCGGTGGGTCTATTCGTATTAATAATTATCAACTTCAAGAAGATATATTTAAAATATTAGGAATGTCTGTTGTAGATATAAATAATGATTTTGGATTTTTGATAAATTCATTAAAATCTGGGGCTCCAATTTTTGGAGGAATTGCTTTAGGTTTGGATAGATTATTAATGATTTTAACTAAATCTAAATCTATTAGGGATGTTATAGCTTTTCCGAAAACTCAATCTTCAAATTGTATGTTAACTTTAGCTCCATCTATTTTAAATTTTGATCAATTAGATATTTTAGGGATAAATATAATTTTAAAATATTAAAAAAAAAATTATTATTTATATTTATATAAATTGTTATTGTGTATTTTTTTTTTTATGATATTATTAGAACATTTAGGGGCGTTAGCTCAGTTGGTAGAGCACTGGACTTTTAATCCATTGGTCGTAGGTTCAAATCCTACACGCCCTATATTTTTTTTATGTAATATCTTTTTTTTGTGTTCAAATTTATTGCTGATAAATATAAACCCCAAGTTGCTCCTGTATTTGTTGATATTATATTTTTTTTTTTTGTTAATCCTAATAATTCCTTCCAATTTCCAAAAATGATGTTTGTTTTTTCAAATAAATGTTCGTTTATCATAAACCATGGTTTAAATTTATTTGGTATTTTATCAATTGTATTTTTATATTTTGTGTTTATATATCCTTTATTATTACATATAGTCATTTTAGTTAATGTATTTATTATAAATTGATATTTTTGTATTGGGTCATATTTATTATTCCAAATATTTAAATTATTTAGATAGATGTTTTTTAAAATTATTTTATACTCAGATGTTTTTAGTATATTTTCTATTTGTTTTGTATATTGTATTGTTTTTTCTATTTCCCAAAATGGATATAATCCTGCGTGAACTATAATTGAGTTATGATTTTTATTAAAATAAATTAATGGTAAATGTTGTATCCAGTTTAATATTTCTATTTTTTGTTTATGATTTTTTAATATATTGTTATTATTTTTATGTATTGAAGATAGTAATTTTATTTCTTGTTCTCCTAAAATTGATATTGTATTTTTTTCCATTTTTTTTATGTAATTTATTAATTTTATTGAATTTTTATTATTAATATAGTTTCCTGTGAATAATATTTGATCATTTTTTTCGTTATAATTTATTTTTTCTAATAATAATAATAATTCTTTATAACATCCTTGTGTTTCTCCAATTACATATGTTGTCATTTTATTTCATTTTTTATGCTATATTCATTACTAATTTTTATATATTTATATATTGATATATTTTCTGCTCTTGTATTTTTTTTTATTTTTAAATCTTTTTTATAAGGAAAAAAATTTGATAATATTTTATTTATTTTTTTTCTTTTATTGTTGAAAAGTTGTATTAATATATTATTTAAATGAAATAAATTTATTAATTTATTTTTTAATTTATGTTTTTGTTTTAATTGTATAAAATTAGATTTTATTATAGGTTTTGGAGTAAACGATTCATTTATTAAATTAGTAATATTTTTTATTTTGTAATTTAATTGTATTTTTATTGATAATTTTCCATAAAATTTATTTTCTTCTTTTTTTGCTTTAATTTTTTCGTATATTTCTTTTTGTATCATTATATTTATTTTATCTATTACGTATATATACTTTGTTAAATTTTCTATTATTTTTAAAGATATATTGTATGGTAAATTACCTATAATTTTCGTTTTTTTTTTAATTATTTTATTAAAATTGAATTTTAAGATATCATAATTATATATATATATATGTTTTTTTTTTATATATATATTTTTTAAAAAATTAAATAATTTTTTATCTATTTCTATTAAAAATAATTTATTTATTTTTTCATATATTTTTTTTGTTAAAGCACCATATCCAGGTCCTATTTCTATAATATTTTCATTTTTTTTTAAATTTAAAAAATTTATTATAATTTCTATTTTTTTTTTATCAGTTAAGAAATTTTGTCCTAAATTTTTTTTAGGAATATATATTATATTATTTTTTGAATTATACATATTCTATTATGCTTTTTTTTTTTAAATTATTTAATAAAAATTTAAAAATTTCTTTATTTTTTTTATACATTATAAAATTTTTAATTTTATTTTTTATAAATTGATTATTATTTGTATTTTTATTTGTTATTATAATTATATAATATTGTTTTATATTTTTTTTTATAATAATTATTTTTTTTTTTTTTAAAAATTTTATATTTTTTATTTTTGTATTATTTATCCAATTTGTGTTTCCGCCTTTGTTGTAATTTTTTTTGTTTTGTGAAAAAAGAAGGCATTGTTTTGAAAAATTTTTTTTGTTTTTTATATTATTTTTTATAAATTTTATTTTATTTTTTATACTTTTATCTAATTTATTTTTTTTTATTTTTAAATATTTTATTTTTATGTAAAAATTTTCTTTTAATATGTTTTTTTTATTTATAAATTTATTCACATATATGTGATTTTTATTTTTTATGGGATTATATTTTTTATTATTTAAATTTAAATATATTGATTTTATTAAAAATTTATGTATATTTTTTGTATGTATTTTTTTTATGAAATTTATTTTAAATATTATTTTTTTTTTTAAATTTTTAATTTTTATTTTTTTAATTATTATATTTTGATTTTTTTGTTTATTTATTGATAATATTTTATTATATGAATTCTGTATTGATATATAGTTTTTATTTTTTTTTATTATTAATTCTATATGATAATTTTTTTTATTTGAATTTAATAAATTAAAATTTAATTTTTTTAAATTTATTATTTTTTTATTTATTTTAATATTGTTTATTATTTCTTTTTGTTCTAATTTTTTTAATAATAGTTCTTTTTTTATAAAATTATAATATTTATTGTAATTAATATTTTTTTTTTTAAGTAAATTAATGAATTTTTTTAAAGATAAATTATTTTGTTTTGAACATAATAATATCGTTTTTTCTATTATATTTTTTTCTATTTTTAAATTTATTTTTTTTATATATTGAATTTTTATTTTTTCTAAAATTTTTTTATTAATTAATTTATTTAATATATTTGTATTATTTATTAAATAAGAATTGTTTTTATTAAAAAATTGTATTAACCCAAATTGTTTTATGTCCCACATTGTTATAGGTTCACAATTTATTGTAGCTACAATTTTTGTCACTGGGTAATTAGCATATGCAGTTGAATAAATTGTTATTAATATTATTATTAAATATTTTTTCATGTTTTATATTTTTATTTTATCTATGTTATAATTTTTTATATTTTATCATTAAAATTAATAAATTTATAATTTATATTTTATAATATTTGATAATATATTAAATTTTGTATATTTTATATAAATTTTATTATATTGTTTTTTTTTAATATTTTATTTATATAATATAATTTTAATTAATATTTGATTATGATATATATTTAGCAATTTTTGTATTAGTATTTGATTTTTTATAATTGTTTTTAAAAGGAAATAAAATGACTTTTGTAGTAACAGAAAAATGTATACGTTGTAGATATACTGATTGTGTAGAGGTATGTCCTGTTGATTGTTTTCATGAGGGTAGTAATTTTTTAGTAATAAATCCTGATGAATGTATAGATTGTTCTTTATGTGAACCTGAATGTCCTGTTGAGGCAATATATTCTGATGATGATTTACCATCTGATCAACAAATATTTTTAGATATAAATGCTGAATTATCTAAAAAATGGCCAAAAATTTCTGAAACTAAAGGATGTTTATTTGATGCAGAAAAATGGGAAAATGTTTTATCTAAAATAGAATATTTAGAAAGATAAATTTTATGACTTTTTTAAAAAAATATAGATTTTTTTTTGATAAAAATTTATTTATTAGTAATAAATTTTATTTATTCAATGATTATTATTATAAAATACATAACATTTTAAAATTAAAAATTGGAAATATAGTTTTTTTATTTAATTATGATAATATTGAAATAAAAACTATAATTATTAAATATGGAATCAATTATGTTGTTTTAAAAAAATTAGAAATTTTTTTTTTAAAAAAATTTCTAATATTGTTTTAAATTTAGGTTATTTTATATCAAAAAATACTCATATGGAAATAGCTTTACAAAAAGCTACTGAGCTGGGTGTTTCCAATATTATTCCTTTATTTTCTGAAAGGACAAATTTTATTTATTCTTATTATGTTTTAAAAAATAAATTTATTCATTGGAATCGTATAATATTAGAATCATGTAGACAATCTAATCGTGTTAGTATTCCATATCTTTTTTTTCCTATTAGTTTATATAAATGGATTAATTATATTATTTATTTGAAATGTAATATTAATGTTACAAATGTTATTTTTTCTATTGATGCAAAAAATAATATTCGTTATTTAAAATGTTATAAAGTTATTAATATGATTATAGGTGCAGAAGGTGGTTTTTCAGATAAAGAATTATTGTTTTTAAAATTTAATGGATTTAAAAAAATTTTTTTAGGAAATAGAATTTTAAGAACTGAAACAGCGGTTCTTACTGGAATAACTATTTTTCAATTTCATTTTGGAGATATATGAAAAATATAGTTTTTGGGTTTGATTTTGGTATGAAATATGTTGGGTTGTCTGTTGGAGAATTTATAACGTGCAGAGCATGGCCATTAAAAACTTTTTTTGTTAAAAATGAAATTTTTGCTTGGGATTATTTAAATAAATTAGTTGATTTTTGGAAACCATGTAAATTAGTAATCGGTATATCTTTTGGTTATTATAAAAATGATAAAACTATATTTTTTAATGTAAAAAAATTTGAAAAATTATTATATCATAAATATAAAATACCGATTTATGAAATTGGCGAAGATTTTACTACTTGGGAAGCAAAGTATATATATAAACAAAAAAATTTTAAACAAAATTTATATAAAATAAATTCGTTATCTGCAGCAATTATATTAGAAGATTGGTTAAAAAATTATATTTTTTTATAATATTGATATTTTTCCATATTTTTTTCCTAGTTTTATAAAAACACATGTATTTTTTTTGAATGTTAAATTTGAATTTGTTATTGTTTGATTATTTATTTTTAATGAATTTTGATTTATCATTCTTATTGATTCTGAAATACTTTTTGTAAAATTTATATTTTTTAAGAGAACAGTTATTTTTATGTTATCTATTTCATTTTCTAGCTTTAATTTATAGTCTTGAATATTTTTGTCATTTTTTTTTGAATATTTTAAAATGAAATTGTTTTTTGATTTATTTGCTTCTGAGTATCCATTATATTTTTTTACTATGTTGAAAGCTAAGTTTATTTTTATATCTTTAGGATTTTTACCTAATTTGGTATCATATTTTAATTTATTTATTTCATTTTCATCTATGTCACATAGTAAATTTAAATATTTCCACATAAGTGAGTCTGATATAGACATTAATTTTTCAAATATTATATCTGCTTTTTCATTTATGCTTATATAATTTTTTAATGATTTTGACATTTTTTCTGTTTCGTTAATTCCTTCTAATAATGGAAGCATCATTATTGTTTGTTGTTTTTGGTTATAACTTTTTTGTAAATTTCTTCCTATTAAAAGATTAAATTTTTGATCAGTTCCTCCTAATTCTAAATCTGATTTTATTATAACTGAATCATATGCTTGAATTAATGGATATAAAAATTCATGAATATGAATTGGTTTATTTTTTGTATATCTTTTGTTAAAATCATCTCTTTGTAACATTTTTGCTACTGTTTGTTTTGAGGTTAATTTTATTAAATTTTCTGTAGTAATTTTATTTAACCATGTAGAGTTAAAAACTATTTTTGTATTTTTTTCATCTAATATCTTGAATATTTGATTTTTGTATGTTTTTGCATTTGATAATACTTCTTCTTTTGATAATTGTTTTCTTGTTGTACTTTTTTCAGAAGGATCACCAATCATTCCTGTAAAATCTCCTATTATTATTATTATATTGTGTCCATTTTTTTGAAATTGTTTAGCTTTATTTAATAATATTGTGTGACCTAAATGTATGTCTGGTGATGTTGGATCAAACCCTATTTTTATATTTAATTTTTTTTTAAGCATTATGTTTTTTTTTAAATCTTCAATTATTAATGTTTCTTTTGTTTTATTTATGAATTTTTTTATTATTTCATTTGTATTTAACATATTTATTACCATTATTTTTTTTTATGTTATAATTAATATCATAATTATTTATTATTTTAAATATTAAAATTATTTGTTTGGATTTAAATTTTATGTTATTTTTTAAATTTTTACATATTATATTTTTTGTTTCTTGGATGTCTGGTTTATTATATCTTCCTCGATTGTTTGTTTATCATTCTATTTCTTTTGATGAAATTAGTTATAATAGGTTTTTGCTAATGGAAAAAAAATTGATTATTTATATAATTATTCCAAGTTTTTTTTTAACAATTTTTTCTGGTTTTTCATTATTATATTATTTTTGGTTCTTATATAAAAATTTTTTTTGGATATATATTAAAATTTTTTTTGTTTTTTTATTGTTTTTATTTAATATTTTTTGTTTTTTTTTATTTTTTAAATTTAAAAATAAAATGAATTTATATAAAAATAAATTTTATAGAATTTTTAATGAATTTCCTTTTATTTTATTTATTATTATAGTTTTTTTAGTTATTTTTAAGCCATTTTAATTTTTTTAGAGTATTTTATGTTTGAAAATTCTTCTTTTTTGTATAGTTTATCAAAAAATTTAATCCCTGGTGGGGTCAACTCTCCAGTTAGATCTTTTAATAATATTTTATGTGATCCTATTTTTATAGATAAAGGTAAGGGTCCTTTTTTATTTGATGTAGATGAAAATAAGTATATTGATTATATTTGTTCTTGGGGGGGGAATATTTTAGGTCATGGTAATTCTGAAATTTTATCAAAAATTAAAAAAAAACTTGATAAAGGTTTTAGTTATGGATCAAATACTAAAATTGAAATTTCTTTTGCAAAACTTATTATAAGTTTATATAAATCTATAGAAATGGTTAGAATGATGAGTTCTGGAACAGAAGCAACTATGACAGCAATACGTCTGTCTCGTGCTGTTACTAAAAAAGAAATAATTATTAAATTTAATGGTTGTTATCATGGACATAGTGATAGTTTATTAGTAAAATCTGGGTCTGGAGTTTTAACTCATTCTAATTTTTTTAGTGATGGCATATTAAATTCATTTGTTGAAAAAACTATGATAGCAGAATTTAATGATATTAATTCTGTCATTAAATTGTTTGAAAATTATGGTAATAATATAGCATGTGTTATATTAGAACCAATTGTTGCAAATATGAATTTGATTTTACCTTGTAAAAATTTTTTATTAAAATTGAGAGAATTATGTGATAAATATTCTTCTATTTTAATTTTTGATGAAATTGTTACTGGTTTTAGAGTTAGTTTATCTGGAATACAAGAAAAATATAATGTTTTTTCTGATTTAACTTGTTTGGGAAAAATAGCTGGCGGAGGATTTTCTTTGGGTATTCTTGGTGGGAAAAAAAATATTATGGAGTATTTGTCACCAATTGGAAATGTTTATCATGGTGGAACTATGGCTGGAAATCCTATAACTATGAAAGCTGGTTATGAAACTATTAAATATTGTTTAGATAATTTTTATTTATATGAAATTTTAGAAAAAAATACTTTTTTTCTTTATGATGAAATTAAAAAGTGTGCAAAAAAATATAAAATAGATTTAGATATTGAATATTCTTGTGGAATGTTTGGATATAAATTTAAAAATGATGAAGATGATATAAGATTTAGAAAATTTTTTAAAAAAAATTTATCATCTGGAATATATCTACCTCCATCAAAATATGAAACTTGTTTTTTAACTTTTTCTCATTCAGATTCAATTATTTATGAAACAATAAAAAAAATAGATATTGCTTTTTCAGAATTAAATTAATTATTTTATAATATATGTTGTGTTGCAGTACTTACATGTTAAATTTGGAGAATTTAGAAAAATTTTAGGGTGTCCAATCGTTTTATTTGTTTCATTTGGACATGAAATATTTATGTTTTTTTTATTAATGATTATTGATTTGTTTTCTTTTATCATTATTTTTTCCTAATTTAATATTCTATTTTTTATATTGTCATAATTTATAATATTTGTAAATAAAGTTTTATATTTTTTATATTTTATATAAAATATAAAAAAAATTTCATCTTTAGTAATTTAAAATATATGGGTTTATTTTTATATGTTAAAAAATTTAAATTTTTATTTTAGTTGTATATTTAAAATTGTTTTTTTTATTTTGATTTTTTATTGTAATGTATGTTTTTCTTCTTATGGTTTTAATAAGAAGCATTTTCATAAAGATTTTTTATCTTATAGTAGTCCTGTTAGTATTGCTGCTTTGTCTGTTGTTAGTATTCAAACAACAGAAAAGATTTTGCATGATAATTATTTTATTTTTGCTGATTCTTTTTTTCAATATATGTTTGATGGAGCAAATATTATAGCTGATGAAATTTTTAATAATAATGTTAATATTAATGATTATGTTTATAATAATAGTTTTAATGAATTTAAAAATAATAAATTTTTGTTAAATAATAATTGTTATTACGAATTTTTTGATAATAATTTTAATTTTGTTAATTATTTTATTAAAAATGTTGAAAAAAGTGAAGATTTTGATATGAATGATTTTTATCAACATGGTTTAGGCTCTGGTGTTCTGATTAATAGTAATGGATATATTTTGACAAATTATCATGTTATAAAAGATTCTTGTTTTATTATTGCAAAATTATATGATGGAAGAGAAAGCGAAGTTGATGTTATAGGTTTTGATTCTAAAACAGATTTAGCTGTTTTAAAAATACTTGATAATTCTTTTATTTTTGATTTTCCTGTTATAGGTATAGGAAATTCTTGTAGTTTAGAGGTTGGCGATGTTGTTTTAGCAATAGGAAACCCTTTTGGATTTGATAATACAGTTACGCAAGGTATAGTAAGTGCTTTAGGTTCTGTCAGATTTAGAACTAATGACTCAGAAATTCCATTTATAGGGTTATTGGATAATTTGATACAAACTGATGCGGCTATAAATCCTGGTAATTCTGGTGGGGCTTTAATAGATTTATATGGAAATTTAATAGGTATTAATATGGCTATTATTTCTAAATCTGGGGGAAGTCATGGATTAGGTTTTGCTATACCTATAGATATAGCAAAAATAATAATTCATCAATTAATTGATGAAGGACAAGCTGAAAGAGGATATTTGGGAGTATATCTTGCAGAATTATCTTGGGATATAATTGAATTAATAAATTATGATAAAAATATTGGTGTTTATGTACATTCTGTTATTTCTAATAGTCCGGCTTCTAAAGCTGGTATATATCCTGGAGATATAATTTTTAAAATTAATGGAAAATATGTTAAAAGTACTCATGAAGCTGTTCAAAATATTGTTAAATTGAGACCTGGAGATACATGTCTTTTAGATATATATAGAAACAAAGAATTTATATCTTTTTTTGTTAATTTAGGTTTTGGTTCTGATTTATAGATATTTTATTTTTTATTGCTAAAGGTATTTCTATTTTTAATCTTTTATCAGTTAAAAGAGGAATTATATATTTATTACCAAAATTTATATTTTTATATTTTTGTGTTTTATTTTTTATTGATTTTCTTGCAATATTTTTTATTGAATGTATTACTATTTTTTTTATGTAACAACTTATAAAATTTATTTTTAAGTTTAAAAGTCCTTTAAAAATATATGGAAAACATAATGCATTATTTACTTGATTTTTATAATCACTTCTTCCTGTTGCTAAAATAATATCTGGTCTATTTTTATATATTATTATTGGATTTATTTCAGGATTTGGATTAGAGAGTGCAAATACTATTGTATTTTTTTTTAAATTTTTTATATGATGAATAGATAATATATTTGCTGAAGCTACTCCTATAATGATATCTATTTTTTTTATTATATCTTCAATTTTTTTTGCATTTGTTTTAGTGGCTAATTTTTTTTTATATATATTTAAATCTGTTCTTTCTTTATTAATTATTCCTTTAGTGTCTATTATATTTATATTTTGTTTTTTAATGCCTGTTTTTAATAGTAATTTTGCTGTTGCAATTCCTGCTGCACCAGCTCCAATTAATACAATTTTACATTTTTTTATTTTTTTTTGTTGTATAAAAAGAGAGTTTAATAATGCTGAAGTTATTATTATAGCAGTTCCATGTTGATCATCATGAAATATTGGTATTTTTAATTTGTTTTTTAAAATTTTTTCTATCTCGAAGCATTCTGGAGCTTTTATATCTTCTAAATTTATTCCGCCAAAAGTTGGAGAAATATTAATAACTGTTTCAATAAATTTTTGATAATTTTTTGTTTTTATTTCTATATCAAAAGCATCTATATTAGAAAAATATTTAAATAATATAGCTTTACCTTCCATAACTGGTTTGCTTGCTTCAGGACCTAAATTTCCTAAACCTAAAATGGCTGTTCCATTTGATATGATTGCTACTAAATTTCCTTTTGCAGTATATTTATATATATTATTTAAATTTTTATTTATTTCTATTACTGGATATGCTACACCTGGGGTATAAGCGAGCTTAATGTGTTTTGTAGAATTTAAATTTTTTGTTATTTTTATTTCTATTTTTCCAGGTTGAGGAAATTGATGATAAAGTAAAGCTTGTCTTATTATTTTCATTTATTATAATTAAATTTTTTATTAAAATTATCAACTCTTTTTTCTGTATCTATTATTTTTTGTTTTTTTGTATAAAAAGGATGACATTCACTGCATATTTCAACATTCAAAATTGCTTTTTTAATAGTAGATTTTGTTGAAAAATTGTTACCACACGAACATTTAATTATTATATTTTTATATTCATTTTCGTTTTTTTTTTTCATATATTATTTCCTTTTTTTATTATTTTATTATATCAGATTAAATTATTAATTCAAGGTTTTATAAAATAATTTATTTTGTTATTTATTTTTTTTTTATAAAATTATATTATTTTTTTATTGTATAAAGTGTTTGACATAATTTTTTATCTAATATAAAATACTTTATTATTTAATAGAATTTATAAAGTAAAATGAGGACTTTATTGTTATGGTAACAATAAATCAATTAGTTCGTAAAGGGCGTATAAAAACCTTATCTAAAAAAAAAGTTCCAGCTTTACAAGGTTGCCCACAAAAACGTGGTGTTTGTATTCGTGTTTATACTACAACTCCTAAAAAACCTAATTCTGCTTTGAGAAAAGTTTGTAGAGTTAAAGTTTCAGGAGGGCATGAAATAACAGCTTATATTCAGGGAGAGGGTCATAATTTACAAGAGCATTCTGTTGTTTTGATTCGTGGAGGTAGAGTAAAAGATTTACCTGGAGTTAGGTATAAAGTTGTTAGGGGTGCTTTAGATGCTAGTGGTGTATCTGGAAGAAAGCAATCTCGTTCTAGATATGGAACAAAAAGTGTTAAAACTAAATAAATTTGGAAAAATAAATGTCAAGAAGGCGTGTTATTGTTAAGCGTGTAATACAACCAGATTGTATATATAGTAGTAAAATATTAGCTAAATTTATTAATTATCTTATGCATGATGGAAAAAAATCTGTAGCAGAGAAAATTGTATATGGGGCTTTGAATATTATAAAAAATAAATCTGAAGAAAATGAATTAATAATTTTTAAAAGAGCATTGGATAATATTAAGCCAATTGTTGAAGTAAGAGCAAGACGTGT
Organism: Candidatus Azosocius aquiferis; assembly: GCA_043390185.1. Taxonomy (GTDB): domain Bacteria; phylum Pseudomonadota; class Gammaproteobacteria; order UBA6186; family Azoamicaceae; genus Azosocius; species Azosocius aquiferis. The sequence continues at coordinate 323,276 of DAWERO010000001.1, read as the reverse complement.
TGGAGGGGCTACCTATCAAGTTCCTGTTGAAATTAGACCTGAACGAGCTTTTTCTTTAAGTATGCGTTGGTTAGTTGAATATTCTAGAAAACGTAATGAAAAAGGTATGTTGTTAAAACTTGCTTCTGAAATTTTAGATGCTTCAAATGAAGATAGTTTTGTTGGAAATAGTAAAGGTAAGGGAGGAGCAATTAAAAAGCGAGAAGATACTCATCGTATGGCTGAAGCTAATAAAGCATTCTCTCATTATAGATGGTAATTTTTATTTTATTGGAAGTTGTTAAATAATGGCTAGAAAAACACAATTAAATAATTATAGAAACATAGGTATAATGGCTCATATTGATGCTGGAAAAACTACAACTACTGAACGTATATTATTTTATACTGGTGTTTCTCATAAAATGGGTGAAGTTCATAATGGTACTGCAGTTATGGATTGGATGGAACAAGAACAAGAAAGAGGTATAACTATAACTTCTGCAGCAACTACTTGTTTTTGGAAAGGTACAGAAAATCAATATTCTGAACATCGTATTAATATAATTGACACTCCTGGACATGTTGATTTTACTATTGAAGTAGAAAGATCTTTAAGAGTTTTAGATGGAGCTGTAGCTGTTTTTTGTGCTGTTGGTGGTGTTGAACCTCAATCAGAAACAGTTTGGAGGCAAGCAAATAAGTATAAAGTACCTCGTATAGCATTTATTAATAAGATGGATAGAGCTGGAGCAAATTTTTTTAATGTTTTAGAACAAATTAGTGATAGATTAAATTCTATAGCTGTTCCTATACAATTACCTATTGGTAATGAAGAAAATTTTATAGGAATAGTTGATATTATAAAAATGAGAGCTGTTTATTGGCCTTTTGATGATCAAGGAGTAGTATTTAAATTTGAAAATATTCCTGATAATTTAATTGAACAATGTGTTAAAATGAAAGAAAATTTAATAGAAATTGCAGCAGAAGCTTCTGATGAATTAATTGCAAAATATTTGCACGAAGGGCATTTAGATGAAAAAGATATTAAATTTGGTATTAGATTAAGAACAATATCTAATGAAATAGTTCCTGTTATATGTGGATCTTCTTTTAAAAATAAAGGTGTACAATTACTTTTAGATACTGTTATTGATTATTTACCAGCCCCTAAAGATATATCTTCTATAAGTGGTATTTTAAAAGATGGATCTATTGGATTTAGAAAATCAGATGATAATGACCCTTTTTCTGCTTTAGCTTTTAAAATATCAACTGATCCTTTTGTTGGGTCAATAACTTATCTTAGGGTTTATTCTGGTTGTTTAAAATCTGGAGATACAGTTATTAATTCAGTTAAAGATAAGAAAGAAAGATTTGGCAGAATATTATTAATGCATGCTAATAATAGAGAAGAGATTAAAGAAATAGTGTCTGGAGATATTGTAGCTGCTGTTGGATTAAAATATACTGTTACCGGTGATACTTTATGTGATATTTCTAATACTATTATATTAGAAAAAATGGATTTTCCTGAACCTGTTATATCTGTTGCTTTAGAACCTTATACTAAGTTAGATCAAGAAAAAATGGGAGTTGCTCTTTCTAGATTAGCTCAAGAAGATCCTTCTTTTAGAATTCATACTGATATTGAATCTGGACAAACTATTATTTCTGGAATGGGAGAACTTCATTTAGAAATTATTGTTGATAGATTGAAAAGAGAATTTAATGTTCTTGTTAAAGTTGGTAATCCTCAAGTAGCTTATAGAGAAACAATTACTAAAATTGTTGAACAAGAAGGTAAACATATTAAACAGTCTGGGGGTAGAGGACAATATGGACATGTTTGGTTAAAAGTTGAACCTCAAGAATTAGGGAAAGGGTATCAATTTTTTAATAAAATAGTTGGAGGAGTAATTCCTAAAGAGTATATTTCTGCTGTTGAAAAAGGTGTTGAAGAACAAATAAAAGATGGAATATTAGCTGGATATCCTGTTGTTGATATTAAAGTTACATTATTTGATGGGTCTTATCATGATGTTGATTCTAGTGAAATTGCTTTTAAATTAGCTGGATCAAAATGTTTAAAGGCTGCAATGATTAAAGCTGGTCCTATATTATTAGAACCTATTATGCAAGTTGAAGTTGTTACTCCTGATTTTTATATGGGAGATGTTGTTGGAGATTTGAATAGAAGAAGAGGGATAATACAAGGTATGAATGATAGTGTTTCTGGAAAAAAAATTAATGCTATTGTACCTTTATCTGAATTATTTGGATATTCTACTTCTTTGAGATCTTTTACACAAGGAAGAGCTACATATAGTATGGAATTTAAAAAATATTCTGTTGCTCCAAATAGTGTTTTAAATAGTGTAATAAAAAAAAAATAGATTGAATATATTATTTTAAGGATTTTTAAAAGTGGCTAAAGAAAAATTTGAAAGAGTATTACCGCATATAAATGTTGGTACGATTGGTCATGTTGATCATGGAAAAACTTCATTAACTGCTGCGTTAACAAAGAGGTTTGGGGTTTATAAAAGATATGAAGAAATAGATGCTGCCCCTGAAGAAAGGGCGAGGGGTATAACTATAGCAACTGCTCATGTTGAATATTCATCTAAAAAGCGTCATTATGCTCATGTTGATTGTCCTGGTCATGCTGATTATGTTAAAAATATGATTACTGGAGCAGCACAAATGGATGGTGCTATATTAGTTGTATCTGCTGCTGATGGTCCAATGCCTCAAACTAGAGAACATATATTGTTGGCAAGACAAGTTGGAGTTCCGTATATAGTAGTTTATTTAAATAAAGCTGATATGGTAGATGATAATGAATTGATTGATTTAGTGGAAATGGAAGTAAGAGAATTATTGAGTTTATATAATTTTCCTGGAGATGATGTTCCTTTTATTATAGGCTCTGCAACTAAAGCTTTAGAAGAAGGTGATAATAGTGAATTAGGAGTTAAATCTATAGAAAAATTGGTTGATGCTTTAGATAATTATTTTCCTGTTCCTCAAAGAGCAATAGATCAACCTTTTTTATTACCTATTGAAGATGTTTTTTCTATTTCTGGTAGAGGAACTGTTGTAACAGGGAGAATAGAAAGAGGGGTTGTAAAAGTTGGTGAAGAAGTTTCTATAATAGGTATTAAAGATACAGTTAAAGCTGTTTGTACTGGAGTAGAAATGTTTAGAAAATTGCTAGATGAAGGTAGAGCTGGAGATAATGTTGGGGTGTTATTGAGAGGCATAAAAAGAGATGATGTTGAAAGAGGCCAAGTTCTTGCAAAACCTAATTCTATTACACCACATTTAAAATTTGAAGCTAATGTTTATATTTTGACTAAAGAAGAAGGTGGTAGACATACACCTTTTTTTAAAGGTTATCGCCCACAATTTTATTTTAGAACTACTGATGTTACTGGTGAAATCATTTTACCTGAAAATGTAGAAATGGTTATGCCTGGAGATAATATAAAATTTGATGTTAAACTTATGTCACCAATAGCAATGGAAGATGGATTAAGATTTGCTGTTAGAGAGGGAGGAAGAACTGTTGGTGCTGGTGTTGTTTCTAAAATTTTGGAGTAAAAATTATGTTAGTTAAACAAAATCAACGTATAAAAATTAGATTAAAATCTTTCGATTATAAATTAATAGATAAGTCTACTAAAGAAATTGTTGATACAGCAAAAAGAACAGGAGCTAGAGTTAATGGTCCAATTCCTATGCCTACAAATATTGAAAGATTTACTATATTAATATCTCCTCATGCTAATAAAGATGCTAGAGATCAATATGAAATAAAAACTCATAAACGTTTAATAATTATTGGTGATCCTAGTGATAAAACTGTAGATGCATTAATGAAGCTTGATTTAGCTGCAGGGGTTGATGTTCAAATTTCAGTTAGTTAATTTTATGGTGAAAAATATGTTAATGGGTTTAGTTGGAATAAAACGTGGAATGACTAGAATTTTTTCTGAAAATGGGGAATCAATTCCAGTTTCTTTATTAGAAATTGGTTTTAATTATATAACTCAAATTAAAACTATTGAAAAAAATGGTTATAATGCAGTTCAAGTTACCACTGGATTGGTTAAAGATAAAAATATTTCAAAACCTAAATTAGGACAATTTAAGAAAATTGGAATTAATAGTGGTATAGGATTATGGGAATTTTATTTTACAGTTTGTGATTATAAATTAGGAGATGAAATCCCTTTATCTATTTTTAATGTTAATGAATTTGTTGATGTTGTAGGAATATCTAAAGGAAAAGGTTTTGCTGGAACTGTTAAAAGACATAATTTTAGTAGACAAAGAATGTCACATGGTAATTCTTTATCTCATAGAGCTCCTGGATCTATAGGTCAATGTCAAACTCCAGGCAGAGTATTTAAAGGTAAAAAAATGTCTGGACATATGGGAAATGAGCGTGTAACTGTACAAAATTTACAAATTATTAAATTAGATTTAGAAAAAAAATATATTTTAGTTAAAGGAGCTGTTCCTGGATTTGTTGGTTCAGTAATATTGATAAAAAAATCATATAAAATTTATAAAATAAATAAATCTAAATTTTTTAAAGGAGGTTAAATAAATTATGGACCTTAATTTGTTTAATTTTTATGGAGAAAATATAGGAAAATTAAATGTTTCTCCAAATATTTTTAATATTGTTTATAATGATAATTTAATACATCAAATTATTGTTTCTTATTTATCTAGAGGTCGTTCTGGAACAAAAGCTCAAAAAACTAGAAGCGATGTAAGGGGTGGAGGAATTAAACCTTGGAGACAAAAAGGAACAGGAAGAGCTAGAGCTGGTACTATAAGAAGTCCTCTTTGGCGTGGCGGTGGAGTTATATTTGCTTCTAAACCTAGAGATTATTATAAAAAAATTAATCGTAAAATGTATAAAAAAGGTATTTGTTCTATATTTTCTGAATTAATTAGAACTGATAGGCTTATTATTATTAATGATATAATTTTTGATAATATTAAAACTAAAAATGTGGTTAAATTTCTTGATTTATTTAAAGCTAAAACTATGTTAATTTTATCAAAAAATTATAATAAAGAATTTTTATTATCTTCTAGGAATTTATTTAATATTTTTTTGCAAAATGTATGTTTTATTAATCCTGTTAATTTAATAAAATATGATAAAATTGTTGTTACTGAAGAAGCTATGAAATATCTTTGTGAGGTTTTAAAATGAATAAAAATTTATATTCTAATTTAATTTCTCAATATGTTACTGAAAAAAATAATTTTCTTAGTGATAAATATAATCATTTTGTTTTTAAAGTTTCTAAATATTCAAATAAATATAAAATAAAAAAAAGTGTTGAAACGATATTTAATGTTTTGGTAAAAAACGTTAGAATTATTAATGTACAAGGAAAAATAAAATTATTTAAAGGAAAAATTGGTACAAGATCTGATTTTAAAAAAGCTATTGTTTCTTTAAAAAAAGGTTATAGTATTAATTTTTCTGAATTTTGATGGGTGGGTTATGATTATTGTAAAAAAAAATAATCCTACTTCTCCTGGAAGAAGAGGATATGTCAGTGTTATTGATAATGAATTATATAAAGGAGCTCCATGGTCTAAATTAGTTGTTTTTAAACATTCTACTGGTGGTAGAAATAATTTAGGTAGAGTTACCTCTTGGCATAGAGGTGGAGGACATAAACAAAATTATAGAATAATAGATTGGAAAAGAAATAAAGATGATATTTTTGCTAAAATTGTTAGAAAAGAATATGATCCGAATAGAACTTCTTATATATTTTTAGTTCTTTATTCAGATGGAGAAAGAAGATATATTTTAGCTCCTAAGCATTTAAAAATTAATGATGTTATTATATCTGGTGATAATGCTTCAATATCAGTAGGAAATTGTCTTCCTTTAAATAAAATTCCTTTAGGCACTTTAGTTCATTGTGTTGAATTAAAACCGAATAAAGGGGCTCAAATAGCTCGTAGCGCTGGTTGTTCAGCTCAATTATTAGCTTTAGAAGGAAAATATGCTACTCTTAGATTACGTTCTGGAGAAATGAGAAAAATTTTTTCTTCTTGTAGGGCAACTATTGGAGAAGTTGGAAAAAGTGAACATAATTTACAGAAAATAGGAAAAGCTGGAAGATCTAGGTGGAAAAATATAAGACCTAGAGTTCGTGGTGTTGCTATGAATTCTGTTGATCATCCTTTAGGTGGTGGTGAAGGTCGTACTTCTGGAGGTAGGCATCCTTGTAGTCCTTGGGGTCTTGTTGATGGTAAAAAGACTAGAGATAAGAAAAAAAATAGTTCTAAATTTATTGTAAGGTTTCGTAAAAGAAAAACAGAAGGAAGGTAAAATATATTATGTCTAGATCGTTAAAAAAGGGACCTTTTGTTGATTATCATTTATTAGCTAAGGTTAGAAATTCAAAATTTGTTGAATCTAAAAAGATTATTAAGACGTGGTCGAGGAGATCGATGATTATTCCTGAAATGATAGGTTTAACTATATCTGTTCATAATGGTAAACAATTTATTCCTGTTTTTATTACTGAAAATATAGTCGGTCATAAATTAGGTGAATTTTCTCCTACTCGTATTTTTCGTATTCATTCTGGTGATAGAAAAACTGTTAATAAGGGAACATAATTATGGGAGTAATTGCTAAATTGCGTTATGCTAGATTGTCAAATCAAAAAGCAAAATTAGTTGTTGATCAAATACGTGGCGTCAATGTTAATTTAGCTTTAAATATTTTGATTTTTAGCAAAAAAAAAGCTGCATTTATTGTTAAAAAATTATTAAAATCAGTTATTGCTAATGCTGAACATAATAATGGTTTGGATGTAGATGAATTAAAAATTGTTAAAATATATGTTAGTAAAGCTCCTAGTTTAAAAAGATTTAGAGCACGTGCAAAAGGTAGAGGCAATCGTATAGTTAAACGAAATTGTCATATTACAATTGAAATTGATAATCAATAAATTAAAGAAGAAATTATATGGGACAAAAAGTACATCCAATTGGAATTAGACTTGGAATAGTTCAAAAATGTAATTCACAATGGTTTCCTAAAGGAGATTCTTTTGCGAATATTTTAAATAGTGATATAGAAATAAGAAAATATATTTTAGAAAAATTCCCTAAAACAGCATCTATAGCGAATATACTTATTGAAAGAATAGGTAAGAATATTAGAATTACTATAAAAACAGCAAAACCTGGAATTATTATAGGTAAAAAAGGAGCTGACATTGATAAACTTCGTTTAGAATTATGTAAAAAATATAATTGTGTTGTAAGTTTAGGAATTGAAGAAATAAAAAAACCTGATTTAGTTGCAAGTTTGGTTGCAGAAAATATTGCTTCTCAATTAGAAAGAAGAGTTATGTTTAGAAGAGCAATGAAACGTGCTATGACAAATGCTATGAGACAGGGAGCTAAAGGTATTAAAATTGCTGTTTCTGGAAGATTAAGTGGTGCTGAAATTGCTAGAAAAGAATGGTATAGAGATGGAAGAGTTCCGTTGCATACTTTTAGAGCTGATATAGATTATGCTGTTTCTGAAGCAAAAACTACTTTTGGTGTAATTGGTGTTAAAGTATGGATTTTTAAAGGTGAAATTTGGGATTTAAAATAGTATTTAATTAAAATATTTATATGGAGTTGATTTATGCTACAACCTAAAAAAACGAAATTTCGTAAACAGCAAAAAGGAAAAAATAGAGGGGTTGCTTCTCGAGGATTAAAAGTTTCTTTTGGTGAATATGGTGTTAGGGCTTTAACACATGCTAGAATTACGTCAAGACAAATAGAATCAGCTCGTAGAGCTATTAGTAGACATATTAAAAGAAATGGAAAAGTTTGGATTCGAATTTTTCCTGATAAACCTATTACAAAAAAACCTATAGAAGTTAGACAGGGTAAAGGTAAAGGTAATGTAGAATATTGGGTATTTTTAACTCAACCAGGAAGAATATTATTTGAAGTGGAAGGAGTTAGTGCTGAAATTGCTAAAGAAGCTTTTAGATTAGCTTCAGCTAAATTACCTGTTAAAACAGATTTTGTTGAAAAGGTGGTTATTTAATGAAGATATCTTTGTTGAAAAATAAAACTGAAAAAGAATTAATTATATTTTTAAATGATTTATTTAAAGAAAAATTTAAGTATAATATTGATAGAGCGACTGGAGAATTTTCTAAAGTTCATTTGTTTTCTAAAAATAAAAAAAATATAGCTAAAATACTTACTATTATAAATGAAAAAAAAAGAGCGCAAGTATTATGAAAAATGAAAATAAATTAAAGTCATTGAGAGGGATTGTTGTAAAAAAAACTTTTAAAACGATTATAGTTAAGATTGAAAAAAAAATACTTCATAATGTTTATAAAAAAGTTATTAAAAAATTTACTAAATTTCATGTTCATGATCCTGAAAATTTATGTAAAGAAGGTGATATTGTATTTATAAAAGAATCCATTCCTTATTCTAAAACTAAATCTTGGTTATTGTTACGTATTTTTAATAAAAATTAAAAAAATATTATTTTAGAGGATTTTATCATGATTCAAATGCAATCAATGTTATTTGTTGCTGATAATAGCGGTGCAAAATCTGTTATGTGCATAAAAGTTTTTGGAGGGTCTAAAAAGAAATGGGCTAAAATTGGTGATTTAATTAAAATAACTGTTAAAGAAGCTATTCCAAAAAGTAAAGTTAAAAAGGGAGAAATTTTTGATGCTGTTATTGTTAGAACAAAAAAAGGAGTTAGAAGAATAGATGGTTCTTTAATTAAATTTGATAATAATGCAGTGGTTTTGTTAAATTCTCAAGGACAATTATTGGGATCTAGAATTTTTGGTCCTGTTGCTAGAGAGTTAAGATGTGAAAAATATATGAAAATTATTTCGTTAGCTCCTGAAGTTATATAAGAATGGTGAATATATTATGTTGAAAATAAAAAAAGGTGATAAAGTTATAATTAATGTTGGAAAGGATAGTGGTAAAAAAGGAACAGTTTTAAAAATTATAAAAAATATGAAAAAAAAAAATAATTTATCTGGTAATTCTTATAATGTTATTGTTGAAGGTATAAATATGAAAAAAAAACATGTAAAAGGTAATCCTTCTAAAGAACAAGTTGCTGGAATAATTAGTAGTGAATATCCTATAAATTATAGTAATATATCAATTTTGAATGAAATTACTGGAAAAAGAGATAAAATTATTTTTAAATTTTTGGAAAATGGGAAAAAAATTCGTATTTATAAATCTACAAATGAGGTTTTAAAAAATGTCTAGATTAAAAAATATATATTATAACGAAATAATTCCTAAATTAATGAAAATTAATAATATTAAAAATATAATGGAGGTTCCTTCCATAAAAAAAATAACTTTAAATATGGGTGTTGGAGAAGCAATTAATGATAAAAAGTATATAGATAATGCTTTTTCTGATTTGTTTTTAATTACTGGCCAAAAACCTGTTGTTACTAAAGCTAAAAAATCTATAGCTGGTTTTAAAGTTAGAGAAGGTTGGCCTATAGGTTGTATGGTTACTTTGAGATCTGTTATTATGTATGAATTTTTAGATAGGTTATTATCTATTGTTATTCCTAGAATAAGAGATTTTAGAGGATTAAATATTAATTCTTTTGATGGTAGAGGCAATTATAATTTTGGTATAAAAGAGCAAATAGTTTTTCCAGAAATTGATTATGATAAGATGGATAGATTAAGAGGACTTGATATATGCATAACTACTACAGCTAAGAATGATAATGATAGTTTAGAGTTATTAAAATTGTTTAAATTTCCATTTTTATTGTAATTATATTAAGGAATCGTATATGTCTAGTAATAGAATGATAGATAGACAAACTCGTAGAAAATATTTATTTAATAAATATTTAAAAAAAAGAAATGAGTTAAGAGCTATAATTAAAGACCCTAAAATTAATTTGAAAGAAAAAGAAAAAGCTCAATATTTAATGCAGAATTTACCTAAAGATTCAAATAAATGTAGATTAAGAAATCGTTGTTTTGAAACAGGAAGAGGTAATGGAGTTTATAGAAAAGTTGGATTGTGTCGAAATATGTTTAGATTTTATGCTATGCGTGGTGACATTCCTGGAATAAGAAAGGCTAGTTGGTAGATTTATATGAGTATGCAAGATCCTATATCTGATTTATTAACTAGGATAAGAAATGGGCAAATGGCAAAAAAGTCATTTGTGATTAGTCCTAGTTCTAAAATAAAAATTAATATATTAGATGTTCTTAAAGATGAAGGTTATATCAAAGGATATAATATTAATGTAGATAGTTTTAATAAAATTAGTTTAGAAATACATTTGAAATATTATAAAAATAAGCCTGTTATATCAAAAATAAAAAGAATAAGTTGTCCAGGGTTGAGAGTTTATAAAAAAAAAGATAAATTGCCTTTAATTTTGGGTGGATTAGGTATATCTATTATTTCAACTTCTTTTGGGGTTGTTAGTGATAGAAGAGCAAGGATGTTAAAAAAAGGTGGTGAAATTTTGTGTATTGTTGAATGAGAGATAAAATATTATGTCAAGATTAGCTAAAAAACCTATTATTATACCTTTTGGTACGGAAATAAAAATTTTGAATTATGTAATTTATGTTTTTGGGCCCAAAGGTAAATTAGAGTTTAATTTACATAAATCTATAAAAATTGAATTTGAGTCTAATTTTTTATATGTTAAACAAATAGTAGATATAAATTATAATAAAGCATTACTTGGTACGACATATATTTTAATATCTAACATGATATTTGGTGTAAATAATGGATTTATAAAAAGACTTATTTTAAAGGGTGTAGGATATCGTGCAAAAGTTGAAAATAATTTATTAGAATTATCATTAGGGTATTCTCATTTAATTTTTTATACTATTCCTTCTTGTATTAAAATAGATGTTGTGAATAATGTTGAAATAATTGTTTCTGGAATTTGTAAACAAACTGTTGGACAAGTTTCAGCTGATATTAGAAATAAAAGGATTCCTGAATTATATAAAGGTAAAGGTGTTCGTTATTTTGATGAATTTATTCTTTTAAAAGAGACTAAAAAAAAATAGTGAGTTAATATAAAATGAAAATTTTATCTTCAAGAGAAAAAAAAATTTTAAAAACAAGAAAAAAAATAAAAGAATTAGGAATTTTTAGATTAACAGTGTATAAAACTTTAAAACATATTTATGTTCAAGCTTTTTCTTGTGATGGGCAAGAGGTTATAGAATCAGCTTCTAGTCTTGAAAAATCTATCAAGGATAATTTATATTTTGGAATAAAAAAAATAGATGTAGCTCGTATGGTTGGAGAGCTTTTTTCTAAAAGAATGTTATTGAAAGGAATAAAAAAATTGGCTTTTGATCGTTCTGGTTTTAAATTTCATGGAAGAATAAAAGCTGTTGCTGATGCTGTTAAAAATAGTGGAATTAGTTGTTAAATTTATTTAAAGGTTAAAATATGGTAAATATAGAAGATTCTGGTTATAAAAATGATGGATATAAAGAAAAACTTGTACATGTATCAAGAAATGCTAAAGTTGTTAAAGGAGGAAGAATTTTTGGATTTTCTGCTTTGACTGTAGTTGGTGATGGAAAAGGAAAAATTGGTATAGGTAGAGGAAAAGCTAAGGAGGTTCCTGTTGCTATTGCTAAAGCTATGGATAATGCTAGACATAATATGGTATATATTGAACTTAATAATAATACTTTATTTCATTCTATAATATCTAGCCATGGTGCTTCTAAAGTTATTATTTTACCTGCTTTAAATGGAACTGGTATTATTGCAGGAGCATCTATGAGAGCTATTTTTGAAGTTTTAGGAATAAATAATGTTGTTGCTAAATGTATAGGATCTACTAATCCTGCTAATGTTGTTAAGGCAACTATTAATGGTTTAATTAATATGAAATCTCCTGAATATATTGCTAATAAAAGAGGGAAAAATATTTCTGATATTAAAGGAATGAAATAATGTTTGAAAAAAAAGTTTTATATATAACTTTATTGCGTAGTTCTATTGGTAGGTTAAAATCTCATAAATCTACTTTATTAGGGTTAGGTTTAAAAAGAATTGGTCAAGTTGTATGTTTTGAAGATAGTCCTTATATAAGAGGAATGATTAATAAAATTTATTATTTGTTAAAAATAAAAGAGTAAGTTTATGTATTTAAATAAGATAGGGTTTTCATTAATAAAAAAATTGAAAAAAAGACTTGGAAGAGGTATTGGTTCAGGAAAAGGAAAAACTTGTGGAAGGGGACATAAAGGTCAAAAATCTAGAGCTGGTGGTTTTCATAAAAGAGGTTTTGAAGGTGGGCAAACCCCTTTTCAAAGAAGAATTCCTAAATTTGGTTTTAAAACTAAAAAATCTTTATTATTTCAAGAGGTTCGTTTATCTGAAATAAAAATGATTGATGATGAAAATGTTACTTTAAGTACATTAAAAAAATTTAATATTATAAGAGAAAATATTAAAAGAGTTAAAATAATATTATCTGGAAAAATTGAAAAAAAAATTAATGTATCAGGTTTATTAGTTACAAAAGGAGCAAAAAAAATTATTGAAAATTTTGGGGGAAAGGTATTTTAATATGTTTAAAAAAGAAATTTTAAATGATACTTCTTCCAGTTTAAAAAATAGGTTATTTTTTTTATTATTTGCTTTTATTGTTTATAGAATTGGATCTCACATTCCAGTTCCCGGTTTAGATAGTAGTAAATTTGCTAATATATTTTCTAGTGGTGATGGTGGTATTTTAGGATTATTTAATTTATTTTCTGGTGGATCGTTATCTAGATCAACTATATTTGCTTTAGGAGTTGTTCCTTATATATCATCTACTATAATTATACAATTGTTGACTGCTGTTTGGGCTCCATTATCTCAATTACAGAAAGAAGGAAATTATGGTAAACGTAAATTATCTCAATATACTAGGTATTTAACTTTATTATTATCTTTTTTACAGGCACCTGGAATGGTTAAATATATTATAGGATCAGATATTGAAGGTAATATTTTTATATATTATTTTATTGTTAGTATTACATTAGTTACTGGTACTATTTTTCTCATGTGGTTAGGAGAACAAATTACTGAAAAAGGAGTTGGAAATGGTATTTCTTTAATTATTTTTATAGGGATAGTTGCTAATTTACCTGATTTTTTTGAAAAAATTTTTAATAGAGTTAAACAAGGAGAAATGCATTTTTTTATTGTTTTTCTTATATTTTTATTTTTATTTGTTCTTATATTTTTTATTGTTTTTGTTGAAAAAGCTCAAAGAAAAATTGTTGTAAATTATGCAAAAAGGCAACATGGAAGAAAAATGTATGCTGCACAAAAAAGTTATCTTCCTTTAAAAATTAATATGTCTGGTGTTTATCCTCCTATTTTTGCTTCAAGTATACTTTTATTTCCTATAACAATTTATCAATTTTTTGGAAATTATGAAAATTCTGGGTATTTATATAAAATTATTGATATATTATCTCCTGGACAACCTTTATATATATTTTTATATGGTTTTGGTATAATTTTTTTTTGTTTTTTTTATACTGCTTTAGTTTTTAGTCCAAAAGAAACAGCTAATGATTTAAAAAAATCTGGTGGTTTTTTGCCAGGAATTAGACCTGGAGAACAAACTTCTTTTTATATAGATAAAGTTGTTATGAGGTTAACTGTAATTAATTCTTTATATCTTACTTTTATTTCTTTATCTCCTGAATTTTTAGCTTTGTTTATTGGAGTTTCTTTATCTTTTGGTGGAACTTCTTTGTTAATAATGGTTGTTGTCATTATGGATTTTATTGCAAATATTCAAACTCAGTTAATGTCTAAACAGTATGAAAATTTGATGAAAAAATCAAAATTAAGAGGATTAAATTAATATAAGTTTTATAAATTTTTTTGGTGTATATTATGAAAGTAAGATCTTCAGGTAAAAAAATATGTTCAAATTGTTGTGTTATTAGAAGAAGAGGGAATGTTTTTATAATTTGTAAAAATAAAAAACATAAGCAAAGACAAGGTTAATTTAAATTTTTTAAATAAATAATTTCTATAGGAGTTATAAATGGTACGTATTTCTGGTGTAGTTTTACCTTTCAAAAAACATATAGCAATAGCTCTTACTAGTATATATGGTATTGGAATATTTAGAGCTAATAGTATATGTAAAAAAGTTGGTATTTCTACTTTTATTAAGGTTTCTGATTTAAAAGATGAAGAAATATTGAATATACAAAATTTAGTTAATGATTTTGAGGTTGAAGGAGATTTAAGAAAAAGAATATCTATAAATATTAAAAGATTAAAAGATATTAAATGTTATCGTGGAATGAGACATAGATTGAGTCTTCCTGTTAGAGGGCAAAGAACTAGAACTAATGCTAAAACTAGAAAAAAGAAAAAATCAAAAGTTATATTAAAAAAATAATATTTTTAAAATATTAGGAATATATTATGGTGAATATGAATTTAGTGAAAGTTAATAAAAAGTATAAAAAATCTATATTAAATGTTAAAGCTTATATTCAAGCTTCATTTAATAATACTATAATTAGTTTGACAGATTTTGATGGTAATATTTTATCTTGGGCTACAGCTGGTGGGCAGGGCTTTAAGGGATCTAGAAAAAGTACTCCTTACGCTGCTGGTATGGCTTCTAAATCAGTTATTAAAAAATTTAAAGAAAAATATGTAAAAGATTTAAAAAATGTTGAAAATTTAAAAAAAATATCTGCAGAGGTTTATATTAAAGGACCTGGAGCTGGTGCAGAATCTGCAGTTAGATCTTTAGGAGAATTTTTAAATATTGAAAAAATAACTAATGTTACAGGTATTCCTCATAATGGTTGTAGACCAAAAAAAGAGCGTAGAGTATAATTTATAAATAAATAGGTGTATAAATATGGCGAGATATATTGGAAAAGTTTGTAAAAGGTCAAGGAGAATAGGTATAGATTTATGCTTAAAAAGTAGAAGTGGTTCAGATATAAGTAATAAGTGTAAATTAAATGTTTTTCCTGGACAACATGGTGTAAAAAAAAGAAAAATTAGTAATTATTCTTTACAATTAACAGCTAAACAAATGTTAAAATATATGTATGGTATTTTGGAAAAACAATTTAAAAATTATTATAAAAAAGCTGTTAAAAGTAAAATGATAACTGGTAATGTGTTATTAGAATTATTGGAAACTAGATTGGATAATGTTGTTTATAGAATGGGGTTTGCTTCTACTAGAGCAGAAGCTAGACAATTAGTGAAACATAAATCTATTATTGTTAAATCTTTTAAAAATCAAAAAGAAATAATTGTATCAATTCCTTCATATTCTGTTTTTTCTGGAGATATTATAAAAATAAAAAATAGTAGTAAAAATCAAGATAGAATTAAGTCTTCTTTAAATTATATGAAAAAAATTGGATTTGTTGATTGGGTAGATGTTGATGTAGATAACTTTTTAGGTATATTTAAAAAAATTCCTGATAGAGATAATTTATCTTCAGATATTAATGAACAAATGATTGTTGAATTATATTCTAAGTAATGTTTAATTTTTTTTTTTAGGATATTTGATGAATATGAAATATAATTCTAATGAATTTTTGAAACCTAAATTAGTTAATGTTCAAAATATTGGTTTTAATAGAACTAAATTAGTTTTAGAGCCATTAGAAAGAGGTTTTGGGCATACTTTAGGGAATGCTTTACGTAGAATATTGTTGTCTTCTATTCCTGGATACTCTGTTATAGAAGCTAAAATAGATGGTGTATTGCATGAATTTACAGCTAAAGATGGGGTTCAAGAAGATATTCTTGACATTATTTTAAATTTAAAAGGTATTAGATTTAAATTAGAAGATAGAGATTTTGTTGAATTACATTTATTTAAAAAAGGTCCGTGTATTGTTACAGCTGGAGATATAGTATTACCTCATGATGTTAAAATTATTAATTTTGATTATATTATAGCTAATATTAATTCTAATACAGAATTAAATATGTCATTTAATGTTTCTAAAGGTAAAGGATATTTTCCTTCTTATTTGAGAAAAGATAGTAGTGGTTTGGGTTGGATACAAATTGATGCTTCTTTTAGTCCTATTAGAAAAGTTTCTTATTTTGTTGAAAATTCTCGTGTAGAACAAAGAACTGATTTGGATAAATTAATAATTGATTTAGAAACTGATGGAACAATTGAAGCTGAAGAAGCTGTAAGATATGCTTCTAATATTTTATGTGATCAATTATCTATTTTTGTTAATTTAGAAGGTGAAAATAAAATAGAAGAGGTTTCTGATAAAATAAATATTGATCCAATTTTATTAAGATCAGTTGATGATTTAGAATTAACTGTTAGATCTGCTAATTGTTTAAAGGCTGAAAATATTTATTATATTGGAGATTTAGTACAAAAAACTGAAATAGAGCTTCTTAGAACGCCTAATTTAGGAAAAAAATCTTTAACAGAAATAAAAGATATTTTAGTTTCTAAGGGACTTTCTTTAGGTATGCATATTGATGATTGGGATGATATACAAAAACAATATGAAAAAGAACCTGTTATATAAAAATTTTGTTTTTTATTTTTTATTTTTATTTTTATTTTTATTTTTATTTTTATTTTTATTTTTATTTTTTATTTTTTATTTTTTATTTTTTATTTTTTATTTTTTATTTTTTATTTTTTATTTTTTATTTTTTATTTAAGGTTTTAATAATATGCGTCATAGAAAAATTGGTAGAAATTTGAGTAGAACAAGTAGTCATAGAAAATTAATGTATAGAAATATGGCTATTTCTATATTTAAACATGAAACTATAAAAACAACTCTTCCTAAAGCGAAAGAAATTAGAAGAATTTTAGAGCCTTTGATAACTATTTCTAAAGTAGATAGTGTAAAAAATAGGAGATTAATTTTTTCTAGACTTAATAATAAAAAGATTATTGGTAAAGTTTTTACTTTAGGTGTTAGATTTTTAAATAGAAATGGAGGATATTTAAGAATTATAAAAACTGGGTATAGAAAAGGTGATGCAGCATCTATGGCTATAGTATCTTTGATTGATAAATAATTTTATTGATTTATATATATATGTTTTTTTTATAATTATGTTATAATTATTTTTTTAACTTCAAAAAAGTGTAAATTTATGAAAAAAAAAATAAGAATAAATAAACCTTTTGGCGTAATACGTTCTTTTTTATGGCCTATATATATGTATGAATTAAGAAAACTTGTTCCAATGTTTTGTTTATTTTTTTTAATATCATTTTCTTATAATTTATTGAGAAATATGAAAATTTCTGTTGTTGTAACCCTTAAAAATTCTGGAGCTCAAGTTATTCCTTATTTAAAAATTGCTGGAGTTTTGCCTGGTGCTTTATTTATGACTTATATTTTTACTAAATTAATTAATAAGTATACTAGAGAACAAGTTTTTTATATAATGTTATCTGGATTTTTATTATATTTTTTATTATTTTTATTGTTTTTGTTTCCTTTTCAAAATTATTTAGAATTGAATAAAACGGCAGATTTTTTAATTACTTATGTATTCACATCTGAAGGTTTTTCAGGTTTAATATCAATTGTTAGGCATTGGAATTTGTCTTTATTTTATATTTTATCTGAAATGTGGAGTGCTATAGTTTTATCGATGTTGTTTTGGGGTTTTGCTAATGAAGTGACAAAAGTTAATGAAGCAAAAAGATTTTATGCTATTTTTGCATTAGGAGCTAATGCTTCTGGTATTTTTATAGGTTTTTTTATTAATTGGTTGGAAAAATTAAATTTATTATATATTTCTTTTTATAGTTCTAATTATCAATGGGTTTTTTATCAATTATTAGCTATTATTATTATAGGATTAATAATAATGTTATTATTTTTTGTGTTAAATAATTATATTTTAGAAAAAGATATTGTTTTAAAAAAAATTGTTTATAAGAAAGAGAATTCTTTTTCTTTGAAGGAATGTTTTTCTTATTTAAAAAAATCTAAATACTTGACATATATAGTTATAATTGTAGTTGCTTATAATGTTATATATAATTTAGCTGATGTATTGTGGACATATAAAGTTAATCAAGTTTATAATAATAGTAAAGATTTAAATTCTTATATCAGTAGAATAAGTTTAGTTACTGGAATTATTGCTACTATGGCAGCTTTTGTTATATCAGGTAATGTTATTCGTAGGTATGGGTGGACAATTGCTGCTATGATTACTCCGATTATTTGGTTTTTAACTAGTGTTGGATTTTTATCAGGTTTATTGTTAGAAGATATTTTTAATATTGAAGTTTTATATGCTTTTTTAGGTAATCCTGCTAATTTTGTTTTATTAATGGGAGCAATACAAGTATGTTTAGGTCGTGGATGTAAATATACAGTTTTTGATGAAACTAAAGAAATTGTTTTTATTCCTTTATCTAAAGAAAATCAAAGAAAAAGTAAAGCAGTTGTTGATGGAATTGCTTCTAGATTTGGTAAATCAGGAGGATCTGTTATTTATATTTTTTTACTTATGATTTTTGGGGAAATTTCATATACTATACCTTATGTTTCTATTTTAATGTTTTTTTCTATTTGTATTTGGATTTTTGCAGTTTTTAAATTAGGAAAATTAGCTAATCAAACTATAGATTTAGAATATGCTGATAAAGGAGTTATTTTTGATGATACTAAAGAATTATTAGATAAAAAAAAAATTTAAATAAAAAATTGATATAAAAATTATAATGCATTATAGTATTAAATTATTTTTAAATTTTTTTTTGGGAGTGTTTTTATTTTGTTTAATGGAATTAATAAAGTTATTCTTATTGGATATTTAGGGTTTAACCCTGAAATTGTTAGTTTTGCTAATAAAAAAAGTTTTGTTAAAATAAATGTAGCAACTTCTTCTTCTTGGAAAGATAATCAAACTCAAGAATGGGTAAAACGTGTTGAATGGCATCAAGTTATTTTATATAATAAATTTGTGACTATGGCTGAAAAATATTTAAAAAAGGGTTCAAGAGTTTACATTGAAGGTTTTTTAAAAACAGATAAATTTGAAAAAAATGAAACAACTTTTTTTTCTACAAAAATTATATGTAATAATATTTTGTTATTAAATAGTAAGGATGATAAAGTACCTTTTGAAAAAATTGATTTTTCTTATGAAGATGAAAATGTTAGTAATATTGAAAAGGAAGATTTACCTTTTTAAAAACTCCCTGGGACGGACTCGAACCGCCGACCAAGTGGTTAACAGCCACTTGCTCTACCAACTGAGCTACCAGGGAAATGATTATTTTACTTTATATAAATTTAAACGTCAATATTTTTTTTTAAATGTTATATTTTATATTATATAAATTATTTGACTTATTATCATTAAAATTGAAAAATATAAATATAAATTAAATATTGTTATACATGATTTTTTTATACTTTCTCTATTTTTTGATATATTTTTTATTATTTTTATAGTCCATAGAGAATATGGAATTGTTATTAATGTTATTATAAAAATGCTTGAAATTATTTTTGTTATTATACTTATTATTATTGTTATATACGGAATTGCAATTAAAATTATTACCCCTTTAAAAAAGTTTTCTTTAAGTGCTATTGCTAAATTATTTTTTTTTGTTATTTTGTCTGATTCTATATCTGGATATTCGTTTATTAACAAACATGCTGTTATTAAAAATCCCATTGGTATTCCTATTAAAAAATCTATATAGTTAAAATTATTTGTTAAAGTATATGTAACTCCTGTTGTTATTAAAGGCCCTAAACATAGTATATGAAATATTTCTCCCAGCCCATATCTAGATGATAATTTTATAGGAGGAGCAGAATAAAAATATGTTCCAAATATTCCTATTATTCCTATTATTATTATTGTTATTCCTCTTACGTAAGATATATATATTCCACAAAAAATTACTATCATTATATTTATTATTGATAATATTAAAAGTTGTTTTTCTTTTATTAGACCCATTTCAATTGATCTACTTCCTCCTGTTATAAATAATATATAATTTGTATTTATTTTGTCTGTTTTACTTTTCCAATCATAATAATCATTGAAAGTATTTGCTGCTATATGGCAACAAGTTGCTCCTATTATTATAGATAATAAAATTATTATATTTAATTCGTTATTGTTTATTTTTTTAATAGCCCACAATATACTAAATATTATTGGTATTATTGTTCCTAATAAAAAATGTAATCTTATTATGTGAAAAAAATTTTTAATTTTTTGAACAATTGTTTGTTTTTCTTGAAAATTGTTTATTTCTTTTTCATTTTTTTTTTGTGGATATATTTGTAATAAAAAATATATATCATTATTATTTTGATATGGATTTATTATAATGCATGCTGTAAATTTTTTATTTTTTTTTGTTTTTAATATTGTGTAAATTTTTGTTTCTTTTATTTTTGATAATTTCATCCATTTTTTTATATTTTCTAATATGTTTGTTTTTGTAAAAAAATAAAAAATTCTTTTTTTATTTATTATTTCTTTTGATTTGCATTTAAATATTTTTTCTGATGTATTATTAAATTCTAAAATTTTTCCTTCTGAATCACATTTTATAATTCCAAAATTTATTATTTTCATATGTTATCTCTTTATATGTATTTTTTATATTGTATCTTAATTATTATAAATTTATAATATTTGTTTATAATTTTATAATTATAAATCATAATTTTTTAATATTGTTGTTTTTTAGGGAATTATAAATGAATTGTGTTATTGAACAAAAATTTAATGTTTCATATTTTTATAAAATTTTTTTTACTAAAAATTTATTTGATATAAATAATAAAATTTTTTTAAATATTATTAAAAAAAAAAAAGAACGTAAAAAAATTATTGTTATTATAGATAATGGGATTTTGAAATATAATGAATTTATTATAGAAAAAATTATAAATTATTGTAATTATTATAATGAATTTATTTTTTTAAAAATGAATCCTATCGTTTTAGAAGGAGGAGAAAATATAAAAAATAATTTTGAAATTAATAATTACATTTATAAAATTATAAATGAAAATGATATTTGTAGACATTCTTATGTTGTTGCTATAGGTGGTGGTGCATTATTGGATTCTGTAGGTTATTCTTCATCAACTTCTCATAGAGGTGTTAGATTAATAAGGGTTCCAACTACTGTTTTATCTCAAAATGATTCTGGGGTTGGAGTTAAAAATGGTATTAATTATTTTTTAAAAAAAAATTTTATAGGAACTTTTTCTCCTCCTTATGCTGTTATTAATGATAGTGATTTTCTTTATTCTTTAACAGATAGGGATTGGATTTCTGGGGTGTCTGAAGCCATTAAGGTTAGTTTGATTAAAGATTTTAATTTTTTTTATTTTATAAAAAATAATGTAAAAAATTTACTTAATAGAAATATTGAAATTATGGAAAAACTTATTTATCGTTGCGCTCAATTACATATTGAACATATAAGTGGATTGGACCCTTTTGAATTTGGCTCTTCTAGGCCTTTAGATTTTGGCCATTGGGCTGCTCATAAATTAGAAATGTTAACAAAAGGAAAGCTTTCTCATGGAGAAGCTGTAGCTATAGGAATTTCCTTGGATGTTACCTATTCTTATCTTTCAGGTTTTATTAATAAAATTTATTGGTTAGAAATTATTAATGTTTTTTTAGATTTAAAATTTTCTATTTTTGTTGAAGAAATGATTTCTGATGATAATATAAATGAATTTTTAATTTTGGGAATAAAAGAGTTTCAGGAACATTTGGGAGGAAATTTAACGATAATGATGTTAAAAAATATTGGTGAAGGTGTAAATGTAAATTTTATTGATAATAATTTATTATTTGAATCTATTAAACTTTTAAAAAAATTTAATAATTAATTTTATTATGAATTTTCTAAAAAAAAGTGATAAATATATAAATTTTGATTTATTATATTGTACAAATATTCATTTTGGAGAGTCTTTTCAAGATGTTTTTTTTATTTTGAAATTTTATTCTAGAAAATTTAGAAATATTTTGTTTAGTTATTATATTTTTTATGTAGGATTAAGGTTATCTAATTTTTCAATTATTTATTTATCTAAATTTTCTTTTCTTTTTGATTTTAAAATTTGGTTAAAGTGTAATAATTTTTATATTCAATCTTTAAATGCGTTTCCTTATTGTAATTTTAGTAATTCTTATATAAAAGAAAATGTTTATTTTCCTGATTGGGGAAATTTTAAAAGGTATGTTTATATGAGAAAATTAATAATTTTTTTTTCTTTTTTTTTAGAAAAAAATAAATTTTGTGGAATTTCTACTGTTCCAGTTTCTTATAAATATTTTTTTCATAAATTTTTTTATAATAATTTATATATAAAATCTATAAAATATTTATATAATTTAGTTATTTTATTAAATAATTTATATATTAATAAAAATATTTTAATACATTTAGATATAGAACCTGAACCAGATTGTGTGATTTCAAAAACAATGGATTATATATTTTTTTTTAAAAATTGGTTTATAAATAGATGTTTTTTTTATATTTTTTTTAATTCATGTTTTTCAAAAGAAAAGATTTATTTTTTTATATTTAATTATTTAAAAATCTGTTTTGATATTTGTCATTCTGCAGTAGAATTTGAAAAAGTTAATCAAAGTTTTAATAGTATTTTTTTATTTGAATTTTCTATAGGAAAATTTCAAATTAGTTCTTCTTTGGAAATTATGAAATATAATTTCAATATTTTTTCTTATTTACCTGAAACTCCTTATATTCATCAAATTCATGGTAATAATTTTTATGGTAATGTAATAACTTATAAAGATGTATCTTTATTTAAAATTTTTTTGTATAATGAAAAAGTTATCAATTATAGAGTTCATTATCATATTCCTATTTTTTTAGAATTTTATGGAAATTTTAAATCTACTCAACAATATATTATTGATATGTTTAATTTTCTAATATGTAAGAATATGTTTTTTATTTTGGAAATAGAAACATATACATTTGAAATATTACCTTATTATTTAAAATTAAATATTTTATCTTCGTTGAAAAGAGAATATGATTGGGTTATAAATAAAAACAAATTATAAATTTTTAAGAGTTAAAATATGAAAATTGATTTTGGATATGAAAAAATTAATATTGATGAAAAAGAGAAAAGAGTTAAAGAAGTTTTTGATTCTGTAGCTAATAAATATGATTTGATGAATGATATTATGTCTTTTTTTATACATCGTTTTTGGAAAGATATATCTGTTTTTTATTGTAATATTAATAAAGGTGATAAAATTTTAGATTTAGCAGGAGGAACTGGAGATTTAGCAAAAAGATTTGTTAATTTTGTTGGGGATTATGGTGAAATTATTATTGGGGATATAAATTTTAATATGTTATCGAAAGGTAGAAGTAAATTGGTTAATCAAGGTTTTAATAATTTAAAATATGTTCAATTAAATGCAGAACAATTACCATTTTTGAGTAATTATTTTAATTGTGTTTCTATTGGTTTTGGATTGAGAAATATTACAAATAAATTAAATGCATTAAAAAGCATTTATAGAGTTTTAAAAAAAGGTGGAATTTTAATGATTTTAGAATTTTCTCATCCTGTTAATGATTTTATAAGTAGTCTTTATGATTTATATTCTTTTAATTTTTTACCAAAAATAGGAAAATTTATTTGTAATGATGAATATAGTTATAGATATTTAGTGGAATCTATTAGACTTCATCCTAATCAAGATAGTTTGTTGAAAATAATAAAACAAGCTGAATTTAAAGAATGTATATATAAAAATTTATTTAATGGGATTGTTTCGATACATATTGGAATTAAATATTAAAATGAGAATTTTATATTATGTTTTTTAAGATTTACAGAATTTTTTTTATTTTTTATGTATTTGTTAAATATAATTTATTTGAATTGATTATTTACAATAAAAAAAATAATTTTATTAAATTTATTTGTTTTATTAATTTTTTTATTTTTAAAAAAAATGTTTATTTATCTTTGGGAAATAGATTAAAATTATTTTTTGAAAATTTAGGTCCTGTTTTTATTAAATTTGGACAAATTTTATCTATGAGAATAGATTTTGTTCCTCATGAAATAGTTTCTGAATTAGTTGATTTACAAAATAAAGTTTTTCCTTTTTGTGGTGTTGTTGCAAAAAAATCTATTGAAAAAAGTTTTGGAGTTTCTATAAACTCTTTATTTAAATTTTTTGATGTAATCCCTGTTGCTTCTGCTTCTGTAGCTCAAATTCATCGTGCGCTTTTGTTTAATGGAAAAGAAGTAGCTATAAAAATTTTAAGACCCAATATTATTTATGATGTAAAACGTGATATAGATTTATTATTATTTTTAGTATATTTTTTTGGAAAATTTTTTTTTAAAAAAAAATCAAAAAATATTTATAATTTAATTTTAGAAATAAAATATATATTATTAAATGAATTAAATTTAAATATTGAAGCGGCAAATGCATGTAAAATGAAAAAAAATTTTATGTATTCAAAAATATTAATTATACCTAATGTTTATTGGGAATTAACTAAAAACAACATTTTAACAATGGATTTTGTTTATGGAGTGTCTATTAATAATATAAGAGAATTAAATAAATGTGGTTTTGATTTGGAATTAATAGCTAAAATGTGTATTCAATTATTTTTTATACAAGTTTTTAGAGATAATTATTTTCATGCTGATATGCATCCTGGGAATATATTAATTTCTAATTCTTTTGTTTTATATCCTAAAATTATATTGTTAGATTATGGTATTGTTGGTTTTATTTCTTTTAAAGATCAAAAATATATGGGAGAAAATATATTATCTTTTATAAAAAGAGATTATAGAAGAGTTGCAGAGTTACATATTTTATCTGGATGGATTCCTGATTATGTTTCTTTAAATGAATTAGAACAAGCTATTTGTAGTGTTTGGGAACCTATATTTAATAAAGAATTAAGAGATATATCTTTTGAAAAAACTTTTAGATCTTTGCTTGATATATCTAAAAATTTTAATATGAAAATTCAACCTCAATTATTATTATTTCAAAAAACATTATTTTCAGTTGAAGGTTTAACAAGATATTTATATCCTAAAATTAATTTTTGGAAAATAACTAGACCAATTTTAGAAAAATGGTTTTTTAATCAATTTAATTTTAATAAATTTTTATTTTCTATTAAATCTTTTACATCTTTTTGGTTATCTAATATTTTAGATGATAAAATTTATAATATTTCTAATTTGAATGTAAAAAATATTGAAAAAATTGAAAAAATTGAAAAAAATTATGTATTTTATATTTTTTTTTTTATTTTTTTATTATTATTTTTTATTTTATTTTATTTTAAAAATGTTTTTATAGATTTTATATTATATGTTTTTAAATAGATCATAATAATTCTTTCTATTCCAATTGCTATACCTGAGCATTTAGGTAAACCATAATATAATGATGATATAAATTTAATATTATTATTTATTATTTTTTTTAATTTTTTTTTTTTTATATTAAATTTATTAAATTTTTTTATGTGAGTATTATAGTTTTTTAATTCTTCAGCGCCGTTTGCTATTTCTATTTTATTTATATATATTTCAAATCTTTTTGAAATTTTTTTTGTTGTTTTAGCTAAATCTGGTTGTTTATAATAATAATTATAAATAATATAAATTTTTTTTTTTTTTAATTTAGGTTCTATTATATATTTTAATAATAAATTTAAATAATCATTTTTATTTATTTTGTTTTTTTTTGTTATTTTTATATTATATAATTTTATTATATTTTTTATTTTGTATATGCTTTCATTTTTTGGTTTTATATTTAAAATTTTTTCAAATAGCATTTCATAAGTTATTTTTATTATTTTTATTATTTTTAATATATTTTCTAATAATTCTATAATTTCTTTTATTAACATTTTTGTGTTATATTTTTTTCTATACCATTCTAATATTTGAAATTCTGGATTGTGTATGTTACTTATATCTGATCCTCTAAAAGCTGGTGATAATTGATAAATTGATGAACAACCTGATATTATTAATTTTTTCATTTTGTATTCAGGAGAATTTTGTAAATATAGTGGTATTTTGTTAAAATTTGTATAATTATTAGTATATATTGATTGTATATTTGAATTTAATGAAATACTTGAACATAAATTTGGTGTATTAACTTCAAATATATTTTTAATAAAAAAAAAATTTCTAATTTTTAATTTAATTATGGATTTTAAAATTAAATTTTTATTATTTACTTTAGTTATCCATTTATATTTTTGAAACATATAAATTAGATCTTGTATCAATTTTTATTATATGATTTATTTGTATGAACAATGGCACTTTAATTTTATATCCATTTTTTATAGTGGCATATTTAGTTGCTGTTATACTTTCACTTTTTATACTTGGATCAATATCTATTATTTCTGTTTCTATAAATTTAGGTATTATTATTTTTATAGGTTTATTATCCCATAGTAATATATTGTAATGTTTTTGTTCTATTAACCATTGTAGCTTTTCTTCTTCTATTAAATTTTTGTTAATATTATATTGTTCATAATTTTCATTATTCATAAAATAAAAAATATCTTTGTTATTATATAATAATTGTACTGATATTTCTTTTATATCAGCTGATTTTATAGTTTCATTTGATTTGAATATCTTTTCTATAATTTTATTATTTTGTAAATTTTTTAGTTTTACTCTATTGAAACCTATTCCTTTTCCTGGTTTTACAAATTCATTTTCTATTATTTCAAAAGGATCTCCAGATAATATTATTTTTAATCCATTTTTTAATTGATTTATATTATAATTTTTCATTTTTTTATTTTTTAATAAATTAATTTAATAATTTGTATTATATTACTGTTATGCATATAATAAAATATATTATAGATATATTTTTTTTTTTTTTGGATAATTATTTATGTATATATTTAAAAAATTTTTATATAATAAATTTGATTCTTTATATATAGCTAATAATTTTATTTTGTCTATTATTAATTGTTATTTTAATATTTTTTCTAACATTTGTTTGAATATTCATTTGTATGGAGATTTAGGGATAGGTAAAACTTTTTTTATGAAGGGATTAATAAAAGGGGCTGGTGGTAATTTTTTAGTTAAAAGTCCTACATATAATATTTATGATGTTTATTTTTGTGAAAAATTTTATATATGTCATTTTGATTTATATAGATTAAATGATTTTAATAATTTAAATTTTTTTGAAAATGAAATCAATTTAAATTATAATTCTATTTGTATATTTGAGTGGCCTATTGAAAGTGTAAATTTTGTTTATACTCCAGATTTTATAATAAATATTTTTTATGTTTTAAATAAAAGGTATATTATCATTAAATCATCTTCTCTTATAGGTAGAAAAATTTTATTTTTATTAAAAAAATTATGTTAATTTATTTTTTTTATAGGAAATAGTTTGAATAGAATTCAAAAAATACCTAAATTTTTATTTTTACAATTTCTTTCTTATGTTGATTTTAGTAAACCTAAATATGTTGTAAAAAGTTTAATTGAAAATAGTATTGATGCTAATAGTACTTGCATAAAAATAGAGTTAAAAAATTATGGATTATCTCTTATAAAAGTTGAAGATGATGGATTTGGAATATATAAAAGTGATCTTTTTTTAGCGTTAAGGGGTTGTGCAAGTAGTAAAATTTTTTGTTTAAATGATTTAAAAAAAAATTCATTTTATGGTTTTAATGGAATTTCTTTATCTATTATTTCTTCTATTTCAAAAATAAAAATTATTTCTAAACCAAAAAAACAAGATTGTGCTTGGAGTTTGTATGTTGATTATGAAAAAAAAATTTTATCTCCAGATTTATATAATAATGGAACTTCTATATCTGTAATTGATTTATATTATAATTTTTCAGATAAATTAAAATTTTCTACTTATAATTGTTGTAATTATATTAATATTAATGAAATAATACATATTTTTGTTTTAGGTAATTTAAATATAGAATTTCATGTAAAATATAATAATAAAATGATAGTTTATCCTAAATGTTTTGATTTTTATAGTCAAAAAAATAGATTGAAAAAAATAATAGGAAAAAAATTAATTGATAATTCTTTTTATATAGATATTTCTGAAAATAATGTTATTTTAAAAGCTTGGTTTTTTTCTCCAGAATCAAAATTAGAATTTTCTTTAAATAAAAAATATATATATGTAAATAATAAATTTATAAAAAGTTCGTATATAAATAACATTATAAATTATTCTTATTATTTTATAAATAAAAATTTTATCTGTAAATTTTATTGTATATATATTTATATTGATTCTTTGATGATTGATATGAGTTTTTATAAAAAAAAATTAAAAATGTTATTTCATAATGAAGTAGATATTTATGATATTTTGAAAAAAAGTATAGTTAAATTATTTTCTGATGTTAATATTGATATTAATAAAATAAATAATGATATAGGAAAAAATTTTTTTTATAAAAAAAAAACTGTTTCTAGTTTTATTAAAGCAAAAAATTTAAAATTAAATATTGGTAAAAATATATATGAATTATTATCTATTTTTTTTAATAAAATTTTATTGTTAAGAGTTAATAATGATTTGTTAATTGTTGATATTTTAAAATGTAGAAAATTTATTTTATGGAATAAATGTTTTATTTTTTTGAAAAAATTTGGTTTTTTAAAAAAAAATTATTTAAAAACAGAAATTAAAATTATTTTTTCAAAACAATTGAGTGTTAATTTTTTTGATATTTTAAATGATTTAGGTATAGAAATATATTATAAAGATAATTTTTATTATTTAAAATCTTTTCCTAAATTTTTTGAAAATTATAATATAAATTATAATTTTTTATTTATTTTTTTATTTGAAAAAATTATATCTTTTAAATTTTCTTATAATAATATTATATTTTATTATAAATTTTTTATAAATTGTTTTGTAAATTATATTTTTGATGATTTTTTTTTTTATGAATTAAAAGATTTTTTATATTTTATAAATAAAAATAATATAAAATTTAATAAAATGAAATTTTATTCAATTATAAATTCTAATTATTTATTATTTTTGATATGATGAGATTTAATAATAAAATTATTTTTTTAATGGGTGTTACTTCTTCAGGAAAAACAAATTTTTCATTACAATTATCTAAATCTTATCCTTTCGAAATTGTTAATGTAGATTCTGTTATGATTTATAAATATTTTAATATTGGATCTGGTAAACTTGATATTAATATTTTAAATTTTAATTCTCATTATTTAATTGATTTTTTGTATCCTAATATTATATATACTGTATCAGATTTTTGTAGAGATGTTATTAATATTATATTTGATATTATTTCTAGAAATAAGTTCCCTTTATTAGTTGGTGGTACAATGATGTATTTTTTGGCTTTAGAAAAAGGTTTATCTTTTTTACCTAATTCTGATATATTTATAAGGAATAAATTATTATATTTAATTGATAAAAATGGTTTTAATTTTATTTATTATAAATTAAAAAAATTTCATAATGATGTGAGTTTAAAATATAAATTTAAAGATAAATATAGATTATTAAGATTATTTGAAATTTTAATTTTAACTGGAAATTTTTTAAATAATTATCAATTTGTTATGAAAAATTATGTATTTAAAAATTTAGAAATTATTAAAATTTCTTTATTTGTTAATAAATTTTTTTTATTCAAAAAAATTGAAAATAGAATTTATAAAATGTTAAAATTGGGTTTTATTGATGAAGTTAAATTTTTATATAATTTTGAAAATATTAACAAAAATTTATTATCTTTAAAATCTATAGGATATAAACAAATTTTTTTTTATTTATTTGGGTATATAACATTTGATGAAATGATTAATAATACAATTTTTTCTACTAAAAAATTGATAAAAAATCAAATTACTTGGTTAAAATCTAATCATAATATTTATTATTTTAATAAAAATGATTTATCTAATATTGATTTTCGTTTTTTTTTTGATTTTTTAAATTTAAAAAAAAAAATTTAAATTTATGTATTTATTTATATTGTATTATTTATAAAAATTATGTTATAATTAAAAAAGTTTGTTTTTATCATAATATGTTTATTATAAAAATGTTTTTTTATTTTTTTTTTAGGGATAATATTATGAAATATGAAGAAGATGTAAATACATATAACTATGATATAGTTAAAAAATTTGTTGTTATGACTATTTTTTGGGGATTTTTGGGGATGTTTTTTGGGCTTGTTATTGCTTTAGAATTAATTTTTCCAGATGTTAATTGTGATATACCTTGGTTAGCTTTTGGTAGATTGCGTCCTGTTCATACTAATCTTGTTGTATTTGCTTTTGCTTGTTCTGCTTTGATGGCAACATCATATTATGTTGTTCAAAAAACTTCTAAAATTATATTACAGTTAAATAGGTTGGCTTATTTTACTTTTTGGGGTTGGCAAGTTGTTATATTAATGATTTTATTTACATTACCTTTAGGGTATACTTCAGCTAAAGAATATGCTGAACCTGAATGGATAATTTCTATATTATTAGGTATTGTTTTTATTTGTTATGCTATTGTTTATTTTTATACTATATATAAGCGCAAAATTTCACATATATATGTATCTAATTGGTTTTATGGTGCTTTTATTTTAGCTGTTTTACTTCTTCATGTTGTAAATAATTTAGTTATTCCAGTTAGTTTGTTTAAATCTTATTCTATTTATTCTGGAGCTGTTGATGCAATGGTTCAATGGTGGTATGGGCATAATGCTGTTGGTTTTTTGTTAACTGCTGGTTTTTTAGGAATGATGTATTATTTTATTCCTATTCAAGCTCAAAGACCTATTTATTCATATAGGTTATCTATTGTTCATTTTTGGTCTTTAATTGGCATTTATATGTGGGCTGGATCTCATCATTTGCATTATAGTGCTTTACCAGATTGGGTACAATCTCTTGGTATGGTATTTTCAATAATTTTATTAGCTCCTTCTTGGGGTGGAATGATAAATGGAATTATGACTTTATCTGGTTGTTGGGATAAAGTTAAAAAAGATCCTATTTTAAAATTTTTTGTTTTATCATTAACTTTTTATGGTGGAGCTACTTTTGAGGGATCTTTGATGGCTATAAAAACCGTTAATAGTTTATCTCATAATACAGATTGGACTATAGCACATGTTCATTCTGGAGCTTTAGGATGGGTTTCAATGATGACTATAGGGTCTTTTTATGTTTTAATTCCTAGAATATTTAATTGTAAAATGTATAGTATATCTTTAATAAATATTCATTTTTGGTGTTCTACAATTGGCACATTAATTTATATAATTTCTATGTGGATATCTGGAATAAATCAAGGTATGATGTCTAAAGCTATTGATGAATATGGAAATATTAAATTTGCTTTTATTGATATTGTTATAGCAAGCCATCCATTTTATATTATAAGATTTTTTGGTGGAATGATTTTTTTTATTGGTATGATTTTAATGTTGTTTAATGTTTTTTTAACTTTTAAATATTCTAAAAATAATAATTTATAAAGGAAATATGAAATGAAACATAATAATATTGAAAAAAATCTTGGTATTATGGGATTTTTAATATTTATTATAATTAGTTTTGGTGGTATGACAGAAATTATACCTTTATTTTTTGAAAATGATGTGCAACAACCTGTAACTGGGTTAAAACCTTTAGGAGCTTTGCAATTAGCTGGTAGAGATATTTATATTAGGGAAGGTTGTCATGTATGTCATACTCAGATGATTAGATCTTTATCTAGTGATGTTATGAGGTATGGTAATCATTCAATTGCTGGAGAATTTGTTTATGATCATCCATTTTTATGGGGATCTAAAAGAATAGGTCCAGATTTAGCTCGTGTTGGAAAAAAATATAGTGACGATTGGCATAAAGCTCATTTTCAAAATCCTAGATTATTAGTTCCTTTTTCAAAAATGCCAAAATATAAATTTTTGCGTGAATGTTTAGTAGATGAATCAACTATAGATAAAAAAATGAAAGCATTGAGAATTGTTGGAGTTCCTTATACTGATGATGATATAAAATTTTCAAAAGAAATTGTTAAGGGTAAAACTGAAGAAGAAGCATTAATATCTTATTTACAGCAACTTGGTATTATTTTAAAAAATGTTTAGGTTATAAAATATGATTATTATAAAAGCAGTTATAGTTATTTTTTTGATTATATTATTTTTAATTATGGGATTATATATATTTTTAAAAAATAAAGAATATTATAATATGTGTTCTAATTTACCTTTTAACGATGAAGATTTATTTAAGGAAAAATAATGAATAATTTTTGGCATTTATATGTTGGTTTTTTTGTTTTCATAAATATTTTAATATATGGTTTAATACTTTATTTTAGTAATAATATAAAAAAAGATGATTTTCATCATAAGGTGGATTTAAATTCTGTTAAATATAGTGAATATCATTATGACGAAATAGAAGAATTAAATGAACCATTACCTAAGTGGTGGTATTGGATGTTTTTTATAAGTATATTTTACGGCATTATTTATTTAATTTTTTATCCTGGATTTGGTAATTTTTCTGGAATATTAAATTGGTCTTCTTCTAGTGAATGTAGGTTACAGATTGAAAAACATAAAAAAGTATATAATGATTTATATAAATCTTATAAAAATATATCAATAGAGGATTTATCTAATAATAATGATGCATTGAAAATAGGTAGAAATATATTTTTAAATAATTGTTCTCCTTGTCATGGTTATGATGCAAAAGGGTCTAAAGGATTTCCTAATTTGACTAATTCAATATGGTTATATGGCGGATCTTCTAAAGATATTATAGAAACAATAACAAATGGAAGAAATGGTATTATGCCAGCTTTGGGACAAATTATAGGAAATGATGAAGATATAAAATGCGTTGCATTGTATATTCAATCTTTAAGTATTAAGAATAATTGTGATAGTAATTTTTTAATAAAAGGAAAAGAAATTTATCAAAAAATATGTTTTATATGTCATGGAATTGATGCTTCTGGAGATAAAATTAAGGGAGCTCCTAGTTTAATGAAGCCTCAATGGGTTTATGGGTCTTCTTTAGAGGATATAATTAGTACTATTAAGTATGGTCGTAGCGGTGTCATGCCGTCACATAAAGATATTTTATCTGAAGATCAGATACATATAGTTACATCTTATATTTATTCTCTTAATGATAAATAATTTATGATATATTATGAATTATATAAAAAAAGAAAAAATATATATTATGATTTTATAAATGGAAAATATTCTAATATTAGATTATTTTCCATTTTGTTTTCTTTATTTTTTTTTTTTTTATTGCCTTTTTTAAGATATAATAATAACCAAGCTATACTTTTTGATATTATTAATTATAAAATATATTTTTTTGGATATATTTTTTATCCAAATGATTTTGTTTTATTTTGTGTATTTATACTTATTATTTTAATAATTTTTTTCCTTGTAACTTTATTGTATGGTCGTTTATGGTGTGGTTATTTATGTCCTCAAACTATCACTTTATATTTTTTTCAATTTTTTTCTAAAATATTTGAAGGAACTAGAAATAATAGAATAAAAATAGAAAATATGTTTTTTAATTCATATGTTTTTTTTATTAAAATTTTTAAACATTTTCTATTTTTTATTTTTTTATTTTTAGTTTCTTTGTGTTTTGTTGGATATTTTATTCCTATATTACCTTTATTGAAAAATGTGTTATTATTAAATTTTAATAATTTAACTTTTTTTATAATTTTTTTTATAACTTCTTTACTATATTTTGAATTGATATTTCTTGGAGAACAGTTTTGTTTTTTAATTTGTCCTTATGCAAGATTTCAAAATATAATGTATGATGAAAGTACTATAATAGTAAAATATGATATTTTTAGGGGTGAGCCTAAAAAATCAAAAAAAAAAAATGTTAATTTTGGTGATTGTATTAATTGTTTACAATGTGTTTATTCTTGCCCAACTGGTATAGATATTAGAAATGGTGTTCAAATAGAATGTATTAATTGTGGTGTTTGTGTTGATGCATGTAATAATGTTATGTTAAAAGTAAATAGAGATAAAAATTTAATTTTTTATAATAGAGATTATAATATAAGTCTTTTTGTTGAAATATTATTTAAAAAAAAAAAATTTATTTTTGTATTTTTTTTAATTATTTTATATTTTATATTTTTTTATCTATTTTTTAATAGATTAGATTTAGATTTTTTTGTTAATAGAAATCAATATACACTTTATAATCTTTTAGAAAATAATATTGTTGAAAATAATTATGTTGTAAAAATTATAAATAAAACTAATAATAATATTTTTTGTTATTTAAATGCTTATAGTATTGATGATATTTTAATAAATTATATTGGTCCATATGAATTATCATTATATCCAGATTGTATTAATAATATATATGTTAAAATTCAATCTTTTTTTGAAAATGAATTATTTAATAAAAAATTTTATAAAATTGTTTTTTATATAAAATATAATAAAAATGAAATTAATATTTTTTTAAAAAAAGAAGTTAATTTTTTTATATTTTAAAGAGATTTTATGTATTTAAGAATTTGTTTTCATTGTAATCTTATTATAGCAAATGATGTTAATATTTATTTAATAATAAATAAAAAAATTAAATATATGTGTTGCTATGGATGTAAGGAAATAATTAAATTTATAATTGATTCAAAATTGGGAAATTATTATATTTATAGGGAAAAAAATGTTACAAATGTTGAAAAAATATCTTATAATAATTATGAAATTTATGATAAAAATGATATAATAAAGAAATTTGTAACAAAAAATTCTTTAGATCTTTATGAAGTTACTATTTCTATAAATGGTATTGTTTGTTCTGCTTGTTTTTGGCTTATTGAACATCATATTAAAAGTATAATAGGAATACATAAAATTTTTATTAATTTTTCTACATCTAAAGCACAAATTATTTTTGATTTAAAAATTATTAAATTAAGTTCTATTCTTATGGAAATAAGAAAAATAGGATATGATGCTTATCCTTATGTTTTTAAAATAAAAGAAACGTTAGATAATATTGAATATAAAAATGAATTGAAAAAATTGATTATATCTGCTATAGGCAGCATGCAAATTATGATGTTATCTTTTTCATTTTATCTTTATGATTTAAATGATATTGGTATTTCCTATTGGTTGTTTATAAGGCTTTTTAATTTTATTATTGCTACATTTTTAATTATTTTTTGTTCTGAAAAATTTATTTTAAATGCTTATAGGTCATTAAAGTTAAAAACATTAACAATAGATACAATAATATCTTTATCTATATTTATGATATATTTTTTAAGTGTTTATAATTTTTTAAATAAAAGTGATAAAATATATTTTGATTCTGTTTGTATGTTTATATTTTTTTTGTTATTAAGTAGATTCTTAGAAATGAGAGTAAGGCATTATTGTACAAAATTAATATATAGTTTACAAAAATTAACTACAAATATGGCTACTATCATTAAATATAATAATTTAAATATTATAAAAAAATTTCAAAAAAATGTAGATGATATATTAATTAGTGATATAATTTTAGTTAAAATTGGTGATATTGTTCCTTTGGATGGTATAGTTTTAAGTGATGATTGTATCGTTGATGAATCTATGATAACTGGAGAAAAAATCCCAATTTATAAAAAAAGAAAAGATTTTATAATTGGTGGATGTATAAATTTAGAAAATATTCTTATATTAAAACCATTTTCTCTTAATAAAAATTCTTTTATTACTATTATTATACAAATTTTAGAAAAAATGAGTTCTATAAAGCCTAAAATTGTTAGAACAACAAATAAAATTTCTAGTTATTTTATTTTGATTGTTTTAATTTCAATTTTTTTTGCTGATATTTATTGGTTTTTTAAAGATTGTTATAATATTTTAAATGTAACAATTTCTATGTTAACTGTAGCTTGTCCGTGTGCTTTAGCTTTATCTGTTCCTATAGCTATAACATGCTCTACTAATATATTAGCAAAAAGTGGTTTTTTAATTATAAAAGAGCATGTTTTAGAATCTTTATCAAATATAACTGATGTTATTTTTGATAAAACAGGAACGTTAACTGTTAATTATTTTGTTTTAAAAGAAACTAAAATTTCGTCAAAATATAATATGAGTTATGTTTTTAATTTGTCTTATTCTTTAGAAATTTTATCTAATCATCCTATTGCAAAAGTGTTTTCAAAAAATTTAATTTTGAAAAAAAATGAAATTTATAATGTTTTAAATTATAAGGAATATATAAATTGTGGTGTAGAAGGTATTATTAATGGAAAAAAATATAGAATGGGAAAACTTAATTTTATAAAAGATTTTTGTAAAATTGATGATAAATTTGATTTTTTTAATTTTAGGGATGATTTATGTATTTTTTTATCAAATGATTATGAAATTATTGCAATATATCATTTAATTAATCCTTTAAGATATAGTTCTTTTAAAGGAATTAATGAATTAAAATTACTGAATTTGAATTTGCATATTTTAACAGGTGATCCATCTTATTCTACTAATAAAATTTCAAAAAATTTAAAAATTAAATTTTTTTTTAAAAATGCTTCTATACAAGATAAATTGTTTTATATAAAAAAATTGCAAAAAAATGGAGCTAAAATTATGATGATTGGGGATGGAATGAATGATATTTTAGCTTTTAAAATTTCTCAAATTGCTGTTGCAATGGGAGAGAGTACAGATTTAGCAAAAATAAGTTCTGATGTTACTTTACTTAACAATAATTTATTATTGTTATCTAAAGCAATAAAAAGTGGAATTTATACTGATAAAATAATAAAACAAAATATTATTTGGGCTGTAATTTATAATATTATTGGTTTGTTTATTTCATTTCTTGGTTTAATTGAACCTTATTATGCTGTTATAGGAATGTCTTTTAGTTCTTTATTAGTTGTTTGTAATTCTTTAAGATTGTTAAAAAAGTAGTTTGATGTATGAGTATAATTTTTTTTTTAATTCCATTTTCTTTTATTTTGATGTTTTTAGCTATTTATTTTTTTTGGTGGGCCGTTGATAATGATCAATTTGATAATTTGGATGATATTTCTAAATATATATTATTAAATGATGATTTATTTGAAAAATAATATATGTATAATGAAATTTCTTTTTTTACTGCTTTTATGATTGGAATTTTGGGAAGCTTTCATTGTTTGAGTATGTGTGGAGTTTTATCAAGTTTTCTTTTTATAAATATTTTTAAAACTAATGATAAGAAAATTATTTTTTATATCTTGTTATATAATTTTGGTAGAATTTTTACTTATTGTTTGATTGGTGGTTTTTTTGGAATATTTGGTCATTTGTCAAATACTTATTTTGGACAAATTTCTATATTTTTTTTTAAATTTTTTTCTGGCTTTATTTTAATTTTGTATTTTTTTTATGTTAATAAATATTTCTCTTTTTTTTTTATATATTTTGAAAAAATTGGTAATTTTTTTTGGAGTAAATTGTTTTTATTTAATAAAAATGTTAATTCATATAAAAATATTTTTATTAAATTTTTTTTATTAGGGATGGTTTGGGGTTTTCTTCCTTGTGGGTTAGTTTATACTGCAGTTTTATATTCTATTTCATTTTCTTCTTTTTTTTATAGTTTTTATTTAATGTTATTTTTTGGTTTAGGAACTTTTCCTTCTATATTTTTTTCTTTTTTTTTTTCTAAAAAATTTTTTTTAAATTTTAAAAAATATATTTTTATTATTAAATTTTTTGAAATTTTATTACTTTTTTTTGGTATATATATTGTAATTAATTCTTTTTTATATTATGGAAAATGTTAAATCATCATTTTCTTAATTATTTAATTATATATATTTTATTTTTCTTTATTGATCAGTTTTTTATTTAAATTCATAATGAGATTCTTTATTTTGTTTATTAAGAAATTATATGAAAAGAAGTGTTGTTTTTATGGCCTGGAATGAGCATAATGCTGATAAAAATTCTTTATCTTTTATAAAAAAATTTAAAAATATTCTTTTATATTTTTTTAAATTTTTTAAAAAAAAAGGGGTTAATGATATTTTTAATAAAAAAAAAAATCTTTTTAGTTATTTTGGCAGTTCTTTTTATATCATTATTTTTGTTATTTTTGTTATTTTATATATTATTTTTGGAATTTATATAGTTAAGCCTGCAGAAAAAGCTGTTGTTACAAGATTTGGTAAATATCAAAGAATATTGGAGCAGGGGCCTCATTGGATACCATTATTTATAGAGAAAAAAAGAATAATTAATACTGAAAAATTAGAAAGAAACAGTCATGGTTCTTCTATGTTAACTAAAGATGAAAATATAGTTAATGTTGAAATAGAAGTTCAGTATAGAATTAATAATGCTGAAAAAAGATTGTTTAATATTGCTGAATCAGATAAAGTTTTGAGAGAAGCTAGTGATAGTGCTTTACGTCAAATTATAGGAAATTCTGATTTAGATTTTATTGTAACTTCTGGAAAAGAACAAATATCCAATGCAATTGCTCAACAATTGCAAACTACTTTAGATAGTTATGATGCAGGTATATATATAGCAGCTGTTGCTTTAAGAGAGGCTCGTGTGCCTACTAGTGTTAAAAGTGCGTTTGACGATGTTATTAAAGCAAGAGAGGAAAAAGAACAATTAAAACATCAAGCTGAAGCTTTTGCGAATAGAGTTGTTCCTGAAGCTAATGGTAAAGCTGCTCAAATGCTTGAAGAAGCAAATGCGTATAAACAAGAAACTATATTATTAGCTGAGGGTGATGTTATAAGATTTCAATTAATTTTAGATGAATATAAAAAAGCTCCAGATATTACTAGAAAACGCTTGTATTTAGAGACTATGGAATATGTTTTATCTAAAGTTAGTAAAATTTTGATAGATTCTGATTCAGGAAATAATTTAATTTATTTACCTATAGATAAATTAATGAGTACCAAAAGTGGTATTAATAAAATAATTGAAAATTCTGTTAACAAGGAAAGATATAACAAAAAACAAATTCAAAGTGGTAATAGTTTACCAAAGTCAACGGATGAAGTTAGAAATAGGAGACAATAATAAATGCGTAAAGCTCTTTCTATAGTTATTATTAGTATATTATGTTTATTGCCATTTTCTTTATTTACAGTTTATGAAACTGATAGAGGAATGATAACTCAGTTGGGTAAATTGGAAACTGATAGTGATAATTCTGTTAAAATTTATATGCCTGGACTTCATGTAAGAATTCCTTTTATTCAAGAGTATAAAAATTTTGATTTGAGAGAAAAAATATTAGACATTCAGTCATCAAGAATAACTACACTAGAAAAGAAAGATGTTTTGGTAGATTTTTATGTTCTTTGGAATATTGATAATTTACCTTTATATTACACTAGAACTGGTGGAAATAAAGCAAAAGCTGAACAATTATTACAACAAAAAGTTGTAGCTGCTTTGAAAGCAGAGTTTGGAAAATATACAATTTCTGAAGCTGTTCATGGTGAGCGTGCTGAATTAATGAGTAGATTGAAAGAAGCTACTGATGATAGTACTAAAAATATTGGTATTACTATTACAGATGTTCGTATTAAACGTATAGATTTACCAGATGAAGTTAGAGATTCAGTTTATGCAAGAATGCGTGCTGAAAGAGAAAGAGTTGCAAGTGAAATTAGAGCAACAGGTAGTGCATTAGCAAGTAAAATTTGTGCTATTGCTGAAAGAGAACAACGTATTATTTTAGCTGAAGCTTTACGTACATCTAATGAAATTAGAGGTGAAGGTGATGCACATGCTATAAATTTATATTCTAATGCATATAGTAAAGATCAAGGTTTTTTTGATTTTTATCGTAGTACTTTAGCATATAAAAATATATTTAATAATAAAAATGATCTTTTAATTTTAAATCCAGATGATTTATTTTTTAAACATTTTAGTATAAAAAATAATAAATAATTTGAAATTATAAATATATAAATATACAAATATATGTAAATATATTTGTATATTTTTTTTTTAAGGTTATTTTTTTATGAAATTTAATATTATATATGGTTGGCATGTTGTAAACCATGTTTTATTAAATAATTATAAATTAATAATTAAATTGTTTCTTTTAAAAGATCATAAAAAATTTTTATATATTTTAAAAATACTTAATAAATATAATATCAATTACACACTTGTTGAATTAAATTTTTTAAATAAAATTTTATATAATAAAAATCATCAAGGTATATATGCTGAAATACAAGAAATTATTTATAAATCTGAATTTTATTTATTTCAACTTTTAAATGATATTGTTAATCCATTATTATTAATTTTTGATTCAGTCATAGATCCGCAAAATCTTGGGGTTTGTTTTAGAATATCTTCTTTAGTTGGGGTTAATGCTATTATACTTTCATATAAAAATTCGTGTTTGATTACAGATAGTGTTCATAAAATATCTTGTGGAGCTTCTTTAACTGTTCCTATAATTAAAGTTGTAAATATAGTA
The DNA here is from genome assembly GCA_043390185.1 of Candidatus Azosocius aquiferis. Lineage (GTDB taxonomy): Bacteria > Pseudomonadota > Gammaproteobacteria > UBA6186 > Azoamicaceae > Azosocius > Azosocius aquiferis. Next base: position 282,548 of record DAWERO010000001.1, on the reverse strand, counting down.
AGATTTTTAAATATTATAAAATTAAAAAATATTTATATTATTGGAACTTCAGAAAAATCTAAATTTTCTATTTATAATGAAAATTTAATTATTCCTTTAGCTTTTGTAATAGGCGCAGAATGTTCTGGATTAAGATATTTGACTATGAAAAATTGTGATACTATTGTTTCTATTCCTGTTCAGGGATATATTAAGAGTTTAAATATGGCTATAGCTGTGTCTGTTATTTTATTTGAAAGTTTAAGACAGAGAATGAATTGAATTTTATTTATGGAGTTTTTTTATGTTAAATATTTCTTATGGAGATTATGCTCCTGATATTGTTAATGCTGTAATTGAAATTTCTTCAAATGGTAAACCAGTAAAATATGAAATTAATAAATATAATGGTCTTTTGTATGTTGATAGATTTATTTCTACTTCTATGAGATATCCATGTAATTATGGATATATACCTGATACTTTATGTGAAGATGGTGATTCTTTAGATATACTTGTTTTATCTCCTTTTTCATTAATAAATGGATGTATTATAGAAGTTAGACCAATTGGGATTTTAAATATGATTGATGAAAAAGGAGTTGATTGTAAAATATTATCTGTTCCCGTTGATAAATTAACTACTTTATATTCAAATATAAAAAATTATAATGATTTAAATGATTGTTTTTTAAAAAAAATAGAACATTTTTTTAATCATTATAAAGATTTGGAAAAAAATAAATGGGTAAAAATTGATATATGGGAAGATGCAAAAAAAGCTAAAGAAAAAATAGTAAAATGTATGAATAAATTTATTTAAATTTATTTATAGTTTATATTATATTTTCGAATTTTGAATATTCACCTTTAAATAGAAGATTTTCACTTCCTAATGGTCCATTTCTTTGTTTTCCTATTATTATTTCAGCTATACCTTTATATTTACTATTTTTATTATATATTTCATCTCTATAAATAAAAATAATTAAATCTGCGTCCTGTTCTATAGCTCCGGATTCTCTTAAATCTGACATAATTGGTCTTTTATCTATTCTTTGTTCTAAACTCCTGTTTAATTGAGATAAAGCTATTAATGGCACATTTAGTTCTTTAGCTAAATTTTTTAGTGATCTTGAAATTTCAGATATTTCATATGTTCTATTTTCATTTATTCCTTGTATTTTCATTAATTGTAGATAATCTATTATTATAATTCCTAATTGTCCATGTTCTTTTGTTATTTTTCTTGCTTTTGTTCTTACATCTATTGGGCTAAGTGATTCACTGTCATCTATAAATAATTTTTTTGTATTTATTATAGGAATTTTTAGCATTATTTGTTTCCATTCATTTTCGTTTAATGTTCCAGTTTTTATTTTTTGTAATTCTATTTTAGTTAAAGAAGATAATAATCTCATTCCTATTTGTTCTGAAGGCATTTCCATGCTAAATATTAACACAGGTTTGTTTGTTGTCATTATATTATGTTCAGCTATATTCATGGCAAATGTTGTTTTTCCCATAGAAGGTCTTCCAGCTATTATTATTAAATCTGATTTTTGGAGCCCAGATGTTAATTTATCAAATTTTATAAATCCTGAAGAAATTCCACTTATATTGCAACTTGATTCTGATAACGTTTTAACTTGATGAATTGTTTTTTTTAATATTTCAGAAATTATTTTTATTTTTGATTTTTTGTCTTTATTTTTTGATATATCAAATATTTGTTTTTCTGAATAGTCTATGATTTCTATTATTTTTTTTCCTTTTGCATTTAAAGCAGATTCTATTATATTACTACCTGCTTTTATTAATTTTCTTAAAATTGAATATTCACTAATAATATTAGCATATGCTTTTATATTTGTTGTTCCTGGTGTATTTTTTATTAATTGTATTAAATATTCAAAACCTCCTATTTTTTTTAATTTATTTTTTGTTAATAATGATTCTGATATTGTTATTATATCAAATGGTTTATTTGCTAAAGATAAATTATGTATTGTTTCATATATAATTTTATGATCTTGTCTATGAAAATCATTTATTTCTATTAAATTTTCTATTGTTTCTAATTTATCATTATCAAGTATTAATCCTCCAATAATTGATTGTTCAGCTTCTGTAGAATGTGGTAAAATAGTAAAATTTTTTTTTATATTTTTCATTTTTTATTCTTTTATTACTTCTATATCAGTTTCTATTTTTTTAATATTATTTATTATAAGGGTTATTTTATGTTTACCTATTTTTTTTATATTACTTTTAAGTTTTAGTTCTTTTTGATTTAAATTTATATTTAATTCTTTTAATTTTTTTATTATTTCTGATATTTTTATAGAACCGTATAAATTTCCTTCATTGCTTGCTTTAGAAAATATTATTAATTTTATATTTTGTAATTGCGAAGCTTTGCTTTCCATTTCATCATTTTTTATTTTTTCTTTTTCTAAAATTTTATTTTTTTCTTTTTCATAGTATGTTATATTTTTTTCATTTGCTATTATTGCTTTTTTTTGTGGTATTAAATAATTTCTTGCATATCCTGATTTTACATTTATAGTATCGCCGAAATTTCCTAAATTGTTTATTTTTGCTAATAAAATAATTTTCATATTTTATCCTTGTAATTATTTATGTTATGTTTATCGCAATAAGGTAATAAAGCAATGTATCTAGCTTTTTTTATTTCTTTTGCTAATAATCTTTGAAAATGAGCTGTTGTTCCTGTTATTCTTCCAGGAATTATTTTTTTTCCACTATCAGTTATAAAATCTTTTAATTTAATATCTTTATAATCTATATTTGTTATGTTTTCTTCTGTAAATCTACAAATTTTTTTTTTATAATTATTATTCATTTGTTATTTTATTTCCTTTTTATATATTCTTACTTTCATATTTATTTATTTTTTGTATTTTTTTTAAATCTGTTTCTTTATTTTTTAAAATTGAAGATATTGAAGTTATTGGACCGTCTACTTTTGTTATAAGGTATCTTATTATTGCGTCATTATATCTAAATGAAGTTGTTAATTTATTTAAAACATCTTTTGTGCATTCTATATTTATTAAACTGTAATTTGCTTTTTGAACTTTATTTATTGGATATGCTAAATATCGTTTTCCCCAATCTTCTAATCTATGTATGATCCCTCCATCATTTTCTATTATTTTTTTATAATTTTGTATCATTGTAGTTAATTGATTTTTTCTGTCTGGATGAACCAAAAAAACTATTTCATAATGTTTCATTAATATTCCTTATTTATTTGTTTGTATTAATAAATTTTGATAAATAATACTAATTTAAAAAAAAATAGTCAATTTATTATTTTTTTTTTATTTGTAATTATTTTTATATTATATAATAAATATGTTATTTATTAATTTTTTTAAATTTTTTTTTTAAAATAAATATTTTTGAAATTTATTATATTTATGTATATAATAACAAATTATATTATTAAATTTCATATTGTTTAATAAATTAATATATTTTTTTATTTTATAAAGAGGTTGCTGTGGATAAAAGACCTAAAAATTTGAATCTTTTTGTATTTAAATTTCCTATTACAGCTTTAGTTTCTATTTTTCATAGAGTTTCTGGAGTGTTATTATTTTTATTAGTTCCTTTTATTTTATTTGTTTTAAAAAATTCTTTATTATCTGAAGTTAATTTTATAATATTAAAAAGTTATTTTTCATTAGCTATTATTAAAATTTTTTTTATTTTATTTTTATCTTTATTAATTTTTCATTTATTTGCAGGTGTTAGGCATATGTTAATGGATTATGGTTTTTATGAAGATAAAATTGGAGGTTTTATTAGTGCTAAATTTGTTTTTGTTTTTTTTAGTTTATTTGTTTTAATTACAGGTGTTTTTATATGGTAAATGTTGTAACGAGTTTTGGAAAAAGTGGTTTACATGACTGGTTAATACAGCGAGTTACAGCTGTAATTTTGTTTATATATTGTATTTTAATTTTTTGTTTTTTTATTTTTAATAAAAATATTAGTTATGATATTTTAAATATGTTTTTTGATAATATAATTATAAAAATTTTTACATTAATTTCTATTTTGAGTTTGTGTATTCATTCTTGGATTGGTTTATGGACTATTTTAACAGATTATGTAAAATATTTTTATTTGCGTTTTTTTATGCAAATTGTTATTAATTTATTATTAATGTCTTATTTTTTTGTTGGAATAGAAATTTTGTGGAGAACATAATAAATGTCAATAATTGAAAAATCTTTTGATGCTATAGTTATTGGTGCTGGAGGTGCTGGCATGAGAGCATCGTTACAATTAGCTAAAGCTGGTAAAAATGTTGCTTTAATTTCTAAAGTTTTTCCTACTAGATCGCATACTGTATCAGCTCAAGGTGGAATTACTGCTGCTTTAGGTAATGTAACTGATGATAATTGGCATTGGCATATGTATGATACTGTAAAAGGATCAGATTATTTAGGTGATCAAGATTGTATAGAATATATGTGTAGTACTGGACCAGAAGTTGTTTATGAGCTTGAAAATATGGGGTTACCATTTTCTAGATTAGATAATGGAAAAATTTATCAAAGACCTTTTGGTGGTCAATCACTTAATTTTGGTAAAGGAGGGCAAGCTACTAGAACTTCAGCTGCTTCTGATAGAACTGGTCATGCTATGCTTCATACACTTTATCAGCAAAATTTAAGGTATAATACTACATTTTTTAATGAATGGTATGTATTAGATTTAATTTTAAATACTAATGGATGTGTTGTTGGTGTTATTGCTTTGTGTATTGCTACTGGTGATTTATCTTTTTTAAAAAGTAGAGGAGTAATATTAGCAACTGGTGGAGCTGGGCAAGTATATCAGTCTACTACAAATGCTTTGATAAATACGGGAGATGGATTAGGTATGATTTTAAGAGCCGGAATACCATTACAAGATATGGAAATGTGGCAATTTCATCCTACTGGTATATATGGTTCTGGTGTTTTAATTACTGAAGGAATAAGAGGTGAAGGTGGTTATTTGATAAATTGTCATGGAGAGCGTTTTATGGAACGTTATGCTCCAGTAGCTAAGGATTTAGCTTCTAGAGATGTTGTTTCAAGATCTATGTCTTTGGAAATTAGAAATGGAAATGGTTGTGGAGAAAAAAAAGATCATGTTTTATTGAAACTTGATCATTTAGGACCAAAAATTATTAATGAACTTTTACCTGGAATTAGAGAATTAGCTATGACTTTTGCTAATGTAGATCCAATTAGGCAACCTGTTCCTGTTGTTCCTACTTGTCATTATATGATGGGAGGTATACCTACAAATAAACATGGGCAAGTTTTACAAATTTCAAAATTTGGTGAAGAAAAAGTTGTTAATGGATTATATGCAGCAGGAGAATGTGCTTGTGTTTCTGTTCATGGTGCTAATAGACTTGGTGGTAATTCTTTATTAGATTTAGTTGTTTTTGGAAAAGCTTCTGGTGATCATTTATTATCTTTATTTAATGAGGGTTTTTCTGATAATATGGTAAATAAAGATGATTTAAGTATTTGTTTAGATAAATTTAATTCTTTTTTATCTAAAAAAAATGGAGAAAATGTTTCTAATATTAGAAATGAAATGAAACTTATTATGCAAAGTGATTTTGGAGTTTTTAGAACTGGTTCTGTTATGTCTGAAGGATTAAATAAATTAAAAGATTTGAGAAAAAGACTTCCTTATATATATGTGAATGATAAAAGTAAAATATATAATACTTCAATAATAGAAGCTTTAGAATTGGAAAATTTAGTGTTAGTTTCTTTAGCTACAGCTATATCTGCTAATGAGCGTGTTGAAAGCAGAGGAGCTCATTCTAGAGAAGATTTTCCAAATAGAGATGATAAAAATTGGATTAAACATACTCTTGTTTATAAAGATGATACTATTAAATATAGACCTGTGAATATGAATCCTAAATTTGTTGATAAATTTTTGCCTATAACTAGAACATATTAGGAGTTGTTGTAATGAAATTTTTTATTTATCGTTATAATTCTCAATTTGATAAAAAACCTTTTATGCAAGAGTTTGATCTTGATATTAGTAAATGTAATGGAGTTATGTTATTAGATGCTTTAATATCTTTAAAGGAACAAGATGATTCTTTAACTTTTAGACGTTCTTGTGGAGAAGGGGTTTGTGGTTCTGATGGAATTAATATTAATGGAAAAAATGGGTTAGCTTGTATTACCCCTTTAAGCTCATTTGAAAATATTAATAAAATTATTTTACGTCCTCTTCCTGGAATGCCTGTTATTAGAGATCTTGTTGTTGATTTGACTAATTTTTATTTTCATTATGAAAAAATAAAACCTTATTTTTATAATAATGATAATAATTTTAATTATGTTGGAGAACAATTACAATCACCTCAAGATAGAAAAAAACTTGATGGTTTATATGAATGTATATTGTGTGCTTGTTGTACTAGTTCTTGCATTTCTTATTGGTGGAATCCAGAAAAATTTATTGGTCCTGCAGCTGCTTTACAAAGTGCCAGATTTTTGTTTGATAGTAGAGAAAAAAATAAATTTGAAAGATTGTCTAATTTAGATGATTTTTATAGTATTTTTAGATGTAGAGGCATAATGAATTGTGTTGATGTATGCCCTAAAGGATTAAGTCCTTTTGGTGCTATTGGTATTATTAAAAGGGCTTTATTGAAAGAAAGTTCTTAAAAAATTTTATATAATTCATTTTTGAAATCAGAATGTATTTACATAAATATCAATTTCAAATTTTATTTGAAATATATGATATTTTTATTTATGATAAAAATAATGTTATTAATGTTTTGAAAATAATTTTTATGTAAATACATTCTGATTTTAAAAAGAAATTTAATAAAATAAAAATAGTATATGATTTATTGTTGAAAAAAAAAATTTTATATTTATATATAAATATAAATATAAATTTTGTGATAAATAAAATTGAAAAAAAGTTATAATTGTTAAATTAGTTGTAATTGAATAATATTTTTTTCATAAAAATTTTTTTTTATGAAAAAAATATGAATTATTTGTATTTTATTATTTTTATTAATTTAAATTTAATTGTTAAAAAATGTGAAAATTTTATATAATTACTTTGTGTAAATTATAAAATTAATTATTAAAATTTATTTAGAAGTGATGTTTTTTTATATGTTTAATAATATATATATTTTGTTGTATGATAATAACTAGATTTGCTCCTAGTCCAACTGGGTATTTACATGTTGGAAATATTAGAGTTGCTATTTTAAATTATTTATATTCTATTAAAAATAATGGTATTTTTTTTTTTCGTGTAGAAAATACAGATTTAATTAGATCTTTAGTTGTTAATTTTTCAAATGCTTTAAAAGATATTGATTGGTTTGGTTTAAAATATAATAATATTACTTATTTTCAAACAGTTAGATTTGATATTTATAAATATTATTATAAAATTTTAAAAAAAAGAAATGATTCTTATTATTGTTTTTGTAGTGATATTGAGCTTTTATTTTTAAAAGAAAAACAATTAAGTATGGGGTTATTTCCTAAATATAATGAAAAATGTAAAAAGTTAAATGAAATTGATATATATAATAAAATATCTCTTGGCTTTAAACCTGTTTTAAGATTTAATGTTCCTTTTAATAAAATTTTAAAATTTGATGATTTGTTAAAAGGGGTTCAGTTATGTAATAGTAATTCTATTGGAGATTTTGTTATTAGAAAATCTAATTTATTTCCTTCATTTATATTTTCTAATTTGATTGATGATTTTTGTATGGGTGTTACTCATATTTTTAGAGGTGAAGATCATATAACTAATACATTTAAACAAATTATGTTAAAAAATTCTTTAGGTATATTAGATATTTTTTATGGTCATATTCCTATGATAAATAATTTTGATGGACAAGTTTTATCTAAACGTATGGGAAGTTTTTCTATAAAAAAATTAAAAACAAATGGATTTTCTTCATTAAGTATGATAAATTATTTGTGTAAATTTGGTGGTGGAAATCTTGTTTTTTTATCTTTAAAAAAATTAATTAATTTTTTTGATTATGAAAAAATTGTTAACAGGTCTTCAAAATATGATATTTCTCAATTATTATTTTATCAAAAAAATTATATAATAAAAAATAAAAAATTTTATAAAATTTTAATATTTCCTTATGTTAATGGTATTATTTCTATTTATAAAATAAATTTTTTTATTAGTATCTTTTTTGATAATATTTATTTTTTTAATGATATTATTTATTGGGTTAATGTTTTTTTTTTTAAAAATATTATTTATGAAAAATTTAATTTAAATTTTTTTATTTTTTCTGATAAATTATTTTATTTGGAATTATTATATATTTTTAATATTTTTTATAAAAATTATTTTTTTTATATAAAAAATTTTATGAATTTATGTTTTTTTAATGAAAAAAAATTGTTTATATTATTGCGTTTATTTATTACTAATAAAGATGATGGTCCTAAATTGAATGATATAATTTCTTTTTTGAGTTATGAATTTTTAATTTATAGAATAAAAAAAATGAATAATTTATTGAGTTATTATGTTAAAAATTTATAATACTTTATCTCAAAAAAAGGAATTAATTAAATTTAATTTTTTTTGTTCTTTGAAAATTTATGTTTGTGGTGTTACCGTCTATGATTATTGTCATGTTGGACATTCTCGTATTTTTATTTTTTTTGATTTTATAATAAAATATTTAAGATATTTGGGTTGTAATGTTTATTATGTTAGAAATGTTACAGATATAGATGATAAAATAATTTTAAAATCTAAAAAATTATGTATATCTTTTAGTAAAATTGTTTTTTATTTTATTAATTTTATGAAACAAGATTTTAATAATTTAAATTTATTATTTCCTACTTATGAACCTAAAGCAACTTATTTTGTTAATAGTATTGTTAATTTGATTTTTTTTCTTAATAAAAATGGATTTTCTTATAAAAGTAAAATTGGAGATTTATATTATTTTGTAAATAAATATTTAAAATATGGTAATATTTCTAATAGAAATATTTTTTGTGATTTTACTATTGATAGAAAAAATTTATATATATATAAAAATTTTTTGTATGATTTTGTTTTATGGAAAGTTTCAAATATTTTTAAACCATTTTGGAATTGTTCTTTGGGATATGGTAGGCCTGGTTGGCATATCGAATGTTCTACTATGTCAATGTATTATTTTGGTGATAGTTTTGATATTCATGGAGGGGGGTTAGATTTGATGTTTCCTCATCATGAAAATGAATGTGCTCAATCTGAAAGTTTAACAAAAAAATTATTTGCTAATATATGGATGCATATTGGATTTGTTGAAATAAATAATTTTAAAATGTCTAAATCTTTTAAAAATTATATTAGTATAAAATCTTTACTTAATAATTATGACAGTGAAACAATTCGTTATTTTATTTTGTCAGTTAATTACAGAAGTCCTTTATGTTTTTGTTTTAATAAATTAAATTTGTCCAAAAAAATGTTGATTAAATTTTATTCTTTATTTATATATAAATATAAAAATATATTTTTATCTAAAAATAATATTTTTGAAAAACGTTTTTATTTTTTTATGAATAATGATTTTAATACTGTTGAAATTTTTTCTATTTTATTTGATTTGTTTTATGAAATTATTAAAATAAAAAATATATCTTTATATAAATTTTTATCTTTAATAAGGTTATTAAAAATTTTAGGTAAATCAATTGGTTTTTTTTATTTTGATACTGGTATTTTTTTAAATAATTTATCTAATAAAATAAATAAATGTTTATCTGATGAAAATATAAAAAAACTTGTTTTTTATAGATATAAAGCTAAAACTGATTTTAAATGGAATAAATCCGATTTTATAAAAAAATATTTATTTAATTTTAGAATTTATTTACAAGATGTAAAAAAAAATAACACTATTTGGAATAAATTGTAGTTTTATATGCTTTGAATGTATTTTTTAATAACATAGCAACCGTAATTGGTCCTATTCCACCTGGAATCGGAGTTATGTTTTTTGTTTTATTTTTTAATTGTTTAAAATTTATATCTCCTATTGTTTTATTTTTTTTTTTGTTGATTCCTATATCTATTATTAATATTTTTTTTTTAATTAAGTTAATTTTTATTGTTTTATTTTTACCTATTGCTGATATTAATATATCAGAATTTTCTATTTTTTTTTTAATATTTTTTGTAAATTTATTACATGTTGTTATTGAAATATTTTTTTTTAATAATTCTAATATTATAGGTTTTCCTACGGTTATTGATGTTCCAATTATTGTAGTATTTAAATTTTTTTTATAAATATATTTTTTTAATATATATATTATTCCTTTTGTAACACATGTTTTAAAAGTTTTTTTATTTTGTAAACTTTTTCCCATATTTATAGGATTTAATCCATCTATATCTTTTTTTATATTTATATTTATGAATATATGATTTTTTTTTATTTTTTTAGAAATAGGAAGTTGTATTATTATTCCGTTTATGTTGTTTTGTTTATTTAATTTAAAAATTATATTTATTAATTTTAATTGAGATATGTTTTTAGATAAATTGTATATTTGATATTTAAATTTTATTTTTTGACAAGCATTAATTTTATTTTTTATATATATGTATGAAGATATATTTTTTTCAGTATTTATTATTATTATTTTTGGGACATTTTTAATTTTATATTTTTTTATGTTTTTTTTTATATTTTCTAAAATTTTATTAGAGTGATAAAATCCATTTATTATATTTTTTTTTTTCATATTAATTTTTTTTATTAATTTATAATATATAATTATATTATTTTTTATTAATTATATAAAATTAATTGACCTTATTTATTTGTGTATGTATAATAAAAAAAGATGATATTATGCGGGGTATAGCGCAGTCTGGTAGCGCGCCTGCTTTGGGAGCAGGTGGTCGGGGGTTCAAATCCCTCTGCCCCGATTTTGAAGCGCTTATGGCTTAATTGGATAGAGCATCGGCCTTCTAAGCCGACGGTTGCAGGTTCGAGTCCTGCTAAGCGCGTTAATAATTTAATATTGGTGAATGTAGCTTAATTGGTAGAGCTCTGGATTGTGATTCCAGTGGTCGTGGGTTCGATTCCCATCATTCACCCTTTTTAATGGCGAAAATGGCGAAATTGGTAGACGTTTTGGATTTAGAGTCCAATGGGTGTATGCCCGTGAGAGTTCAAATCTCTCTTTTCGCATTATTTTATTCATTTTTTAATTTATAATTTTAATTATGTTATATTGATTTTAGGTGTGTTATAGTAAATTTTGATGTATGTTAAATAATATATTTTTTATATTGTGAGGTTATATGATTACTGCAAATTTAATCCCTATGGTAGTTGAACAAACTTCTCGTGGTGAAAGAGGGTATGATATTTATTCTAGATTATTGAAAGATAGGATAATTTTTGTTGTAGGAGTTATAGAAGAGCATATGGCTAATTTGATAGTTGCTCAACTTTTATATTTAGAATCTGAAGATTCAGGAAAAGATATATCATTGTATATAAATTCTCCAGGAGGTGGTGTAACAGCTGGTTTATCCATATATGATACGATACAATTTATAAAATCTGATGTTAGTACTTTATGTATAGGACAGGCATCTAGTATGGGTGCTTTGCTTTTATCTTGTGGAACTAAAGGAAAAAGGTATATTCTTCCTAATTCTCGTGTTATGATTCATCAGCCTTTAGGCGGATTTAATGGTCAAGCCAGTGATATTGAAATTCAAGCAAAAGAAATTTTATTATTAAGATTTAAGCTTAATAAAATTTTATCTTTTCACACAGGTAAAGATATTTCTACCATAAAAAAAGATACTGAAAGAGATTTTTTTATGTCTGCTGAAGAATCTATTAATTATGGTATTGTAGATAATTTAATTAAACATCGTTAGTTTTTATATCGTATATATTTTTTTATATTAAGGTAACTTTCTATGAATGAAGATAATTCTAATAATGGTAATGTAAAACTTTTATATTGTTCTTTTTGTGGTAAAAGTCAACATGAAGTTAAAAAATTAATAGCTGGACCAGCTGTTTTTATTTGTGATGAATGTGTAACTTTTTGTAATGATATTATGTATGAAGATGTTAAATGTAATGTTTCTATAAAATCTTCTTTATCTAATTTACCTGTTCCTAAAGAAATATTATCCATTTTGGATTCTTATGTTATAGGTCAATCATTTGCAAAAAAAGTTTTATCTGTTGCAGTTTATAATCATTATAAAAAATTGACTTTGGATTTTCAAAATGAAATTATAGAATTGGGTAAAAGTAATATATTGTTAATAGGTCCGACTGGAAGTGGAAAAACTCTTTTAGCTGAAACTTTGGCTAGGCTTTTAGATGTTCCATTTACTATAGCTGATGCTACTACTTTAACTGAAGCAGGATATGTAGGTGAAGATGTAGAAAATATTATACAAAAATTATTACAAAAATGTGATTATAATGTTTCTAAAGCTGAAACAGGTATTGTTTATATTGATGAAATTGATAAAATATGTAAAAAATCTGATAATCCTTCAATAACAAGAGATGTTTCTGGTGAAGGGGTACAGCAAGCTTTGTTGAAGCTTATCGAAGGTTCTGTTACTTCTGTTCCTCCTCATGGAGGAAGAAAACACCCTCAGCAAGAATTTATTCAGGTTGATACTTCTGGAATTTTATTTATATGTGGTGGTGCTTTTGTTGGATTGGATAAAATTATAAATAATAGATGTGATAAATCACTTATAGGTTTTTTTTCTAAAATGAATGTAGATAAAAAAAATAATGATGTTATTAAAAATGTTATCCCTGAAGATTTAATTAAATATGGTTTAATACCTGAATTTGTTGGAAGATTACCTTTAATTGCTACTTTAGAAGAGTTAGATGAAATAGCTTTAATTAATATATTACTTTATCCTAAAAATGCTTTAGCAAATCAGTATAAAAAAATTTTTGATATGGATGGTATTAAATTAATTTTTAAATATTCTATTTTAAAAAAAATTGCAAATAAAGCAATGATTAGAAAAACTGGCGCTAGAGGATTGCGAGCAATAATGGAAAATATATTATTGGATACTATGTATTATGTTCCATCTATTGATAAAATTTCTCAAATAATTATAGATTCTTATATGATAAACGATAATATTAAACCTTTATTAGTTTTTAATAATGATTTTAATAATTCTGTTTTAAATTATGATTAATTTATATTTATTTATTAATATTATAATATACTTGACTGTTAAATTGTGTATTGTTATATTTAATTTATATTTTTTATATATATTATAAGGGGTAGCAATGTGAATAAAGCTGACTTAATTGGGGTCATTGCATCTAAAACTCAAATTACAAAAACAAAATCTAATTATATTTTGGATGTTTTTTTGAATACAATTGCAACTGAATTAACTAAAGATAATGGTTCTATAACTCTTACTGGTTTTGGTACTTTTAGTGTTAAAATAAGAGCTTCTAGATTAGGTAGAAATCCTAAAACTGGAGAAAAGATAAATATAGATGCTTCTAAAGTTCCAGTTTTTAAGGCTGGTAAAAAATTGAAAACTTTAGTTAATAATATATAATTAATATTTAATTTATTGTATATCTAATTGGGTGCTTGGCTCAGTGGGAGAGCATCGCCCTTACAAGGCGGGGGTCGGGGGTTCAAATCCCTCAGCACCTATTTTTATTTTGGAGCGGTAGTTTAGATGGTTAGAATACTGGCCTGTCACGCCGGGGGTCGCGGGTTCGAATCCCGTCCGCTCCGTTTATATTTATTTGTAATATGTTAAATTTTTTAAATCAAAAAATGAAATTTTTTTTAATTTGGATAATTATATTTCTTATATCTTTTTCTTTTATTTTTTATGGATTTTATCCTAATAAAATAAATAAAAAAGATAAATATTTGTTATATAATGAAATTAATATTTCTTTTGATATGATTGATTCTTTATCTAATATTTTAAAAAAAAATGATATTTTTAATTATAATTATTTTCATTTTTTAAAAAATGATATAAATGCTGTTTCTAAAAATTTTTTTGAAAAAGAAGTTAATTTTTTCTTAAAATTAAGAAATTTAAAATTAAATATTTCTGAATATAATATTAAAAATTTTATTTTAAATATACCTTATTTTAAACAAAATGGTTTTTTTTCAAATGATTTATATAAATCAGTTTTATCTAAAAATAATTTAACAGAAAAGGAATTTTATGATTTTATTAATAAAGAATTGTTAATTTTTCAATTGGAAGATATTATAATAAATTCTTGTTTTATTATAGATGAAGATTTTTTATTAAATTCTGATAATATTTATCAAAGTAGAGAATGTATAAATGTATTTTTTGATAAATTTTTAATTTTTAATGATATTTTTATTTCTAATTTAGATATTGAATTTTATAAAAATAAATTTTTTTCTTTTGAACAAATTGATATATCTTGCATAGATTTATATTTAAAAGATTTTTATTTAAATATAAATTATAGTGATTTGGATATTAAAAATTATTATGATAAATATTTAAATAATTATATTTATCCTAAATCTGTTAATATAAGAGGATGTGTTATTTATTATAATAAAGATTATAATTTAAATATAGAATATGTAAAAAAATTATATAATTGTTTTAAAAATTCTGCTTTTAATAAAGATGATTTTTTTAAATTTTTGAAATTTTCTAATGATAAGTTTATTTCTTATAATTATGGTAATATGGGGTATTTATATAATGGTGATGTTTCTAATTCTTTTTTAGAAAATTCTATATTTTTTTTGAAAAATGGTGATATTTCTGATTTATTATTCACTGATTTTGGATTGTATATTGTTCAAATTTTGAATAAAAGAGATGATTTATATAAGCCTTATGATTTTATTTTTTATGATATATTAAATGATTATAAATATTCATTGTCTAAAAATTATTTTTTTGAAAAAATTGAATTTATATCTGATTTTATTTTTGATAATATTAATTTAAAAGATATATCTGAACAAATTTTTATTAAAGAGAGAGAAACTTATTTATTTATATTTAATAGATATAATGTAATTATAGGGTATAATGATATATTTAAATTAGTTTTTAATAATGATTTTATTTTATATAAAAATTTTAATAATATTGTAAAAATAAATGATGAACATTATATTATTATTAATATAAATAAACATTGGCCTTCTGTTATACAAAATTTTTATGAATATATTTATAAAATAAAATATTGTTTTTATAATATGAGATATTTAAGTTTTATTGATTGTCTTAATAATTATTTATTTAAATATTTAAATTTAGGTATAAATCCTTATTTTTTATTTAAATATTATAAAATGTCTTTTGTTATTCATAAAAATATTTGTATGAATTCTATTTTTAGTAAATATTTTATAAATAATCTTTTTAATATTATTTTATCAAAATATAATATTTGGAATTCCAAAAATTTATATTTTAATAGTAAAAATTTAGAATTTATTTCTTTGACCAATCTTATTAATGGTAATTTATTTTTTTTTAATTTATATGATTTTTTAAAAATGAAAAATTTATATTTTAGAAATTATAAAAATTTTGAATTTATATTGTATAAAAATTATTTAATTAATAATATTAATGTTAAAATATAAATTATTTTTTATTTTTTTTATTTAAAGGTTTATTTGTGTATAAAAATTATGTTTTTAATTATATTTTTTTTTTTCAAAATAATGTTAATTTTTTTATAGGAAGTCTTTGAATATAATAAAAAAAAAAATTATTTATTTAAATTTTCTTTTCAATTAAAAAATATTTATAATTTTAATAATAGTAATGTGCTTATTTTGTTATCGTTTAAAAAAAAAGAAGTTGAAAGTATACTTTGTATTTTATTTGATTTATTTAATATATATTATGAAATATGTAATATTTTTTATTTAAATGTTTTAAATTTTAATGATATAAATTATTTAAATTTTTTTTTTAAAAAAATTGAAAAAATTTTATTTTCTTTTGAATTAAATAAATTTTTTTATAAACGTAATGATATTTGTTCTTGTTTTTTGGATATTAAAGCTGGATCTGGAGGAATAGATGCACAAGATTGGGTTGATATATTATTAAAAATTTATTTAAAATGGGCTTCAAGACATAATTTTATTATTGAAATTTTAGATTTTAATAAAGGTGATTTATCTGGTATTAAAAATGTTACAATTAAAGTTATTGGTGATTATTCTTATGGTTGGTTAAGGACTGAAACTGGAATTCATAGATTAGTTAGACATTCTCCTTTTAATTCTTTAAATAGGAGGCATACGTCTTTTGCTTCTGTTTTTGTTTATCCAGATATTTTTAATAATGAAATTGTTGAAATAAGTAATAAAGATATAATAATAGATACTTATAAATCTGGTGGAGCTGGAGGACAACATGTTAATAAAACTGATTCTGCTGTAAGAATAACTCATATTCCTAGTGGTACTGTTGTTCAATGTCAAAATAATAGATCTCAACATTTGAATAAGCAAACTGCAATGAAACAATTGCAATCTAAATTATTTGAAATTGAAAATTTAAAAAAAGAAAATGAAAAAAAAAATATAAATAAAGTTAAATGTGATATAGGTTGGGGAAGACAAATAAGATCTTATATTTTTGATCAATCTCGTGTAAAAGATTTAAGAACAAATATTGAAATTAATAATTTGTCTTCTGTTTTGGATGGATTCATAGATGTTTTTATAAAAGAAGCATTGAATAAAGGTTATTGATTAAAATAATAAAAAAAAAGAGTATTTAGTAAATGATTTGTGATAGTAACTTATTTATAAATTTAAGACAAGAAAATATATTGAGACGAGAAAAATTAAAAATTTTTGAAAAAATTGATTTGTATCCTAATTTTTTTAAAAAAGTTAATAATATTTCAGATATATATTTTATTTTTGATAAATTGAATTTTTGTAAAATTTGTTTTGAGGATATATTTTTTATTTTTTCTGGAAGAATTGTTAATAAAAGATTTTTTGGAAAGTCTTTTTTTATTAATTTACAGGATTTTAGTGGTAAAATTCAATTATATATAAAAAAAGAAAATTTAAGTATTGATGTTTATAATTCTTTTTTATTATTTGATATTGGTGATATTGTTTGGGTGTATGGTTTTTTATTTTTTACAAACATTGGGTCAATTTCTTTAAAAGTTTTAGATATTAGATTATTAGTAAAATCATTAATATCATTTCCTAGTAAATGGAAAGGTTTAAAAAATAAAGAATTATGTTATAGAAATAGATATTTAGATTTAATTGTTAATAAAAAAACAAAAGAATGTTTTATTAATAGAATTAAATTAATTCAATTTATTCGTAATTTTTTTTTAAATTTAGGTTTTTTTGAAGTTGAAACTCCAATGATGCATAATATACCTGGGGGAGCTTCAGCTAGACCTTTTAAAACTTATCATAATACTTTAGGAATTAATTTATATTTAAGAATTGCTCCTGAATTATATTTAAAAAAATTAATAATAGGAGGTTTTGAAAAAATTTTTGAAATTAATAGATCTTTTAGAAATGAAGGTTTATCTACAAGGCATAATAGTGAATTTACTATGATTGAATTTTATCAAGCTTATATTGATTATAAAGATTTAATGGAATTAACTGAAATTTTAATAAAAAATTTATTTAAATTTTTATTAGGAAATATTGATTTTTTTGAAAATATTGATTTGAATTCTAGATTTGATTGTATAACTTTATTTAATTCTATTTTAAAATATAATATTGATTTTGAAAGTGATGTTATATCAAATATAGATTTATTGAGAAATAAATTAAATTTATTAAATATATCATGGGATAATTCATGGAGTCTTGAAAAATTACAGGTAGTTTTATTTGAATCCACTGTTGAAATAAAATTAAAAAAACCTACTTTTATTATTGATTATCCTACAGAAATTTCTCCTTTATCTAAAATTTCTAATATAAATTGTAAAAAAGCAGATAGATTTGAATTTTTTATTAATGGTTTTGAAATAGCTAATGGATTTTCAGAATTGAATGATTCTATATTGCAAAGTAAAAAATTTAAAGAACAAATTATTGATTCTGAAATTAATTTTGATAGTATTTATTATGATGATGATTATATTAGAGCTTTAGAATATGGGTTACCACCTACTGCAGGGGAAGGAATTGGTATAGATAGATTGACTATGATTTTTACTAAATCTTTATCTATAAAAGATGTTATATTTTTTCCTCTTATGAAAAATTAAGTTTATTTATTATTTTTGATATATGTTATAATATTTTTAATATAATTTTTGTTTATTTTTTCATATTTTATTAACCATTTATATAAATCTATATCATCATTTGTTAAAAGACTAACAAATTGATGATGAAATAATAAAGATATTTTTTTATTATTATTTATAAAATTTGATAATAATATATCTAATTCTAATATTCCTCTTTTACTGTTCCATTTTATTTGTGAAAAATTAATTTTTATTATATTTTTTTTCATTATTTTTATTTTTGTTTATTTATAATAATATAAATATATATTATATTTGATTAAATGATTATTATTTTTTAATAAATATTTTATATTAATTTTTAATTAAAGTGGATATATTTTATTAATGATGATAAAATTTTTTTATGTTATTATAATATATTTGTAGTATTTGATTCATTTTTATGATTTGTTGTATTTATTATATATTAAGAGGTGTATTTTGTTAATTAATTATTTTCCAATTTTTATATTTATTATTATAGGGTGTATTGTTGGATTAGGACCTATAATACTTGGAGCTTTGTTATCTCCAAAAAAATATAATAAATTGAAATTAAGTCCTTATGAATGTGGTTTTGATCCTTTTGAAAATGCTAGGATAAAATTTGATATTAGATTTTATTTGATAGCAATATTATTTATTGTTTTTGATTTGGAGATTGCTTTTTTATTTCCTTGGTCTGTTGTTTTATATGATATTAGTTTATTTGGTTTTTTTTCTATGATAATATTTCTTATAGAATTGATAATTGGTTATTTTTTTATTTGGAAAAAAGGAGCTTTAGAATGGGAATAAAAGGAATATTTAATGAAAATTTTATTACATCTTCTTCAGATAAGTTAATAAATTGGGGGCGAACTGGTTCTCTTTGGCCTATGACTTTTGGGTTAGCTTGTTGTGCAGTAGAAATGATGCATTGTGGAGCTTCTAGATATGATTTAGATAGATTTGGAATAATGTTTAGACCAAGTCCAAGGCAGTCTGATGTTATGATTGTTGCTGGAACTTTAGTAAATAAAATGGCTTATGCTTTAAGAAGGGTATATGATCAAATGCCTGAACCTAAGTGGGTTATTTCTATGGGATCTTGTGCTAATGGTGGTGGATATTATCATTATTCTTATTCTGTTGTAAGAGGTTGTGATAAAATTGTTCCTGTTGATATTTATGTTCCAGGATGTCCTCCAACTCCTGAAGCATTATTGTATGGTATAGGTCAATTACAAAAAAATATAAAAAAAAATACAATTGCTAAAAAAAATGTAATTAAATAAATTTAGGAAATATTTATGAATAATAGTTTGGAAATTGTTATTGATTTATTAAATAAAAAATTTGGTAATAATATTGTTTGTTCATTTTCTAAAATTAATGAATTAACTGTTGAAGCTAAAGATTTTATTTTGATTGATTTGTGTTATTTTTTAAGAAATAATAGTTCTTGTATGTTTAGTCAACTGATTGATTTATGTGGTGTTGATTATCTTTTTTATGGTTTGGATAATTGGTCTCATTTTAATTATGGTAGTTTTAGTAGAGCAATTTCGAAAATAAAAAATGATAATTTGTTAGATAATAGATTTGCAGTTGTTTATCATTTATTATCTGTTGAAAAAAATCATAGAATTAGAATAAAGGTATATTTAAAGACAGATAATTTGATTATTCCTTCTGTTATAAATGTATGGGCTTCATCTAATTGGTATGAAAGAGAAGTTTTTGATCTTTTTGGAATTTTTTTTTCTGGACATCCTGATCTTAGAAGAATATTAACAGATTATGGATTTAAGGATTATCCTTTAAGGAAAGATTTTCTTTTAGAAGGTAATGTTGAAATTTGTTATGATGATAAAAAATGTGAAATTGTGTATGAACCTGTTAGTATATCTGAAAGATGTATTATTCCTAAAGTTATACGTAACATAAATCATATAAAATCTTAAAAATTTTTTTAAATATTTATATTATAAAAATTAGGAATGTTTTAATGAGTAAAGTAAAAAGTTGTACTCTTAATTTTGGGCCTCAGCATCCCGCAGCACATGGAGTTTTGAGAGTTATTTTAGAATTAGATGGTGAAACTGTTGTTAGAACTGATGTTCATATAGGTTTATTACATAGAGGAACTGAAAAACTTGTAGAAAGTAAATCTTATAATCAATGTATAGGTTATATGGATAGACTTGATTATGTTTCTATGATGTGTAATGAACATGGTTATGTTTTAGCAATTGAAAAATTGCTTAATATACAAGTTCCGATTAGAGCTCAATATATTCGAGTTTTATTTGATGAATTAACAAGAATTTTAAATCATTTATTATGGTTAGGTGGTCATGCTCTTGATATTGGAGCGATGAGTGTTTTCCTTTATTGTTTTAGAGAAAGAGAAGATATTTTTGATTGTTATGAAGCGGTATCTGGTGCAAGAATGCATGCAACATATTATAGGCCAGGTGGTGTTTATCGTGATTTGCCTGATAAAATGCCTAAATATAAAAATGTTAAATTTTCTTCTAAATCAAAGTTAGATGATTTGAATAAAAATAGAAATGGTAGTTTATTGGATTTTATAGAAGATTTTACTATTCGTTTTCCTAAATGTATAGATGAATATGAAACTTTATTAACTAACAATAGAATATGGAAACAAAGAACTGTTGGTATAGGAGTTGTTTCTCCTGAGGATGCTTTATCTTTTGGATTTACTGGTCCTATGTTACGTGGTTCTGGTATTGAATGGGATTTAAGAAAAAAAGAACCTTATGAAGTATATGAAAAATTGAATTTTAAAATTCCAGTTGGAAAAAATGGTGATTCTTATGATAGATATTTAATTAGAATAGAAGAAATGCGTCAATCAAATAATTTAATAATGCAATGTGTTGATTGGTTAAAAAATAATGTTGGTAAAGTTAATTTAGATAATTTTAAAATTTCTTCTCCTAGTAAATCTTTTATGCAAAACGATATGGAATCTTTAATACATCATTTTAAATTGTTTTCTGAAGGATATTGTGTTCCAGAAGGTGAAGTTTATTCTAAAATTGAGCATCCAAAAGGTGAATTTGGTGTTTATATTATTTCTGATGGATCGAATAAACCTTATAGATTAAAAATTAGAGCACCTGGGTTTGCTCATGTTGCTGCTCTTGGATATATGATAAAAGGACATATGATAGCTGATGTTGTAACAATTATTGGTACACAAGATATAGTTTTAGGGGAGATTGATAGGTAATGCGTTTTGATAATTTACAATTTGAAAAAAATGTTGATGAAAATTTATTGTCTAATGATTGTATAAATAAAATAAATTTTTGGTTAAAAAAATTTCCTTTTGATAAAAGGCGTTCTGTTATTATACCTGCTTTAAGAATTGTTCAAGATTTTAATAATGGTTTTTTAACGATAAAATTAATGGATGCAATTGCTAAATTTTTAGACATACCTAATATGTATGTATATGAAGTAGCGACTTTTTATAGCATGTATGAATTGAAACGTGTTGGTAAATATAAACTTTCTTTATGTACTAATATTTCTTGTCTTTTAAATGGTTCAGATGAAATAGTTAGTCATTTAAAAAATAAATTAAATGTTGATTTTAATGAAATTACAAAAGATGGTAAATTTTCTTTAAAAGAAGTTGAATGTTTAGCAGCTTGTGGTGGAGCTCCTGTTATGCAAATAGGAAATAAATATTATGAAAATTTAACTATTGATAAAATTGATAAAATATTAGACAATTTGGAGTGATATTATTATATGATGTTGAATAAAGTTTGTTTTAGGACATTGCATTTAAAAAATTCTTGGTTGTTATCTACTTATGAATCTATAGGTGGATATAGTGTTTTGCGTAGTATTATTAAAGAAAAAGTTGCTCCAGAAAAAATAATTGAAGAAATAAAATTATCTGGATTAAGAGGTAGAGGTGGTGCTGGGTTTCCTACTGGATTAAAATGGAGTTTTTTTCCTAGAAATTCTTCTGGGCAAAAATATGTTGTTTGTAATTCTGATGAAGGAGAACCAGGTACTTTTAAAGATAGAGATATTTTATTATATAACCCTCATCAATTAATTGAGGGTATGATTATAGCTGCATATACTTTAGGTGCAACAGTAGGTTACAATTATGTTAGAGGTGAATTTGATGAACCTATTTTTAGAATTGAATCTGCAATTAATGAAGCTATTTCTGCTGGTTATTTGGGTAATAATATTTTAGGATCTAATTTTAATTTCAATTTGTATAATTCTCATGGAGCCGGAGCTTATATTTGTGGAGAAGAAACTGGATTGATTGAATCTTTGGAAGGAAAAAAAGGACAACCTAGATATAAACCTCCATTTCCTGCTAATTATGGAGTTTATGGTCGTCCTACAAATATAAATAATACTGAAACTTATGCTACTGTTCCTGTTATTTTAGAAAAAGGAGGAAAATGGCATTTAGAAATAGGTAAACCTAATAACGGTGGTTGCAAAATTTTTAGTGTTTCTGGTCATGTTAATAAACCAGGAAATTATGAAATTCCTTTGGGGACTCCTTTTTCAGATTTATTAAATCTTTCAGGAGGTGTAAAAAATGGTAAAAAAATATCTGCTGTTATTCCAGGGGGCTCTTCATCTCCTATTTTGCCAGCTGATATAATGATGAATTTAACTATGGATTATGATAGTATTAGTAAAGCTGGATCTATGTTAGGTTCTGGAGCAGTTATAGTAATAGATAGTGATATGTGTAAAGTTCGTTTGTTAGCTAGAATTACACATTTTTATGCTGAAGAATCTTGTGGGCAGTGTACTCCTTGTCGTGAAGGAACTCCTTGGATGGCCAATATTATGCATAGATTGCTTCATGGTCATGGAGAAATTAGTGACATTGATTTATTAAATAGTATAGCCGCAAATATAATGGGTAATACTATTTGTGCTTTAGGAGATGCAGCCGCTATGCCTGTTCAAGGTTTTATAAAATATTATAGAAATGATTTAGAGTTATATATAAATAATAAAAAATTGAATAAAAAATAGTTTTTTTAATATTATATATTTAATTATTGAGAGGGTTTAATGATTCAGATTGAAATTAATGGAATTAAAGGAATTGTATTAAAAGGTGATTCAGTAATAGAAGCTTCTAAAAAACTTAATATACCAATTCCTCGTTTTTGTTATCATAATAAATTGTCTATATCTGCTAATTGCAGAATGTGTTTAGTAGAAATAGAAAAAATGCCTAAACTTGTCCCTGCTTGTGCTACTTTTGTAGTTGATGGTATGAAAATATGGACTAGATCTCCAAAAGCTATATCAGCTCAAAAAGCAGTTTTGGAATTTTTATTAATAAATCATCCTCTTGATTGTCCTGTGTGTGATCAAGGAGGAGAATGTGAATTACAAGATTTGACTATATCTTATGGATGTGATAGATCAAGATTTATAGAAAATAAAAGGGTGTTAATTGATAATAATATTGGTAATTTAATAAATACAGATATGACACGTTGTATATTGTGCTCTAGATGTGTTCGTTTTGGAGAAGAAATAGCTGGAGTTGTAGATTTAGGTATTGTTGGAAGGGGAACGTTATCTAGAGTAACTACTTTTGTAGAAAAAATAATGAATTCAGAATTATCTGGTAATATTATTGATATTTGTCCTGTTGGTGCTTTAACATCTAAATTATTTTTGTATAAAGCAAGAGCATGGGAATTAAGACAATTTTCAACAATTAGTTTGCATGATTGTATAGGTAGTAATTTATATGGTCATAGTAAAGATGGTTTTTTAATGAGAATTGTTCCAAGAGAAAATTGTGATATAAATGATGTTTGGATATCTGATAGAGATAGATTCAGTTATGAAGCAATATATAGTGAAGATAGATTAATTGTTCCTATTATAAAAAAAGATAATATTTGGCATGAAATATCTTTATATGATTCATTATTATTTCTTGTAGAAAAGTTTAAAAAAATTATATCGTTAAATGGTGTTAATGATATTGGTATTTTAGCCTCTCCTAATTCTACTTTGGAGGAATTTTATTTATTACAAAAAATTTGTAGATTATTAGGAATTAATAATATAGATCATAGACTTTTTGAAAATGATTTTACAAAACAAAATGATTTTCCTTTATTTTCTAGTACTAATACTAAAATTAAAGATATTGAGGATAGTGATTGTATATTTTTTTTAGGTTCTTATATTAATAAAGAGCAACCAATTGTTTGTTTAAATATAAATAAAGCTATAAATAATAATTGTGCTAAAATTTTTAGTATAGGAACATTTAATAATTATCCTTTTAAATGTGATTTTTTTAATATTGTAAAAAATGATAATTATATTTTTGATTTATTTGGTATAATTAAAGCTTTGGAAAATAAAAAAATTGTATTTCCTTCCTCAATTATTAATTTTATAGGAAAAGATTATAATTTTGATTATAATAATAGCTTTTTTATAGATGATTTAATAAATTCTAAAAAAGGAGTGTTTATATTAGGTTTGTCTATTTTTTGTAGTTTTGATTTATCAAAAATTTTATTTTTAGTAAATATTTTATGTAATGTTATAAATTTTAAATTTATATTAATGACTTATGGTTCTAATTCTTGTGGTGGATGGATTAGTGGGTTTGTTCCTCATAGATTACCTTTTGGTAATCCTGCTATACAAAATGGTTTTTCTATTTTTGATATGTTTTCTAATAATGTTAAAAATTATTTATTATTTGGTATAGAACCAAGTTTGGACATATATAATGGAAATTTATTTATTAATATTTTTGAAAAAGCTGATTATGTAGCGGCAATGACTGTTTTTAAATGTAAAGATTTATTATCTATTTCTGATTTATTGATTCCTATTTGTTCTTCTTATGAATCTTCTGGAACTTTTATTAATGTTTTTGGAAATTTTCAATCTTTTGAATCTGTTGCAAAGCCTTATAAAGGTGTTTTTCCTGGTTGGAAAGTGTTGGCGAAATTAGGAAATCTTTTTGGTATATCTTCTTGTGATAATTATATTTCTTCATTAGATATTTTAAATGAATTTAAAAGTATAAAAAAAAATGATTCAATTTCTGAAAATTTTAATATTGTAGTTTCAAATTGGAAGTTTGATAATTTTAATAATTTTTCAAAAGTTAATAAAAATAATGATGTTAATTTTATTCCTTTATTGTATAATAGTGATTATATAGTTAGAAGAGCTAAATCTTTATATGATGTTAGTGATTTTATTAAATAAATAGTATAGGAAATTTTATGGAGTTATTTTTTACATTGTTGTACACTATAATAAAAATTGCGTGTGTTAGCATTCCTTTGTTATTAGCTGTTGCTTATTATACTTATGCTGAAAGAAAAGTAATAGGATATATGCAATTACGTATAGGGCCTAATAGAGTTGGACCGCTTGGTTTGTTGCAACCTATAGCGGATGCTGTAAAACTTCTTTTTAAAGAAATAATTATTCCTAGTAAATCAAATAAGTTTCTTTTTGTTATTGCTCCTGTTTTATCTATTGCTCCTTCTTTAGCAGCTTGGGCAGTTATTCCTTTTGGAAAAAATTTTGTTATAGCTGATATAAATGTTGGTATTTTATATTTATTGGCTATGACATCTATTTCTATTTATGGAATAATAATTGCAGGGTGGGCAAGTAATTCTAAATATGCTTTGTTTGGTTCTTTACGTTCTTCTGCGCAAATGATTTCATATGAGATATCTATGGGTTTATGCATAGTCGGAGTATTAATGTTATCTGGTTCTATGAATTTAAAATCTATTATTTTATCACAATCTGGAAGTATTTTAAATTGGTATTTTATACCTTTATTTCCTTTGTTTATTATATATTTTATATCCGCTATTGCTGAAACAAATAGATCTCCTTTTGATGTAGCTGAAGGGGAATCAGAAATAGTAGCTGGTTTTCATGTTGAATATTCTGGGATGCTTTTTGCTGTATTTTTTTTAGCTGAATATATGAATATGATTTTAGTTTCTTTTTTATCAGCTATTATTTTTTTTGGTGGGTGGAATTCTCCTTTTGAATCTATTGAAATTATTAATCATTATTTATCTTGGATTCCTTGTATCTTTTGGCTTTTATTAAAATCATCTTTTTTTATGTTTTCTTTTTTATGGTTTAGAGCTACTTTTCCAAGATATAGATATGATCAGATAATGAGATTAGGATGGAAATTTTTTATTCCTATAAGTTTATTTTGGATAATTATCATTAGTTTTTTTATTAAATTTAAAATATTTTTTTAATATTTTTTTATAGGAGGTTTTTTTTTGTTAAAATTAAAACGACTTTTTAAAAGTTTTTTATTTAAAGATTTATTTAAAGGACTTAATATTACTTTGTATAATTTGTTTAATAAAAAAGTAACTATACAATACCCAGAAGAACATATACCTAGATCTCCTAGATTTAGAGGATTACATGCTTTAAGGCGTTATTCAAATGGAGAAGAAAGATGTATAGCTTGTAAATTATGTGAGGTTATATGTCCAGCATTAGCAATTACAATTGAATCTGAGCAAAGACAAGATGGTGCTAGAAAAACAATTAAATATGATATAGATATGTTTAAATGTATATATTGTGGTTATTGCGAAGAAGCGTGTCCTGTTGATTCTATAGTTCAAACAGATATTTCAGATTTTTATTTTGAAAAAAATGATAGTAGGGTTATTAATAAGGAACAATTACTATCATATGGTGATAAATATGAATTACATATTGATAAATTAAAATCTGAAGATTCTAAATATAAATGATATTACTTAATTTTTAAATTTTTTTTAAGAGATTTAATTTATGCAACAAATTTTATTTTATTTTTTTGCAAGTATTTCCTTGATTTTTGCTAGTTCTGTTATTGCTTTTGTTAATCCT
The DNA here is from genome assembly GCA_043390185.1 of Candidatus Azosocius aquiferis. GTDB lineage: Bacteria > Pseudomonadota > Gammaproteobacteria > UBA6186 > Azoamicaceae > Azosocius > Azosocius aquiferis. Next base: position 255,229 of record DAWERO010000001.1, on the reverse strand, counting down.
ATGAGATCTATATTAGCTTTAATGGTAACTTTTTTTTCTACTGCAGCTTTGTGGTTACTTTTAAAAGCTGAATTTTTAGCTGTTGTATTAGTTTTAGTATATGTTGGAGCTGTAATGGTTTTGTTTTTGTTTGTAATAATGATGTTGGATATTGATAAAACTAGTAAAGAATCTAGATTTTCAAAAAAAATTTTTATTTTACTTTTAATACCTATTTTTTTTGATTTTTTATTGATATATATTTTTAGTAATTATTATGATTTATTTTTTTCTGATAAAATATCACAATTATTTTATTCTAATAATTTTGATATATCTATTAATAATGTAAAAGGTTTAGGGTATCTTTTATATGATAAATATTTATTTTCTTTTGAAATTGCTGGTATATTATTGTTAGTTGGTATTGTATCTTCTGTTATTTTGTCTTTTAGAGGAAAAAGAAATAGAAAAAATCAAAATCAAACTGAACAAATTAATGTAGTTAGTTCTGATAGGATTAAACTAGTTAATGGTAATTGATTTTATTATTTTGAGGTATAGGTTGAATATAATATGTTAGTGTTATCTAATTATTTAATTTTTAGTACTTTTTTGTTTAGTATTGGTTTAACTGGAGTTTTTATAAATAGAAAAAATATAATAATTTTATTAATGTGTATAGAACTTATATTACTTGCTGTTAATACAAATTTTATAGTTTTTTCTCATTTTATTAATGATTTAACCGGACAAATATTTGTATTTTTTGTATTAACAGTAGCTGCTGTTGAAGCCGCTATAGGATTAGCTATTTTGATAGCTTTGTTTAGACAAAAAAATACTATCAAAATTGAAGATATAAATACATTGAAGGGGTGATATAGTGAATAATTTATACGTATTAAGTATTTTAATTATATTTTTACCATTAATAAGTTCTTTAATTTCAGGTTTTTTTGGTAAATATTTAAAAAATGTTTTAATTCATACTATTTCTGTATCATTTATGGGTTTTTCTACAATTTTATCAGTTATAATTTTTTATAAATTTTTAATTGGTGATTTTGATAACACTGAATTTACAATGTATGTATGGGGAAATGTTGGAAATTTAACATTAGAAATAGGCTTATTATTGGATAAATTAACTGTTTTAATGATGGTTATTGTTACTTTTGTTTCTTTTATGGTTCATATATATACTATAGGATACATGCATGGAGATGAAGGTTATATTAGATTTTTTAGTTATATTTCTTTCTTTACTTTTTCTATGTTAATTCTTGTTGCTTCTAATAATTTTTTACAATTATTTTTTGGTTGGGAAGCTGTTGGTTTAGCTTCATATTTGCTTATTGGTTTTTGGTATAAAAGAGAATCTGCTATTTTTGCTAATTTGAAAGCATTTTTAGTTAATAGAGTTGGTGATTTAGGATTTTTGATAGGTATTTCTGCAATATTATTTTATTTTGGAACATTAAATTATATTGAAGTTTTTGATCAAGTTTCTGGTCTTTTTAGTGAAGATTTATCTATTTATATATTTTTTGATTTATCTGTTTCTTCAATATCTTTGATATGTGTGTGTTTGTTTATAGGTGCCATGGGTAAATCTGCTCAGATTCCTTTACATGTATGGTTACCTGATTCTATGGAAGGTCCTACCCCTATTTCTGCTTTAATACATGCTGCTACAATGGTTACTGCTGGAATATTTATGACAACTAGAATGTCTTTTTTGTTTGAATATTCTGAATTTTCATTAACTTTTATTGTTTTAGTAGGTTCTATTACTTGTTTTTCAATGGGATTGTTAGGAATTGTACAAACTGATATAAAAAGAATTATTGCTTATTCTACTTTGTCTCAATTAGGATTAATGGTTACTGCTTTAGGAGTTTCTGCTTATTCAGCAGCAATATTCCATTTAATGACTCATGCTTTTTTTAAAGCTTTATTGTTTTTAGGTGCTGGTTCTGTTATTATAGCTATGCATCACGAACAAAATATTTTAAATATGGGAAATATAAAAAAATACATGCCTATCACTTATTATACTATGTTAATTGGAAGTTTAGCTTTAATAGGTTTTCCTGGCTTTTCTGGTTTTTTTTCTAAAGATTTAATAATAGAAGCTGTAAAACATTCTAATTTATTTGGTTCTAAATTTGCTTATTATTTTGTATTTTTTAGTGTTTTTGTAACTTCTTTTTACACTTTTAGATTATTTTTTCTTGTTTTTCATACGCATGAAAGAATGTCAAATGATGTAAAGCATCATTTGGAAGAATCTTCTTATGTTATTTATATTCCTTTAATATTTTTAGCAATTCCATCAATTTTTTCTGGTTGGATTTTCATTAATTATATATTAATTAATAATTATTTTAAAGATGCCATTTTTGTTTTGAAAGATCATGATGTAATTTTTAATATTTCTCAACATTTTCATGGATCAAGTAAAATGTTTTTACATGGATTATTTTCTGCTCCTTGCATATTGGCTTATCTTGGAATTTTTTTTGCATGGTTTTTTTATTGTAAAAAAGTAGAATATTTATTATATTTAAAAAAAAAATTTAGTATTATATATTATATTTTGATTAATAAATATGGATTTGATATCTTTATTCAAAATATAATTGTTCCTATTGTATTAAGAATAGGGTTGTTTTTTTTAAATGTATTTGATAAATTTATTATTGATGGTTTTTTTGTAAATGGTGCTGCTAAATTTATTAAATGGTCAGCAGAAAAATTAAGATTATTACAAACTGGATATTTATACCATTATGTATTTGTAATGGTGACAGGAATATTATTGCTATTAGTTTGGTTTACGTTTGTTTTTAAATAATATAAATTTAGGAATTAAAGATGTTTGGTAATATGCCTATATTAAGCTTGCTTATTTGGTTGCCATTATTTGGTGGAGGAATCATATTGTTATCTCCATTTAAAAAAAATTATAAACTTATACAGGTTATATCTATATTTTTTGTAATTATTACTTTGTTTATATGTTATTTTATAATTAAAGATTTTAAACTTTCTTCATGGGAAATGCAATATATTGAACATTATGAATGGTTACCAAGTATTGGAATTTATTATTCTTTGGGAATAGATGGTTTTTCATTGCCTTTAATTGTTCTTACTTGTTTTATATCTTTTATTGTTTTTCTTTCAGGTCATAATATTATAAAATATCATGTTCATTATTATTATTCTGCATTTTTAATTATGCAGAGTTTTATTACTGGAATGTTTTGTGCTTTGGATTCTATATTATTTTATGTATTTTTTGAAGCAATGTTAATCCCAATGTTTATAATAATAGGAATTTGGGGTGGAGTTGATAGAGTATATGCAACTTTAAAATTTTTTTTGTATACTTTTTTAGGTTCTGTTTTTTTATTAATATCAATTATTTATTTACATTTTATAGCTTTAGAAGAAGATTTTTCTGGTAAATTAACTTTTGCTATTTCTACTTTTCAATCTTTACCTTTAACTATTGTAGAACAAAAATATATATTTTGTGCTTTTTTGTTTGCTTTTGCAATAAAAGTTCCAATGTTTCCTGTTCATACATGGTTACCTGATGCTCATGTTGAAGCTCCAACTGGAGGATCTGTTGTTTTAGCCGCTATTACTTTAAAAGTTGGTGGGTATGGTATTATTAGATTTTTGTTACCTATAGTTCCTGATATTTGTCTTAAATATGATTGGATTGTTATATTTTTATCTTTAATTGCGATATTATATATAGCATTGGTGGCTTTAGTTCAAAATGATTTAAAAAAATTAATAGCTTATTCTTCTATTTCTCATATGGGCTTTGTTACTTTAGGATTATTTTTGATATTTCAAATTATATTAAAAACAGAAAATCATTTAGAAGCTGTTATGAGTGTTGAAGGCTCTATGGTGCAAATGATTTCTCATGGTTTTATATCTGGAGCTTTATTTTTATGTGTTGGAGTACTTTATGAACGAATGCATACTCGTTTGATAAGTAATTATGGTGGAGTTGTTAATACAATGCCTATATTTGCAGCTTTTTTTATGTTATTTGCTATGGCAAATTCTGGTTTACCTGGAACTTCTGGTTTTGTTGGAGAATTTTTAGTTATTTTATCTGCTTTTAAGGTAAATATTTGGTATTCTTTATTTGCTGGTAGTACTTTATTATTTGGGGCTGCTTATACTTTGTGGATGTATAAAAAAGTTATGTTTGGTGTGATAAAAAATCATGCTGTAGCAATGCTTTATGATTTAAGAATTAATGAAAAATTAGTTTTTTTGTTATTATCTTTTTGTATTTTATTTTTTGGAATTTATCCAAAACCGTTATTAGATATTATACATTCTTCAGCAGAGCATTTAATTATTCAAGTAATGCAATCTAAAATTTAGGGATAATTATGTTTAAAACTATGTTTATTTTAATTTTACCAGAAATTGTTTTAACATTTATGGCTTGTTTTATATTAATTATAGATTTGTTTTTGAATAAAACTAAAAAATGGGTAACTTATTTTTTAACTCAATTAACATTAGTATGTGTTTTTTTATGTTTATGTTTTATTTGGAATTCTTCTGGGGATATTTTATTTGATGGATCTATAATTATTGATAAATTTAGTGTTTTATTAAAAATTGTTATTATTATAATAGCAAGTGTTATATTTTTATATTCTAAAATACATTTAAATAATATTGGTATATATATTGGTGAATATTTTGTATTGGCTTTATTTTCTATACTTGGTATGATGATTATTATTTCAAGTGCAAATTTTTTAACTCTATATTTGGGAATAGAATTATTATCTTTACCAATTTATGCTTTAATTTCTATTACTAAAAAATATTATAATGTTTATGAAGCTTCAATGAAATATTTTATTATGGGTTCTATTGCTTCAGCAGTTTTATTATTTGGTGTTTCTTTTGTTTATGGTATTTCTGGAACAATTAATTTTGTTGATATTTCGTATTTGATTTCTGATCAAGGATTAAATAATAATATAATAGTACAAATAGGTCTTATTTTTATAGTAAGTGGTTTTGCTTTTAAATTTGGTGTAGTTCCTTTTCATATGTGGGTTCCTGATGTTTATCAAGGTTCTCCTATTTCTATAACTTTATTTATAAGTACGATTCCAAAAATTGCTGCATTTGGTATTGCTTATAGACTTTTATCAGAAGTATTTGGTCATTTATCTAATATTTGGGAATTTATGCTTATAATTATGTCTATATTTTCATTATTATTAGGAAATATAGTTGCAATAGTTCAACAAAATATAAAAAGAATGTTTGCATATTCTGCTATAGCACATATGGGTTTTGTTTTTTTAGGTCTTGTTTCAGGAATACATGATAATTATGTTTCTGTTTTATTTTATATAATAATTTATTCATTAATGTCTTTAGGGGTTTTTGCAATTGTTATTTGTATTAGTAAAGGAATAATTGAATCAGAGTATATAGAAAATTTTAAAGGTTTACATGAGAAAAATCCTTGGATAGCTTTTTTGATGATGTTATTGTTATTATCTATGTCAGGTATTCCTCCTACAGTTGGATTTTATGCTAAATTTTTAGTATTAAGAGAAATTGTGAATTTAGGATACTTTGCTGTTGCTATTATTGCTGTAATTTCTTCTGTTATAGGGGCTTTTTATTATTTAAGAATAATAAAAGTTATGTATTTTGATAAAATTTCTTTTAGTTGTACTTTAGATTTAAATTGTAATAATTCATTAAATATGACAAATTTTGGAATTTTTATTTTAAGTATTAATGGTTTATTAGTTTTATTATTTGGAATATTTCCTTTTCCATTATTGTCTGTATGCCAAATGGTATTGTTTTAAGTAATTGCTTAAAACATATTTATATTTTCTTCTTTTCTTAATGTTAAAATTTCACAATTGTTTTTTGTTATTAAAATTGTATGTTCCCATTGTGAAGATATAGAATTATCTTTTGTTATTACAGTCCAATTATCGCTTAATATTTGATTTGTGCATTCTCCTAAATTTATCATAGGTTCTATTGTAAAAACCATACCTTTTTTTAATTTTAGTCCTAAATTTTTTTTTCCATAATGTAAAATTTTGGGATTTTCATGAAAATTTTTTCCTATTCCATGTCCACAATATTCTTTTACTATTGATAATGATTTTTTTTGTGCATAATTTTGTATATAATATCCTAAATCTCCTAATGTTATACCAGGTCTTATTTTATTTATTGCATAATATAAACATTTTTGTGAATTTATAATTAAATTTTGTATTTCTTTTGTAGTTTTTCCTATTATAAAAGTTTTACTAGTATCTCCATAATAATTATTTTTTTTAATTGTTATATCTATATTTATTATATCTCCATTTTTTAACTTTTTTTCATTTGGTATTCCATGACAAATTACGTTATTTATTGATGTACATATTGATTTTGGATATTCATTGTAATTTAATGGTGCAGGAATTGCTTTTTGAATATTTATTATAAATTTGTTACAAATATTATTTATTGTATTTGTTGTAATTCCTGGTTTTATATATTTTTTTATCATTATTATTACTTCTGATGCTAATTTACTAGATAACCTTATTTTATTTATTTCTTCTTTTGACTTAATCAAATTTTTCATAATTATTAACCTTTTTTTATATTATGCTTGCTGTATATTAAGGTATATGATATATATTTATTTATTATATTTCAATGTAATTAATATGTTTGTTTTTATATATATATTTTAATTTATATGTATTTTTGTGGGGGTTTTATGGATATTAATAAAATTAATATTAAAATTTTGATTGAAGCAGGGGTTCATTTTGGACATTTGAATAGATTTAGAAATCTTAAAATGGAAAAATATATATTTGATACTAATTGTAAAATTAATATTATAAATTTAGAATCTACTTTATTTTATTTTAGACAGGCTATGTTTTTTGTTAATAAAATTATTTCTAATAAAGGAAAAGTAATGTTTGTAGGCACTAAAAAAGTTGCTAGAAATGTTGTTAAGGAGTTTGCAATAAATTGTGATATGCCTTATGTAAATTACAGGTGGTTAGGTGGTATGTTAACAAATCATAAAACTATAAAGCAATCTATTAAAAGATTGCATTATTTGCAAAAAATGAAAGAAAGTAATGGTTTTGATAAATTAACTAAAAAAGAAGGGATGATTTTAAATAAAGAAATGAATAAATTGGAATTAACTTTAGGAGGTATAAAAAATATGTCTGGGTTACCTGATGCTTTGTTTATTATTGATGTTGGTTGTGAAAATATAGCTGTTAAAGAAGCTAATAGATTAAAAATTCCGGTTATTGGTATTGTTGATACAAATAGTGATCCTGATGGAGTTGATTACATTATTCCTGGTAATGATGATGCTATTAGCTCTATAAAATTGTATTGTGAAACTATTAGCTCTGTAATTATAAATTCTAAATTAAAATTAGAAAATGTTGTTTCTGATTTTATTTAATTATATTTTTTTTATTATTTATAATAATTCATATCATTTTTTTTATATATTGTAAGGAAATTTATGAAAAATATTTCTAGTGAAAATGTTAAAAAATTAAGAGAATTTACTGGTTCTGGAATAATGGATTGTAAAAAAGCTCTAGTTAATTGTGAAGGGAATATAGATAAAGCTATAGAAGAATTAAAAAAAAGAGGTGTTGTTATAGCTGAAAAAAAAGGAATAAGAGAAGCTAAGGAAGGATTAATTGATATTGTTATTAATTCAAATAAAAATAAATGTGTAATTATAGAAGTTAATTGTGAAACTGATTTTGTTGCATTTAAACAAGAATTTAAAAATTATGTTCGTGATTTAGCTATTAAAATTTTAGATAATAATATTAAAAGTGTAGAAGAATTTAATTTATTGTGTTATGAAGAATTAGAAAATAAAAGAATTGATTTAATTTCTAAATTTGGTGAAAATATACTTATAAAAAAAATAAAACTTTTTCATAATAATTGTGGAAGTATTGGATATTATGTCCATAATGTTAATAATATAGGTAAATGTGGTTCTATTGTTTTATTAAATGGATATAATGATGATTTAGCTCATGATATTGCTATGCAAATAGTTGCTTTAAATCCAGAATATATAATAGAAAATGATATTCCAAAATCTAGGTTAGAATATGAAAAAAGTATATTATTAGCTCGTTCAAAAGATAATTTAAATAATAAATCTGATATTGTAATTAATGAAATAATCAAAGGACAAATGAGTAAAATAATTAATAATATTACTCTTTATGGGCAATTTTTTATAAAAGATAATAAAAAATTAGTTAAAGATATATTATTGTTTAATAATTTATCTATTATAGATATGATTAGATATGAAATAGGTATTAAATAATTTTATTATTTTTTTATTTTGTTATTTTATTTTTAATAAAAAATTAGGATTTTAAAATGTTAAAAGAAGTTATTGATAAAACTGTTATTTTGATGCAAAAGAGTTTAAATGTTTTATCTGATAATTTGGATAAAATAAGAGTAGGTAGAGCTAGTTCACAAATTTTATCATCTATTAAAATTTCTTATTGCGATAATGAAGTTCTTTTAGGACATATTTCTACTATTAATGTTGTTGATAATAATTTGATAATTGTTACTCCTTTTGATAAATCATTATTATTGGAAATAGATAAAGCAATAAGAAATAAAAATTTAAATTCTATTATATTTCGAGATAATATTAAAGTTAATTTTCCTCCATTATCTGTTGAAGGGAGACAAAAGTTAATTAAACATATAATTAATGAGTCTGAATTAACTAAAATTTCTATTCGTAATATTAGAAGGGATTCTAATAATATTTTACAAAATTATTTAAAAAATAAATTTATTACAGTAGATGAAGAAAAATCATCGTTAAAATCAATTCAAAATATTACTGATAAATTTATTATTGATGTTGATAATATTATAAAATATAAAAAAAAAGAACTTTTAGAAATATAGTTTTTAAATTTTGGAAATAAATTGTATGCTTTTTGAAAGATTTGTTACTAGTTTTTTTTTAATTTTTTTTTTTATTAAATTATCTTTTTATTCTTCTTCAAATGTGTTTTTTATGAGTTTATTTTTTTTATCTTTTTTTAGTTTTTGGGAATGGGTTAATTTATTAAATATAATTAAATATTCATATAAATTATTATTATTATTATTAATTTTTTTATTTATTTTATTTTTATTGATTTTTTTTAAATTTATTACTGTATATTTTTTTCTTTTTCTTTTTATTGTTTTTTTATTAATGCATTTCTTTAATTTATTTTTTTATTATGATTATAATGATTTAATGTTTAAAAATTTGTTTTTAAATTTCGTTTTTTCTCTTAGTTTGTTTGTCCCGCTTTTGTTAAGTTTAAATATTATGTGTAATGGTTTTACTAATGATTTTTTTATTGGTAAATTTATTATTATATATATATTTTTTTTTATATTTGTTTCTGATATTTCAGGTTATTTTTTTGGTAAATTATTTGGGATAAAAAAAATATTTAAGGTAATTAGTCCAAATAAAACTTTTTTTGGCACAATTTTTATTTTTATTATAGGATTTATTTTATTTTTTTTATTATATTTAAATAAAATATTTAATTCTTTTTTTTATTTTTTTATATTAACATTTTTTATATTATTTTTTAGTATTTTTGGTGATTTAGTTATTAGTTTATATAAAAGAATTAAAAATATCAAAAATAGTGGTTATTTTTTTCCTGGACACGGGGGAATTTTGGATAGAATAGATAGCTCTTTGTTATTATTTTCTTTTTTTTTGTTTTATTTATGAATTTTTTTTATTATGATTGAAAAATTTAAAATTAAAATTCCTTTTAATTTAATTTTATTTGAAAATTATGAATGTATGAATCATTCAGGAGTTTTTTTTTCTTTAGGTAAAAATTTTGAAATAATAGCAAATTGGAATTTTTATGATAATGTAAGTTTTTTTGATTTTAGTCATTATAATAATTTTGATATTATAAATTATAATTTATTGATTAATTTTTTTTATAACATAAAAAATGATTATGTTTTTTTTCTTAATAGATATAATTTTTTTGATTTTGTGAATATAAATTATTATTTTTATAAATTTTTTATAAATAATTTTTTCAATATTTTTAATTTAAAAAATTATAACAAAAATTTTATTTCTATTAATTTTAAAATACCAATTAATTTTTGCTTTAATTTCAAATTTTTTTTTTTTATTGGTAGTTTATTTTCTTTATTTGGTTTATTTGGTTTGCAAATTAGTAATTATTTTTTATTTAAAATATGTCATTTTTTTTTTCAAATTAGTAATAAATTTTTGTTTTCACTTAAATTATATTTAATTTTATATGGTGGTTATTTTTTTTATATAAATGGAAAATTATATCAAAATTATATTCCAAATTTTAATATTTTTATTATTAATACATGTACTTTATTTTCTTTAAATATAAATTTTTTAAAAAAAAAAAAAACATTTTATAATTTAAATTTTTTGATATTTAATATAAATAATATTTTAATAAATAATGATTTATTTTTTTTTAAAAAATTAATATTTATTAATAATGATTTTTTTATTAAATATGGATTTTTATCTGATAAAATAGTTTTATTTTTAAAAAAATTAGAATATTTTAATGTGATGGCAATAATATGTTTAAATTCAATTGAAAATAGTTTTTTAAGTATAGTTATTATTGGAAATAATAAAAATTTTTATAAAATTGTATCATTTTATGGATTTTTTTTTGAAAAAATTTCGTCTACCAAAAATGGTATTATTAATATTTAAATTTTTATTTTATATTTATTTGATTTATCTTATGATATAATTATTTTTATTATATTTTTTTTATTTTATATTTTAGATTATAGTGATGTATAGAAAAATTATTTTTATTGTAATTTATTTTTTATTTTTATTGGTTCCTAATTATTGTTTTTCTTATAATTTTTTATTTAATTCTTTTTCTTCTTTTGTTATAGAAGATATTAATTTTTCTGGATTGAATAGAATATCTTCAAATATTATTTTAATGCAATTACCTATTGTTCCAGGTGATATTCTTTCAGAAAAAAAAGCTTCTAATATATTGAAAAATTTATATTCTTTGAATTGTTTTAAAAAAATTAAAATGGAAATTAATGGTAATAAGATTTTTATTAAATTTTTAGAAAAACCTATTATTAAAAAAATTGTTATTAAAGGGAGTAAATGCCCTCAAGAAATTGTTGATATTATAAAAAATAATGTTATTTCTATAGGTAATTTTTATAATTTAAAAAATTTATATATTACGAAAGAAAAATTATATAAGTATTATAATGAAATATTGTTTCATTTTGGTGTTGAAATTAATGTTTATGTTAGTGAACATAGATCTAAAATAGATATTATATTTAATATAAATGAAGGATTTAAAGTTGTTATCAAAAATATAAAAATTATTGAAAATAATTTTTTTAGTAATAATTTATTATTTAAATCTTTTTTTAATAATAAATTTTTTTCTTTTTTTTATAATAATTTATATACAGATGATAAATTTAATATTATGATTGAAAAATTGAAATTATTTTATTTAAATTCTGGTTATGCAGATATTGAAATTTATTCTAATAAATTTTTATTAAATTATAATAAAAAATATATTTTTATTTTATTAAAAGTAAATAAAGGTAAAAAATATTATTTAAGAAATATATATATGTCAGGAAAAATTATTATTTCTAAATATAAATTATTATTTTTTATTTCTAAAATAATAAAATCTGGTGATTCTTTTTCAATAAATAATGTTTATAAATTAGCTTTTTTTTTAAAAAAAGAATTTCAAAATTTTGGTTATATTAATACAGTAATTGAGTATTATTGTTCTTTTAATAAAAAAAAGAGTTATTATGATTTAATTTATTATGTTTCTCTTAAAGAAAAATCGTTAATAAAATATATACAATTTGTTGGTAATTTTAAAATAAAAGATTATATTTTAAAAAAATGTTTAAATTTTAATGAAAATTCTTTTGTTTTAAATTATGATATGCTTTTTGTGAAAAATAATTTATTGAAAACAAATTTAATAGAGGATTTTAATACTAATTTGAAAAATTTTTCATTAAATCCGCAAACTGTTAATATAAAATATGATGTTAATGAAGCTAAAACTACTACTTTTACTGTAAATTTAGGATATAATAATTTTAATAATTTTATAGTTACTGCTGGAGCAGGTATTTCTAATTTTTTAAGCTTGGGAAAAACTTTGAATTTTAATATAGAAAAAGGCGGATCATCTAATAATTATGTTTTTAATTATGTTGATCCTTATTTTATTGTGAATAATAGGAAATTTTTTAATGCTATAAGTATGGGATATAGTTTTAAAATAAATAATAATATTATTTCTAAAATGAAAAAAAATTCTGATTTTTCTACTAATGTTTCTAATTGTTCTTTGTTTTTTAACTGTTCTTATTATAAAAATTATCAAATTAATTTTGAGTTAGGGTATGAGCATACTTTATTAAATATGGATTCATATAATATGAAAATTTTTAATTTTGTTCCATTATCTTTTCATAAAAATATTTATATTATTGGTAATTGTTTTAATGAATATTATTTTAATTTAGGATTGAAATATAATTCACTTGATAAGGTTATTTTTCCTAATGATGGTTGTTTATATAATATTACTTTTAGAAGTACTATACCTCATTCTAATCTTAGTTATTATCAGTTTAATTTTATATATAATTATTATAAATCATTATTAAATAAATATGTTTTTAATATTTTTTTTAATTTAAAATATGGTGGAATTTATAATTTTTTTGATTTTTATCCTTTTTTTAAAAATTATTATTTAGGTGGAGCACGTGGAATTAGAGGTTTTGAAGAAAAATCTTTGGGTCCTAAAATTGATAAGGGTGACAAAAAAATAGTTTTAGGTGGAAATTTTTCTTTTTTGTTTAAATTTTCTTTTTTTATTTCTAATACTTTAAAAAATGTTACAAATATTAGAACTGGAGTATTTTTTGATTTAGGTCAAGTTTATGATACTATTAGTAATAGATCATATAATATGGAACATGTAATTAATCCTTTAATTATAAAGGGTTCAGTTGGTATTGTTTTTATTTGGAATTCCCCTTTAGGATTGCCTTTAGAGATTTCTTTAGCTAAACCTTTAAATGTTGAATCTTGTGATAAATTAAAAAATGTTAATTGTACTTTAGGAACTAAATTTTAATATATAAGTATAAATTTATTATGATTTTTAATTTGATGTATATAATTTGGAGATTTTAAATATTTTATGTTTTATTTGTATTTTATAAAAATAAGATTTTTAAGATTTTTAATTTTTTTAATTTTTTTAATTTTATTTAGTTTTTTAGTTTGTGAAGCGCATAAATTTTATGATGATCCTATTGAATATTTTAATAGAAAATCTTATTTTATTAATAAAAATTTAGATAATTTTTTTTTGAAACCTATTACTATTTCATATTTAAATACTATGCCTATTTTTTTTGTTAATAGCATTGAAAATGTTATACAAAATTATAATGAATTTTTTAATATTTTTAATAGTTTGGTTCAATTTGATATTAATGATTTTTTTAATAATTTTTTTAGAGAATTTGTTAATTCTTTTTTTGGAATTTTTGGTATTTTTGATATTGCTTATAAATTTAAATTTTTTTCTAATAAAAAAAATTATGGAAAAATTTTAAATTATTTGGGTTATAATAAATCTATATATTTAGTGTTACCTATATTAGGCTCTTGTACAATTCGAGATATTTTAGGATTATTAATTAGTAATGATTTTATTGTTAACAAATTTTATTTAGAAAGTTATATTAAATATTATTATATATTGTATATATTATATGAGAGAATTTTTTTATTATATTCTGAAAAAATTTTTATGAAAGCTAGTGTTGATGAATATATTTTGTCTAAAAATGTTTATTTGCAATATATAATATATCAATATAATAAATAATTTATGTTTTATTTTTTTTAATTGAATTTTTTTTGGTAAATTTTATGATATCTAAAAAAATAAAAGATTTTATTCTTTTAAATTTTTCTAATTCTGAAGTTTTTGTTAAAACTTCAGATGAAATTCATTTTGAAATTATTGTTATTAATGATTTTTTTATTAATGTTAATTTAATAGATAGGCATCGTTATATATATAGTGTTATAAATTATTTTATTGTTAATAAAATTTTACATGCTGTAAGTTTACAAACTCATACTACTGATGAATGGAAAAAAATTTTAAAAAAATAAAATTTTTTTTAATTTGTTTTAATATTAATATTAATTATTTATAATAATATTGTTTTTTTTATTTTTTTTATAAATGAGGTGTTTATGAATAATTATGTTAAGGGTTATAGAATAGGATATGATAGTTTATTAATTAATAAAGTTATAAGAAATACTTATATTTTATTATCAATTAATTTATTATTTAGTTTTTTAACAGCTTGGTTTTCTGTTGTTACTCATTCTAAATCTTTAGGTTTTTTTTCTATTTTAATTTATATTGGTTTAATTTATTTAATTAATATTTTTAAAAATAGTTATTATGGTATTTTTTTTCTTTTTTGTTTTACTGGATTTTTAGGATATAGTTTGAGCCCTTTAATAAATATGATTTTATATAAATTTGTTAATGGTCAAGAAATAATTTTATTATCTTTATTTGTTACTTTTTTTCTTTTTTCTTTTTTGTCTTTATATGCTTTTTTTACTAAAAAAGATTTTAATTATTTAGGTTGTTTTTTATTTATTTCTTTTTTTTTAGTACTTATTTTAAGTATAATAGGATATATTTTTTCTATATTTTGGGTAAATTTATTAGTATCTTTTTTTATAGTATTATTATCTTGTGGTTATATTTTATATGAAACTAGTCAATTGATTAATGGTGGAGAGCGTAATTATATTTTGGCAACTATAAATTTATATTTAGATTTTTTTAATTTATTTGTTAGTTTTTTACGTTTATTTGGTTTTTTCATTGGAAGAAAAGATTAATAATTATATAAATATAAAATTAAAAAAACATTATGTTATTTTATAAAATAATGTTTTTTTAATTTTTATGTTATTTTTATTTTAAATTTTTTTTTATATTTTTAATATTTTTTATTTTTGTGATTTGTTTGATTTAATATTATGTTTTTATATTTAAAAAATAAAATATTTAGTAAATTCTATTATATTTTATTTATTATATTTTTTTTTGGTATTTTTAGTGGATTGCCTTTTTTATTAATTTTGTCTACTTTAAATATGTGGTTATTAGAAATTGGTTTTAATAAAACTCAAATTGGTTTGTTTGCTTGGGTTACTGTTCCTTATTCTTTAAAATTTATTTTTGGCCCTTATATTGATTATTTAAAAGTGCCATTTTTATCTTTTTTTTTTGGACAAAGAAAAAGTTGGCTTTTATTATCTCAAATTTTATTAATTTTTAGTATTATAATATTAGCTATAAGTAATTCATATAATAAATTTTTTTTTTCTATTGTATGCGCTTTTTTTGTTGGTTTTTTTTCTGCTATACAAGATGTTGTTATAGAAGTCTATAGAATAGAATTATTAAAAAGTTATAATATTAATATAAGTTTAGGTTCTATGATTTTTGTTTTAGGTTATAGATGTGGAATGTTAATTTCTGGATCTGGAGCTTTATATTTTTCTTTTTATTATAATAGTTGGGTTATAACTTATTTTATTATGTCTGGTTTTATTATTTTTGGAATTTTTATTACTTTATTTTCAGAAGAACCTAAAAAGTATTTATCTAAATCTTTTAGTGATTTATTAACTTTTAAAAATTTATTTTTTTATGTAATGAAAATTTCTGATATTAAAATAGTTTTAATTTTTATATTTTTTTTTAAATTTGGTGATACTATTTTAAATACTATGAGTATACCTTTTTTTATAGAATTAGGTTTTTCTAAAATAGAAATTATTTATATTGTTAAAACTTTTGGTATATTTTTAATGATTTTAGGTGGAGGAATTGGTGGTTTTTTTTTAATGAAGAGTAATATATGGAAATTATTTTTATTTTGTTGTTTTTTTCAGATTTTAATTAGTTTTTTATTTTTTATTCAATCTATTATAGGATATAACATTATATTTTTATTATATCTTGTAGCTATAGAAAATGTAGTATCTGGAATGAGTCAAGTTATTTTGATTACATATTTTTCTTATTTATGTTGTGTTGAATATACTTTAATTTATTATGCTTTTTTATCTTCTTTTTCTTCTTTTGTTAGGGTTTTTTTTTCTTTTTTAGGTGGTATTTGTGCTGATTTTTTTATATGGGATTATTTTTATTTAGTTGTTTGTTTAATTTGTATTCCTAGTGTTGTGATTTTATTTTGTTGTAAAAAACATTTTATTTATGTTTCGAAAAATAGTTAAATTATTTTAATTCTTCATTATGATATATTATAAGTCCTATTGTAAATATTATATTTGATGCGTAAAAATGCCATGTTATTATTTCATTGTGAAATATTATTCCAAAACATGATGCAAAAATTGGTGTCATTAATCCAGCAAAACTCATAAATGTTACTGTATATTTTTTTAATAAATGTCCAAATAAATTATAACAGATTATATTTGATATTATTCCGGTTAATATATTATAAAATATAAAAATATTGATATTATATATTGGAAAATTTATCCACATTTCTTTAAAAGTATATGAATGTATTAATATTAGTGTTCCTCCTAAGAGCATGCTATATCCATTTGCTATTATTGGTGAATAATTTTTAATTATAATTTTTTTTAATGTAATCCATCCTAAAGTATTACAAATTACTGCTCCTATTATTGATATTTCAGGAAGAGTTAAAATAAAAAATTTTCCAATATTAATTTCTTCTTGGCTTTGTGTATATATTATAGGAATTAACCCTATAAATCCTATTATTAATCCTATTTTTTTTTTAATTGATAATTTTTCTTTTATTGTTAAATAAGAAAATATGGCTGTTATAAATGGAGATAAACTATAAATTAAACATGTTTTTGATGATGTTATATACGACATTCCCCATATTTCAAGTATATTTGTTAAATAAATATTTAATAATGATAATATGATAAATAAAGGTATATGTTTTAATTTTATTTTAATTAAATTTTTATTTGTTATTTCATGTAATATTAATATAAATCCAGAAATAGTCATTCTTATTCCTATAAGAAATAATGGTTCAGCGTATTTTAATGTTTCTTTTTGTAAAGTAAAAATACTAGCAAATAAAGAATATAATATTATTATTAAATGCATTTTTTTAAATTTTTTTCTATTATATTAAAAATTTCATTTTTATTTAGTAAAAAAATATTTTTTGAATTTCTTGATTTGTATTCAAGTTTATTTAATAATAAGTTTTTTTCATTAATAATAATCCTATGAGGTATTCCTATTAGATCAATTTCTGATAGAATTATTTGTATGTTTATTTTTCTATTCTCTATTATTACATCTATTTTTTTATCTTTTAGTTCTTTATATAAATTTATAGTGTATTCTTTTATTATTTTATTTTTTAAATTTATTGGAATAATTATTACATTAAAAGGTGATATTATTTCTGGAAATATTATACCATGTTTATCACATGTTTGTTCTATTATTATTGATAATAATCTTGAAATTCCTATTCCATAACATCCCATTTCAATATATTGTGATTGTTTATTATTATTATTAATTTGTGTTTTCATTAATGTGCTATATTTATTTCCTAATTTAAAAATATGTCCTACTTCTGTTCCTTTTTTTATTTTTATGTATCCATTTCCGCATGGACTTATATCTAAATTTGATATATATCTTATGTCATTTATTTTTATATTTTTTAATAATAAATTTATATTTATTTTCCATAAATTTTTTTTATTTAATTTTTGTGAATAATTAGTATTGTTATATGTTGAATTATCTATAATTATTGGTATTTTGTCTTTTACTTTTTCAATATTTATATATTTATTTTGTATTATTTGCAATGGTTTTTTTATAATTTTATTTTTTATTAATTTTAATGAATTTATTTGATAAATTTTTTTTATTATTATAATTATAATTGGAGATTTTTTTTTTTTTCCTTTTAATAATATTGTTTTTATTGTTTTTATATTACTATTATTTTTATAGCTTTTATATTTAATATTAATTTTATTGTATTTAATATTTATTTTTTTATTTTTGAGTTTTTTTAAATTTTTTTTTTTTATATATCCTGGAATAGCTAATTCTACATTAGATGCAAAATTACTTTTTTTAGATATAGCTATTTTATCTTCTCCTGTTTTTGATATTATATGAAATTCTTCAGATAAATTTCCACCTATTTCTCCAGAATCTGCAATGACTATTTTATATTCTAAGTTGAATAAATTAAATATTTTTATATATGCA
Source organism: Candidatus Azosocius aquiferis (assembly GCA_043390185.1). Lineage (GTDB taxonomy): Bacteria > Pseudomonadota > Gammaproteobacteria > UBA6186 > Azoamicaceae > Azosocius > Azosocius aquiferis. Next base: position 236,678 of record DAWERO010000001.1, on the reverse strand, counting down.
GTTCTAATTTTATTATATGTATAATTCAAGCATTTTTTATTCATATGAAATGAATAAGCATCTTTCATTATGAATTCTCTAGCTCTTATTAATCCAAATTTAGGTCTATATTCGTCTCTAAATTTTGTTTGTATTTGATATAAAGTTATTGGAAATTGTTTATATCCATATATATTATGTCTAATTAAATCAGTTACAATTTCTTCATGTGTTGGACCTAAGCAAAATTTTCTATTTTTTCTGTCTTTTAAATTAAATAATTGAGAACCATATTTGTCCCATCTTTTTGATTCATCCCATAAATTTTTTGGTTGTAATATTGGCATTAATATTTCTTGACAATTTATTTCATTTAAATATTTTTTTATTATAAATTGTATTTTATTAATTGATAATAAACCTAATGGTAATAATGTATATATACCAGAAGCAGTTTGTCTTATTATTCCTGCTTTAATCATTAATTTATGACTTGTTGATTTTATATTATTTTTTGTTTCTTTTATTGTTGGAAAAAATAAATTTGATGTTTTATATATATTATTATTCACTTAATTATTCTTATTTTTTTTTTTATTATATATTTGTTTTTATAGCTTTTTTAAAACTATACCAAGCAAGTGTAGCACATTTTATTCTTGCTGGAAAATTTTTTATTCCTGATAAAGCTTTTAATTTATCATTTATTATTATTGTTTCTTTGTTTCCTAATAAATATTTATTGAATAAATTATGTAATTTTATTGCATAATTTATATTTTTATCTATAAATTCTTCTGTCATTATTGAAGCTGAGGCAATTGATATTGAACATCCTTTTCCTTGAAAAGATATATTTTTTATAATATTATTTTTTATATAAATATATATGTGTATAGTATCTCCACATATTGGGTTATATCCTTTATATGTATAATTACTTATTGGTAATATTTTATAATTTCTTGGGTTTGTTCCATGATCTATTATTATTTCTTTATATAATTCGTTTATATTCATATTAAACCTTTTTTTTTTTATTAAATAATTTAATAGTATGTAATAAGCTTTTATATAGTATATCTATTTCTTCATATGTACTATACATACCAATTGATATTCTAGTTGTAGATGTTAAATTAAAAAATTTCATTAATGGAATAGCACAATGATGTCCAGCTCTAACTGCTACTCCATATTCATTAGTAATTGTAGCTATATCATGTGAATGTATATTTTTTATTGTAAATGATATTATGTTTTTTTTATTTATTTGATTTCCTATTATGTTTATATTTGGTATTTTTAGTAAAATAAAATGAGCATATTTTAATAGTTCTTCTTCATGTTTATAAATTATTTTTTTATTTATTGATTGTAAAAAATTTAAAGTTTCTCCAAAAGTTATTATGCTTGATATAGAGGGAGTTCCAGCTTCAAATTTATGAGGAATATTTTTATATGTTGATTTATTTAATTCAACATTTAGTACCATAGATCCTCCACTTTGATATGGGTGTAAATTATTTAATAATTTTTTTTTACAATAAAGTATCCCTAATCCTGTTGGCCCGTATATTTTATGAGATGAAAATACAAAAAAATCACAATTTATATATTGAACATCTATATCTATATGAGATATAGCTTGTGCTCCATCTATTAATACATAAATATTTTTTTTTTTAGCTATATCAGTTATATATTTTATAGGATTTATTGTTCCTATAGCATTTGAAATAAAAGTTAAAGAAATTAATTTAGTTTTTTTTGACATTAAAATATTTAAACAACTTATATCAAGATCTCCGTTTTTTTTTATTGGTATTATTTTTAATATTGCTTTTTTTTTTTTACATAATATTTGCCATGGAATTATATTAGAATGATGTTCCATTTCAGTTATTATGATTTCATCATTTTCTTTTATATGTTCTTCTCCAAAAATATAAGCTACTAAATTTATTGCTTCAGTTGTTCCTTTTACAAAAATACATTCTTCTTCATATTTAGCATTTATGTATTTTTTTATTTTATTTCTTGTATTTTCGAATTGATATGTATTTTTTTCACTTAGAGTGTAAATACCTCTATGTATATTTGAATGTGAATTTTCATAGTATTTTTTTAAAGTATTTATGCAACTTTTTGGCATTTGACTTGAAGCTGCATTATCTAAATATGATAAATATTGTCCATTTATTTTTTTATTAAAAATAGGAAATTCTTTTCTTATTTGTTTTATATAGTTATTCATTTTGATAAATATTTTTATATATTATTTCTTTTATTATTTTTGGAAGCATATTTGTTATAGGGTATATAAAACTATTTATTAATAATTTGAATATTTCTTTTTTTATTATTCCTCTAGTTTTCATATATAATAATATTGATTTATCAAATGTGCCTATTGTTGAACTGTGATTACAAATTACGTTTTTATTTTTTATAAAAAGTTTAGGGCTATATTTTATTATATTTAATTTTGATAATAATATACCTTTTGTATGTAAATTTGCTTTTGTTTTATTTGCTTTTTTTTCTATTTTTATAATTCCATTAAATTTTGTTATAGATTTATGTTTATTTATATTTTTTATTATGCAATTACTTTTATTATTTGAATTTTTATGTAATATTGTATATTTTATATTATTTTTATTATTTTTATTTAATATTGTTAAACATTTAAATGTAACATTTGAATTATTTCCAAGTATTTTTATTTTTAATTTATATTTTGTTTTTTTTCCGTTTATAGAAACATATTTATGTTTATAATTTGTATTATTATTTATTTTTATATTATTTTTTATTTTATTTATGTTGTTATTATTATTTAATATTATGTGTTTTATTTTTGAATTATTATTTATTTTGATATGATTTATAATATTATTGAATGATTTTTGAATGTTGCTAGTGTGTATTTCTATTATTTTTATTTTTATATTTTTTTCTATATTAATAAAATTTTTTGTATTATTTATTATATATTTTGTATTTGTATTTTTATAAATTATAAATATTGGATCTTCAATTGATGTATTTTTTTTTATTTTTAAGCAAACAATATTTTTTATACTTATATAATTTAATAAGTCTATAGTAGATAATTTGTTTATATAATTTATATTGAAAAAATCATTTAATTTTTTTGGAATATTTTTTTTGATATCTATTATATCTATTTTTATATTTTCATTTAAAATATGTTTTTCATATAATCCATTATTAAATATTATTTTATTATTTATATTATTTGTTAAATTATTTATTTGTTCATTTTTATTATTCTTAATTGTGTTTAAATTAAAATTAAAATAATTTATTATATTTTTTATATTTTTTTTTTTTAATATCTTTAAAGCATATTCTTGATATTCATTTTCTATTTTTAAATTATTTATGTATTTTATCAATAAGTTATAATTTATATTTATATTATTCATTTATTTCCTTCATAATTTTTATATAAAATTGTATCCATTTTTTTCTAATTTTAATGATAAATTTTTATCTCCACTATGTACTATTTTTCCTTGTTTTAATATGTGTATAAAATCTGGAATTATGTAATTTAATATTCTATTATAATGAGTTATTATTATAATTGATTTTTCTTTTGTTTTAAAAAGATTTATTACTTCTGATATTGTTTGTAATGCATCTATATCTAATCCTGAATCAATTTCATCTAAAATTATTAAATCTGGATTTAAAATTAACATTTGTAATATTTCATTTTTTTTTTTTTCTCCCCCAGAAAATCCATCATTTAATGATCTATACAAAAAATCTTCTGACATATTTAACAATTTTATGTTTTTTTTAATTATTTTTGTGAATTCTATTATATCTAACGGTTGTTCATTTTTAAATTTTTTAATTGTATTTATTGAACTTTTTATAAATTGAATATTTGTTACTCCTGGTATAGATATTGGGTTTTGAAAAGTTAAAAAAATTCCTTTTTGAGCACACATTTCTGTAGAAAAATTTATTGTATCTTCATTTTTATATAATATAGTTCCTTCTGTTATGTATTCAGGATCTTTAACTAATGCCCTTGATAATGTAGTTTTTCCTGATCCATTTGGTCCCATTATTGCATGTATTTCTCCTTTATTAATTGATAAATTAATATTTGATAATATTATTTTATTATTTGTTTTTATTGTTAATTTTTTTATAATTAATATATTTTTCATCCTATTGCTCCTTCAATTTTTATATTTAATAATTTATATGCTTCTACAGAAAATTCTATAGGTAATTTTTTTAATATTTGTTTACAAAATCCATTTACTATTATTCCTATAGATTCTTCATTATTTAAACCTCTTTGTAGGCAATAAAATAATTGTTCTTCATTTATTTTGCTTATTGAGGCTTCGTGTTCTATTTCACAATTTGTATTATTAGTTTCTATTTTTGGAAAAGTATATGAATTTGAATTATTGTCTATTATTAATGAATCACATTGAGTATAATTTTTTGCATTATTAGATTGTTTATATATTTTGATTAATCCTCTATATGTGCTTTTAGAATATCCTAATGTTATTGTTTTTGATATTATTACACTTGATGTATTATTTCCTATATGTAATATTTTTGATCCAGTGTCAGATTGTTGAAAATGATTTGTTAATGTTATTGAATTAAATTGTCCATTACTATTATTGCCTTTTAAAATAATACTTGGATATTTCCATGTTATTGATGATCCAGTTTCTATTTGTGTCCATGATAGTTTTGAGTTTTTTCCAATACATTTTCCTCTTTTTGTTACAAAATTGTATATTCCTCCAATATTTTTTTCATTTCCTGGGTACCAATTTTGTATTGTTGAATATTTTACTTCTGCATTTTCTAATATTATAATTTCTACTACAGCTGAATGTAATTGGTTATCATCTCTTATAGGAGCTGTGCATCCTTCTAAGTAACTAACATAACTGTTTTTATTTGCTACAATTAATGTTCTTTCAAATTGTCCTGTTAATATTGTGTTTATTCTAAAATATGTTGATAATTCTAAAGGACATTTTATATTTTCTGGGATATAGCAAAAAGAACCATCGCTAAAAACAGATGAATTTAATGTTGAAAAAAAATTATCATTGTATGGAACAACTGTTCCTAAATATTTATTTACTAATTTTGGATAATTTTTAATTGCTTCTGAAAAAGAGCAAAATATAATTCCTATTTTCATTAATTCTTTTTTAAAAGTTGTTGCAACAGAAATGCTATCAAATACAGCGTCAATTGCTATCCCTTGTAATTTTTTTTGTTCATTTAAAGATATTCCTAATTTATTATATGTTTTTATTATTTCTGGATCTAAATTTTTTAAATTTTGTTTATTTTTAATTATTTTTGGAGAAGAATAATATATTATATTTTGGTAATTTATTTTTTTATATTTTATATTAGCCCATGAAGGTTCCTTCATTTTTATCCATTTATAATATGCTTGTAGTCTCCATTTTAATAAAAATTTTGGTTCTTGTTTTTTTTTTGATATTTCGTATATAGTTTTTTCATTTAATCCAGTTATAAAAGAAACAGAATTTGTTTTTGTGCTAAAACCATATTTATATTTTTTATCTAATATTTTTTTTATAGTTTTTATTTTTGTCATTTTTTCTCTATTTTTAAATACAATTTCTTCATTTTATCATTTTTTTTATTTATTTTATAATAAATATTTATATATATTTTATTTTTATTAATATTATATTAAATTATTTATATTTATTGAAATGATCTTGATTAGATTTTTTTTTTGTAGTATTTTATAAATGTTTAGGCATGTAGCTCAGTGGTAGAGCTCTATTTTGACGTAGTAGTTGTCGGTGGTTCGATTCCACTCATGCCTACATTTTTTTTGGATGTATATGTTCTTTATAATATTACCTAATAAAAAAATAATTAAATTTATTTCTTCTATTATGATTATTAATTTAATTAAGTATTTTAATAATGATTTATTAATTAATTTTACTATTAAAAGTAATGGTTTTTTTGTTAAAAAATGTTTTTTATTGATTAAAAATTCTTTTATTGATCTTTTTTATTATAAAGATATGTTTCAATTATCTACTGCTAAAATTTTTTATAAATATTTAGTTGCTTATTCTATTAAAATATTATTTCCTTTTTCTATTTTAGGTTTTGGTAATAGTGTTGAAAATGGTTTTTATTATGATTTTGAAATAGATTTTAGATTGTCTTTTAATATTTTAAAAAAAATAGAAAGAAAAATGATTTTATTATTGGAATTTCGTTTTTCTAATTTTATGTTTTTTTTTAATAAAAAAGATTATAGAAATTTATTTTTTATAAATAAATATAAAAATGATCTTATTGATAAAAATGATATATATATTTATAAATATGGTTCTTTTTTGGATTTTTCTTATGAATTTAATTTTGAAAATTTATATAAATTTTATAATTTTGAATTAGTAAAAGTATCTGGTGCTTATTGGTTGTCTGATTCTTTAAATATTATGTTACAAAGAATAGAAGGAAATTTTTTTGATAGTTTTTTTAAATTAGATAAAAATTTGTCAAATAATATAATTGATCATAGATTGTTATCTCGTAAATATGATTTATTTCATTTTCAAGCCGATACTTGTGGAGTAATTTTTTGGCATAAAAATGGTTGGATTATTTATCAAGAAATTATAAAATATTTAAGATATATTTTTAATTTTTATGAATATATAGAAGTTAATACACCACAATTAATGAATAAAAATTTATGGGAAATTTCTGGACATTTAGATAAATTTTTTGAAAGTATGTATTTTATTTTTTCTGATGATGATGTATTTTTATTAAAGCCTATGAATTGTCCTGCCCATGTTCAAATTTTTAAAAATTCTATTAAATCTTATAAAGATTTACCTATAAAATATTGTGAATTTGGATCTTGTCATAGAAAAGAATTTTCTGGATCTTTGCATGGAATAATGAGAGTTAAAAATTTTGTTCAAGATGATGGACATATTTTTTGTTCTGAATATCAAATTCAAAAAGAAGTTATTTTATTTATTAAATCTTTATTTATTGTTTATAAAAAATTTCAATTTAAAAATATTTTGATAAAATTATCTACTAGACCTAAAAAAAGAGTTGGAAATGATTTAATTTGGGATAAAGCTGAAAAATCTTTAATTTTAGCTTTAGATAAATTGAATTTAGATTATGTTATTTGTAAAGAAGAAGGGGCATTTTATGGTCCTAAAATAGAATTTACTTTGAAAGATAATATTGGTAGATTATGGCAATGTGGAACAATACAAATAGATTTTTTTATTCCTAAAAGATTATGTGCTAGTTATTTTAATAGATTTGGACTTAAGCAATTTCCAATTATTTTACATAGAGCTATTATAGGTTCTATAGAAAGATTTTTTGGTATATTATTAGAAAATAATTCTTTTAATTTTCCTTTTTGGTTATGTCCAATTCAAATTATAGTTTTGAGTATAACTTTTTTTGAAATACATTATTCTAAAAAAATTGTTGAAATTTTGAAAAAAGAAAATTTTAGGGTTACTTTTGATTTTAAAAATGATAAAATATCATTTAAAATACGTAATGCTATTACAAAAAAGATTCCTTATTTGATAATTATTGGAAAAAATGAAGTTATTAACAATTTTATATCTGTAAGACATAAGGAAGAGAAAAATTTAGGTGTTATGAAAATTGATTTTTTTATAAATATGATAAAATTGTTGTTTATTTAAATAAGGAGTACTTATTATTATAAAAGAAAATAATAAAAATAAAATTAATAATCAAATTGACGCAAAAGAATTGAGACTTATAGGAGATGATGGTAAACAAATAGGTGTTGTTAGTTTACAAAATGCTTTGAAAATTGCCGCAGAATCTTTTTTAGATTTAGTTGAAATACAACCTAATTCTGATCCACCTGTGGCTAGATTAATGGATTATGGAAAATTTGTTTTTAAACAAAATAAACAAAATGTTGTTTCTAAAAAAAAGCAAACAAGGGTAAAAATAAAAGAAATTAAGTTTAGACCTAATACAGATGTTAATGATTATGATGTTAAATTAAAAAATGTTATTAATTTTTTGAATGAAGGAAATAAAGTTAAAATTACTGTTTATTTTAGAGGTAGGGAAATGATACATAAAAGTCTTGGTTCTAAAATTTTAGATAGAGTTTGCAATGATATAAAAGAAGTTGGAATTATATCTTTTAATCCTAAATTTGAAGGTAAACAACTAATGATGATAATTTCTCCTAAAAAAATTAATGTTAATAAATCTGGTGGAATAGAAAATGTTGAAAATTAAAACACATCGTGGCGCTTCAAAGCGTATAAAAATAACTGGTAATGGTAGTTATAAACATAAACAATCACATGCTAGGCATATATTAACTAAAAAAACTACAAAAAGAAAAAGACATTTAAGAGGTTTAAAATTTGTTAAAAAGTGTCAATTTAAATTGATTGAACAAATGTTACCTAATTTTTAAATTATATTAATAATAAGGATAAAATGATGGCTAGAGTTAAAAGAGGTGTTGTTGCCAAAAAACGTCATAAAAAAATATTGTTGAAAGCTAAAGGATATTATGGCGCTAGAAGAAAAGTTTATAGAGTTGCAAAACAAGCTGTTATAAAAGCGGCTCAGTATTCTTATAGAGATAGAAAGCAACGTAAAAGACAATTTAGAAGCTTATGGATAGTTAGAATAAATGCTGCAGTTAGAAAAATAGGTTTATCTTATAATGTATTTATATTTGGTCTAAAAATTTCAAATATTTATTTGAATAGAAAAATTTTATCAAATATGTCTATATTAGATTTTAAATCTTTTTGTGAAATTGTTTTTGTTGTTAAAGAAAATTTAAATAAAATTAAATTTTTATAAAAAAAATTATTAAACTTTCATATTTAAAATAACTATGACTAACTTTAAATATTTATTACAGTCTGTATTAGATAAAATTGATAAAATTGATAAAATTGATGATTTAAATTTATTAAAAATAAAATATTTTGGAAAAAATGGTTTTATAACTAAAAAATTAAAATTTTTAAAAAATATCAATTATAATTATAGATTATCTTATAGTAAAATTTTAAATAATTTAAAAAAATTAATTTTTTTAAATATTAAAATAAAAGAAAAATTTCTATTAGGCATTGAAAAAACTAATTATATAGATTGTACTTTGCCTTCTAGGGGTTATAAAATGGGGTCTTTTCATCCGGTTACAATAACTATAAAAAGAATAGAAAGTTTTTTTTTAAAAAAGGGTTTTAAAATAGCTTTAGGTCCTGAAATAGAAGATGAATATCATAATTTTGATGCTCTTAATATTTCTTCTTATCATCCAGCTAGAGATATGCATGATACTTTTTATTTTAATAATAATAATTTATTGAGAACACATACTTCTTCTGTTCAAATTAGAGAAATGTTGTCTTGTAATCCGCCTTTTAAATTAATATCTTTAGGTAAAGTATATAGACGTGATTATGATAATACTCACACTCCAATGTTTCATCAAATAGAGGGATTAATTGTTGATAAAAATGTTACTTTTATAGATTTAAAGCATTTGATTAGTGATTTTCTTTCTAATTTTTTTGGAAAAGAATTACCTATTAAATTTAGATCTTCATATTTTCCTTTTACTGAACCTTCAGCAGAAGTTGATGTTAAATGTTTTAATTGTTTTGGTGATGGTTGTAAAATTTGTAAAGAAAGTGGTTGGATTGAATTATTAGGTTGTGGTGTTGTAAATCCTATTGTTTTAAATAATTGTAATGTTGATCATGAAGTATATTCAGGTTTAGCTTTTGGTGTAGGAATTGATAGATTATCAATGCTTTATTATAATATTGATGATTTAAGATTACATTTTGAAAATAATTTATATTTTTTAGAACAATTTTAGTATTATTTAAGTTATATATGAAAATTTGTAAAAATTGGTTAAATGAATATATATTTTTAGATATTGATATAAAAAATTTGTCTAATAGTCTATCTTTTTTTGGTTTTGAAGTAAGTATTTATAATGATAAATTTATAGAAATAGATGTATTACCTAATAGAGGAGATTGTTTAAGTTTATATTTTATTTCTATGGAAATTTCTTCAATATTTTGTTTAAAGAGAAAATTCGTTGAATGTGTAAATTTAAATTTTTTATATGAATTTAATTTTTTTAAAAATATTTTATTTAATGAATTTTTTTCATATTATGAATGTAAAATAATTAATAATTTAAATAGTACTATTTTAAAAACTCCTAAATATATAAAAAATAGAATTATTAATTCTGGTTTTTATTTATCTTTTTTTTTTTCTGATATAATTAATTATATTTTTTTAGAATTTGGGCAGCCTATAGATTTTTATGATTATGATTTAATAATAAATGATTTATTTTTTGAAAAATTTAATTATAAATATTTATTTAATAAAAATATTATTTTTAATAAAGATGTGTTTATAACGAAAGATCAATATAATTTGTTATCTATTTCTGGAATAAAAAATTTTGATAAATATAATGTTAAAGAGAATACTAAATTTTTTCTCATTTGTGTTGGCTGTTATAATTTTAAAAATATTAGATTTTCTTCTAAATTTTTTAATATAAATAATAGTTATATTTATAAATTAGAAAGAAATATTTCTATAGGTATTCAAAATTATGTTTTAAAAAGAGTTTCTTTTATATTTTTAATAAATGGATATATGGTAGGATCATCTAATTATTATGAAAATATTAGTACTTTATATAATGTTAAAATTTCTTTTAGATATTCTTATTTGAAAAGAATTTTAGGTTTAGTTTTTTCTAAATTGGATATTGAATTAATTTTTCAACGATTATATATTATTTATTTAAAAGTAAGTTATGGTTGGAAACTTTTAATACCAAAATTTAGACAAGATATTTTTAAAGAAATTGATATAGTAGAAGAAATTATAAGATTATATGGAATGCAAAATTTATGTAATTTTTTTTATAATTATAATAATTTCAATAATTTTAACAATTTTAATTTAAATAATATATTTATAGATGAAATATATTTAATGAAATTGTCGTTAATTAATAAAGGTTATTTTGAAGTTATAAATTATAGTTTTATTAGTGATAAATTTGAAAAATTATTTAATGATTTTTTTTGTGATGATTTGATTATAAAAAATCCTATTTCTAATGATATGAATATGATGAGAACTACTTTAATAAGTGGCTTATTGTTAAATTTAAAATATAATTTATCTAGGCAAAAAAATAATATAAAAATTTTTGAATTTGGTAAAATTTTTGTTTTTGATAATGATACTTTATTATTTAAGGAAAAAAATTTAATAAGTGGAGTTGCTACTGGTAATATATTTTTTGATCAATGGGGAATAAAATCTAAAAAAATAGATTTTTTTGATATAAAAAATGACATATTATTTTTATTTGATTCTATTAATAAAAATTTTAATTTATCTTTTATTAATTCTTTAATTTTATTTTTTGATATAAATGAAAGTGTTAATATATATTTAAATAATTTATATTTGGGTTGTTTTGGATTAATTAAAATTGATATATTAAATTATTTTTTTATAGATGTTTTTGTTTATTCTTTTGAAATTGAAATAGATATATTATTACTTAATAATTTTAAATTTTTTGTTAAAAAAGTATCTAAATATCCTTATGTTAGTAGAGATTTAACTTTTTTAATTAAAAATGATTTTTTATCAAAAGATATATTAATTTTCATATATAGTTTAAATATTAGTATTTTGAAAGATATATTGATATTAGATGTATATAATGGAAGTGAAATTCCTAAATATTATAAAAGTATTTCTTTTAGATTTTTAATGCAATCTTATGAAATGACTTTATTAGATGATACTGTTAATTTTGAAATAAATAAAATAATAAGTGTTCTTTCTTTAAAATATGGTGCTATTTTGAGGTAATTAAAAAATTAATTCAAAATTATTTATCAATTAAATTATAATTTGGTTGTAAAAAAAATTTTAAATTTATATAATAACCTGTATATTGTTTTTTTTAATGATAAAATTAGTTTTTTAAGTATTTTTGATAGTTTAAATATGTGAAAAGTAAATAATGAATAAATTGGAGAATATTAATTCTGTTTATAAAAATATGAATATTAATTTAAATAAATATATAAAAAAAAATTTTTACTTATTTTTTTTTAAAATAATAATAAATTTCGATAAAAAATTATTATTTATTAATAATTTTAATTTGAATGTTATTTTATGAAACAAATAGTTTTAGATATAGAAACTACTGGTTTATCTATTAATAATAAGCATAGAATTATAGAAATATGTTGTTTGGAAATTATTAATAGAAAAATAACCGGAAAAAAGTTTCATACATATTTAAATCCTCAAAGAAAGATAGATGCTGCAGCTTCTAAAGTTACTGGAATAAGGGATTATTTTTTAATTAATAAACCTTTGTTTAGGAATATAGTTGATGATTTGTTAGACTTTATTATTGGGTCTGAAATAATTGTTCATAATGCTAAATTTGATATTGAATTTATAAATTATGAATTATTATTATTAAATCATAAAATTAAAGATATAAAAAATCATATTGTTATTTTTGATACTTTGATTTATTCTAGAAAATTGTTTCCTGGGAAAAAAAATAATTTAGATTCTTTAGCAAAACGTTGTAATATAAATATGAATAGAAAGTATCATGGTGCTTTATTAGATGTTATTATTTTAGCTAAAATATATTTTATTATAACGATGATGCAAACTACTGTATCTTTATTTATTGAAGATATAGAAAGTAATTGTAAAATAGAATCTTTAGATGAAAATAATTTTATGGTTTTAAGTAAATATTCTAATTGTGAAGAAAAAATGCATCATATTAATTTTATGAATTATTTAGTAAAAAATTATTAATTTTTATTAATTATTTTAATTTATTTTGAATTATATTTAAGTTTATAAAAAAGAGTATATACCAGTGAAATATATTAGAAATTTTTCAATTATTGCTCATGTTGATCATGGTAAGTCTACTTTAGCAGATAGATTTATTCAAATATGTAATGGTTTGAATAGTAGAGAGATGCAAGAACAAGTTTTAGATTCTATGGATATTGAAAGAGAGCGTGGTATTACAATAAAAGCTCAATGTGTTACATTAAATTATTTTTCAGTTCATGGAAATAAATATAAATTAAATTTTATTGATACTCCTGGACATGCTGATTTTTCTTATGAAGTTTCTCGATCAATGTTTGCTTGTGAAGGAGCTATTTTAGTTATTGATGCAACACAAGGTGTTGAAGCTCAAACTTTAGCTAATTGTTATTTGGCTTCTGATAATAATTTAGTTATAATTCCTGTTTTAAATAAAATAGATTTATTACATGTAGATATAGAAGGCACAAAAAAAGAAATTGAAAATATAATAGGAATTGATGCAAAGGAAGCATTAAAGATTAGCGCAAAAAATGGTATTGGAATAATAAATTTATTGGAAAGTGTTATTGAAAAAATTCCTCCTCCATGTGGTTGTATTGATAATCCTTTAAGAGCTTTAATTATTGATTCATGGTTTGATGGTTATCAAGGTATTGTATCTTTAATTAGAGTTAAAGATGGAGTTGTAAAAAAAGGTGATAAAATAATTATTATATCGAATAATGAATTTTGTACTGTTGAAGAAGTTGGTATTTTTACTCCTAAAAAAGAAAAAATGGATAAATTAAGTGCTGGAGAAGTTGGTTTTGTGATTTCAGGTATTAAAAATATTAATATTGCTTTAGTTGGTGATACTATAACTCATTATTTTTATAAAGATATTATTTTACCTCTTCCTGGTTTTAAAATTATAAAACCTAATGTTTATGCAGGATTTTTTCCTGTTTCCTCAACTGAATATGAAAATTTTCGTATAGGTTTATATAAATTAAAATTAAATGATTCATCTTTAATATATGAGCCAGAAGTTTCAGATGCTTTAGGTTTTGGTTTTAGATGTGGATTTTTAGGTTTATTGCATATGGATATAGTAAAAGAACGTTTAAAAAGAGAATATAAATTAGATCTTATTATTTCTCCTCCAACTGTAGTTTACAAAATAACAACTAAAAATGGAGATATTAAATATATAACAAATCCTTCAAAATTATATTTTTATGGAGCAGTTAAAGAAATAGCAGAGCCTTTTGTAATTGTAACTATATTATCTATAAAAGATTATTTAGGAAATATAATTTCTGTTTGTATAAATAGAAGAGGAATACAAAAAGAAATATTATATTTTGGAAAACATGTTTCAATAGTTTATGAATTACCTATGAGTGAAGTTGTTTTGGATTTTATTGATACAATTAAATCTGTTAGTAAAGGTTTTGCTTCTTTAGAATATAATTTTAAAGAATATAAAATATCTAATTTAGTTAAATTAGATATTCTTGTTAATGGAATTCAAAATGATTCTTTATCTTCTATTTTATATTATGAAGATGCTTATAGAAGAGGAAGACAAATTATTGAATGTGTTAATAAATTAATTCCTAGACAGTTATTTGATATAGTAATTCAAGCTTCTATAAATAATAATATCATAGCTAGATCTGTTGTTAAGGCTTTAAGAAAAAATGTTATAGCTAAATGTTATGGTGGAGATATTACTAGAAAAAGAAAATTATTAGATAAACAAAAATTAGGAAAAAAGAAAATGAAAAATATTGGTAAAGTTTATATACCTCCTGAAGCTTTTTTAGCTATTTTAAAAATAAATAAAAAAGAGAAATGAAATATGGAAAATTTTTTAATAATAATAATAATAATATTTGTTTTTATTTTAGTTATAAATTTTTTTATGAAAAATAAGATTAAATCTCATATTTTTAATAATGTTTTTAAATTTGTTATTTATTTTTTTCCTATTATTTTATTTTTGTTTATTTTTAGATATTTTTTTATAGAACCTTTTAGAATCCCTTCTAGATCTATGGTACCTAATTTATATGATGGGGATTTTTTATTAGTTAATAAATTTATATATAATTTAAAAATTCCTGTAATAGATAAGAAATTTTTATCTATTTCTTTACCTAAAAATGGTGATATAATTGTTTTTAAACATTTTAGTAAAAAAAATTTTGTTAAAAGAGTTATAGGTGTTCCTGGAGATCATATAAAATATAATAATGAAAATTTATATATTAATGATAATTTAATTATTAAATTATATCTTTTTGAAGATATTGATATGAATAATGATAATATTATTTTTTTTCCTATTGAATCTTATAAAGAAGAACTTATTAAAAATATAAGTTATAATATATATTTAAGACCTTGGGTAAAAAACATTTCTTATATTGTTAATGATCTTGTTGTTCCTAATAATAGTTATTTTATTATTGGTGATAACCGTAATCTTAGTTATGATAGCAGAACTTGGGGAATAGTAAAAGAAAAAGATATTTTAGGGAAAGTTTTTTTAATTTGGTTTAGTTGGGATTTATATTATAAAGATATTAGATGGAATAGAATTTGTATTAATATTTCTTAACTTTTATGTATAGATTACATTGTGGTTTTATAGCTATAGTTGGAAAAACTAATGTTGGAAAATCTTCTTTATTGAATTGTTTTATTGAAAAAAAAATATCTGCAACATCTAATAAATGTAATACTACACAAATAAATATATTAGGTGTTTATACTTATTTAAGTAACCAAATGATATTTGTTGATACACCTGGATTTGATTTTAATGATGAAAAGTATTTAATTAATAAAATTTTTTTTAAAAGTATTATTTATTGTGACATAATATTATATGTTATAGATCCTTTTTATTGGAATGTTTATGATGATAAAATGATAAAACAATTAAAAAAATTAAATTGTAATATTATATTAGTTATTAATAAAATTGATAAATTAAATTATAAATTTTTTTTACTTTATAGAATGAAAGAATTGTATGATAAATATGGTATTAATAATATTATTCCTATTTCTGCAATTAAAAATTTTAATATTGATATTTTGAGAAAAAAAATAATTTATTATTTACCTTTAAAAAATCATTTTTATCCAGTTTATAAAAAAATGGTTATTGATATAAAAATATATATTTCTGAAATTATTAGAGAAAAATTGATAAATATATTAAAAGCTGAATTATCTTATTTTTTAAATATTGATATATATAATATTTTTTTAAAAAATAATATTATTATAATAAATGGTTATATATTTATTAATAAATATTCTCAAAAAAATATTTTATTAGGATATAAAGGTAATTTAATTAAAAATATTAGTAGGTTGTCTAGAATAAGTATAGAAAAATATTTTGAAAAAAAAGTTTTTTTATTTTTATGGGTAAAAATATTATTAAAATGAATTTTTTTTTAATTTTATGTGATAAATATGAATTATAATATAATATTAGGTATGTCTGGGGGAATAGATTCGTCTATAACGGCATATATTTTAAAAAAAAAAGGATATAAAATTATTGGAATTTTTATGTTAAATTGGGATGAAAGTAATTATTCATATTGTACTATATCTAAAGATCTTTTGGATACACAAAAAATTTGTAAATTTTTAAAAATTAAACTTCACATAGTTAATTTTTCATTTGATTATTGGAATAAAATTTTTTTTTATTTTTTAAATGAGTATAAATTTGGAAATACCCCTAATTCTGACATTTTATGTAATAATAAAATAAAATTTGATATTTTTTTGGAATATGGTAAATATTTAGGTGCTAATTTTGTTTCAACTGGTCATTATTCTAAAATAAAATTTTTAAAAAATAATTATATTTTGTGTAAATCTTTTGATCTTAATAAAGATCAGACTTATTTTTTGTATAATTTGAATAAAAATCAATTAAAATTTATTATTTTTCCTTTATATAGATATAATAAATCTTTTATTAGAAAATTATCTTTAAATTTAGGTTTATATAATAGTATGAAAAAAGATAGTATTGGTATATGTTTTATAGGTACTTTGGATTTTAAATCTTTTTTAAAAAAATATATTTCTGTTTGTTATGGTCCTGTTTTTAATATATATAATAATCAAATTGATATACATGATGGAATAATGTTTTATACTTATGGACAAAAAAAAAAAATTATTAATGATAATAATTCTTTTGTTTTACAATATATATTTAATAAAAATTTATTCAAAAATATTTTAAATGTTGCTTCTAAAAATTTTAAATTTTTTTATTGTATTATAAAAAATATTAATTTTATTAATAATTATATATATTATAATATTATTTGTGATGCAAAAATAAGACATAGTTATGTTAATGATAAATGTATATTAAAAAGTTTATCTAATAATACTTTTATTGTTAAATTTTTAGATTTTAAAGATTGCCTTACTTTAGGTCAATCAATAGTTTTTTATAAAAATAGTTTATGTTTAGGCGGTGGTATTATTATTAGTGTTGAAAATAAGTTTATATTTTAATTATTTTTGAAAATAAAATTATTTTTTTGTTCTAATATATATTTTATTTTTATCCATATGTTTTTATTATTTATGTTTATTAATAATTTTTTTCTTGTTTTATAAATAATTTTTTTTGTATTTTTTGAATTTATAAATTTAATTATAGAATTATTACTATTTTTTATTTTTATAATTTCATATTTTTTATAGTTTATTTTTAATAACATTGGAAAAAAATTATTTTTGTATATAATTATTTTATATTTTTTTTTCCATTTAAAAAAAATATTTATAAATTTATATGAAATTATTATATTGTCTATTGGTAATAATAATAAATTTTTTTTTTTTTTTAAATATTTTATTATACTATATATAGCACCAATTGGACCTATATTATATATTATGTCTGGTATGTTAATATATATTTTAATTTTGTTATTTATATATATTTTTTCATAATTTTTTTTATTAAAAATATTTTTTATATAATGATCTATCAATATGTTATTTTTTATGAATAAATTATTTTTATTATATTGTATTCTTTTAGATTCACCATTTGCTAAAATTATTAATAAATTTCTTTTCATCTTATTTTTTTTCAATTTTTATTTTTTTTCTGTTGTTCCATAATTTAATTATTGAATATCTCCATAATATTCTTACTAATATATTTCCTATTATTGCACTTATAGCTCCACATATTAAACATCCTAACAAAAATGGTTTCCATATATCATGTACAGCTGTTGAAAAATAAGCGAATGATAATTCTATATTAGTATTATTAAATGATGAAGATAAAATCCAAGATCCTATTTTGTATGCAAAAAAGAAAAGAGGTGGCATTGTTACTGGATTTGTTATCCAAACTAAAGCTATTGATATTGGTAAATTAGCTTTTAAAAAAATTGCTATTGCTGCTGATAATATCATTTGAAATGGAATAGGTATCCATGCACAAAATAATCCTATAGCAAATGCTCTAGATACAGAATGTCTTCTAAAATTCCATAATAAAGGATTGTATATGATATTTCCAAATATTTGAAGGTTTTTATTTTTTAATATTTCATTTTTTTCTGGAATTAATTTTTTTAATTTTTCATAAAACATATATATTTATCCTTTTTTTTATTATTCAAATAATTTTTGAAATTTTATTTTTTTCAAAATTAAAAAAATATTATATCATTAAAATTTTATTTTTTTGTAATTTTTTTTAATATTTTTTATATTTTATTAAATAAATATATATTTATAGAAAATTTAGTATTATATTAATTTATTATTTAAAATTTATGGTGATGTATGAATTTTATTTTAGCATGTCCTTTTTGTTATAAAAAATTATTTTATAATAAAAATCATAATAAATTATTTTGTGATAATGATAACGTTATTTATTTTATTATTGATGATATTCCTGTTATTATGTGAGAAATTTTTTTTTATATTTTTTATAAATAATATATGATAATATAATTATGTATATTAAATCTACAATAGTGAATATTATTATATTATTTTCTAATTTTTTTATGAATCCATATGTATGTAACCCTGTGTTTAAAAAGTTAACTCCAAACCATGCAATTATTATTATTATATTTAAAAAACAAACTCCTATTATAAATGAGGTATTATTTAGTAAATTTGATATTTTTCCATGAATTAATAGTATTATCCATAAATTTATCAGTAATGCCCCGTTTTCTTTTGGATCCCAACCCCAAAATCTTCCCCATGATTGTTCAGCCCAGACACCTCCTAAAATTGTTCCAATAAAGGAAAAAAATAAAGCAAAAGTAAGTATTTTTAATATATTTTTATAAGTATTATTATATTGAAAATTTTTGTTTTTATAAATTTCTAATAAATGATAATGAGATAAAAAACTTGTAAATATACATGATCCATATCCTATAGTTATACTTATTACATGAATTGTTAACCAAAAATTAGTATTTAGAATAGCTGCAGTTATATTTATATTATCTACATAATTAGAATATTTATTACTTATATATAATATTAATATGTTTATAATACATCCTAATATTATATTTATTTTATTTATTTTATTTATATATGTTAAAATTGTTATTATAAATCCTACAAAAATTAAACTTTCATATAATGTTGTTACTGGTGGTTTTTCAGTAATATATATTCTTGTTAATATTATAAAACAATATATAATTGTATTTATATTATATAAATATTTTTTTATATGGTTTAGTATATTAATATAAAATACATTTTTTGTTTTTAATAATGTTATTGTTAATATTAATATATATATATATGTTAGTAAATTTAACAAATTTATTTTGTTATATATTATTTCTATGTATATTTTATAAAATAAATTTTTTGATTTTTTTTCATAAGTTAAATTTATTAATTTATTTAATATAATATCCCAATTTTTTTGATTTTTATTATTATATTCTTTTGTTAATTTTTTCCAATAAATTAAATATTTTATATTATTATCAAAATTTTGGTTAATAATTTCCCATGGTGAATACCATAATATTTTATTATTTATTGGTGGTATTATTTTTAAAATGTTATTTTTTTTTTCTTTTGATAATAAAGATAATTCATTTAATATTTTTAGTATATTTTTTTCTAATTCGTTTATATTAGATAATTTTTTTTTTGAAATTATTTTTATATTATTTAATAATATTTCTTTTTTTTTTAATATATCAAGATAGCAAAATTTAGATTTTTTTTTTAAATTTAATTTTTCTATCAATTCTTTATTAAGATCAAATTTATAATTAATCATTGATAAAGATTGACTTATATTTAAATAATTTAATATTTTTTTATGTAAATTTAATAATTTTTTTTGAGATTTAGATAAATTATAATAATTTAATTTATATAATTTATTTATTTGTTTTGTCTTTTGA
Organism: Candidatus Azosocius aquiferis; assembly: GCA_043390185.1. Taxonomy (GTDB): domain Bacteria; phylum Pseudomonadota; class Gammaproteobacteria; order UBA6186; family Azoamicaceae; genus Azosocius; species Azosocius aquiferis. The sequence continues at coordinate 216,216 of DAWERO010000001.1, read as the reverse complement.
TTTAATGCTTCAAATAATTCATTGAAAGAAAAATAATTTTTTTTTTTTAAATTTAAAATTTTTATTAAATTTTTGTTTATTTTAAAAATTTCTTTTTCATATGCTTTATTAGGAATAAATATGAGTTCTGATAACCAATAAATTGAGTCTAAATTTTTGTATTCATAATTTTTATTTATTTTTAAAAAATTTTTTTTTGCAAAAGTATCTAAAGGTTTTATTCTACCTTCATTTAAAATTGGTATTTTTTTTAAATTATTTATATTTATACTATCATTTGCATTTATATAATTTATATTATAAATTATAAATATAATTAGTAAATTTAATATTATTTTATACATAATTTTTTTTGTCTTTTTTTGTTAAATTAATTATTAAACCTATACATATTAAAATACTTGATATATAAAAAATAAAAGAAATATTATTTTTTGTTATTGTTAGAATTGTTGCATTTTTATTTTCTTTTTCTATAAATGCTGTTTGATAAAATATATATTTTTTATATTTTATTGGTTTATTCATTTTTATTTTTGTATTTATTATTTTTTTATTTGTTTTAATTGTTATTATTGATTCAAATTTATTTGAAATATTTGTTCCTGGATAATTTTTTTTTTTAAATTTATGTAAATTTATATAAAATGGTATTTTGTATTTTTTATTTTCTATTGTGATGTTATATTTTTTATTTTTATATTTTATATTTTTAGAAAATGATGTATTTTCAAAAAAAATATTTATTTGTTGTGTAGAAATAATATTTAAAAATATATTTTTTATTTTATTGTTTAAAATTATTTTTAATAATATATATTTTTTTTTAATTTTTTTTTTATTTATAAAAAAATTTTTTAAATTTTTTTTTTTTTCTATTAAAAATGGTAGTTTGTTATTATATATTTTTTCATTTTTTATTATTATATATTTTTTTTTATTATAAAATAATAAATTGAATTTATTAATATTTATATATTGATTGGTTTTTTCATTTTCGTATAATAATATATTACCTTCTTTATTATTTATATTTGAAAAAATTCCACTAATAATTAATATTAATGCGCCTATATGTATAAAAATAAAACTAATATTATTTTTTAATCCATTTACATATATTTTTAATAATAAATTTATTGATATAAGAATAAATATTGTAAAACCACCAGGTATTGGTATTATATTTTCAATTAAAATTATATATGATGAAAAATATTTTTTTTGTGAATATATTAATCCCATTTCTTTTTGAGAAATTGTTCCTATAATTATTAAAAATATTAAATAGATAATTAATAGACAAAATAATTTTGTGCTAGATAATTTTTCAATAATTATATTTATTTTTTTTTTCATGAATAAAATTACCTTTTATATTAGAAAATATTTTATATTTTTAAAATTATGTAATTATTATATTTTTTTTATAATATATTTTATTTTATTAATTTTTTTATAATATCATAAATTTATGCTTTTTTTTAGATTTATATTTTTTTTTTATAAATATATTGTTTTTCATAAAAATATATATAAATAAATATTTTGTTTATTTTTAATAATAGATTTTATTATAAATTTAATATGTTTATTTATTTGTTTATATTTATATCATAATATATAATCATAATTTATTTTTGAATTTTATGATAATTAAAATGAGGTAAAATTTATGCGAAGTGAAAAATTAAAAGTATGGAATGTAGAAGATCAAATATTTTGGGAAAAAACTGGAAAGTTTATAGCTAATAGAAATCTTAAATGTTCCATTCCATGTTTATTTTTAGCTTTTTCAGTTTGGTTTATATGGTCTATAGTTGCAGTTAAGCTTAATAATGTTGGTTTTAATTTTAGTAATAATCAATTATTTACTTTAGCTGCTGTTCCTGGTTTATCTGGAGCTACACTTAGAATTTTTTATTCTTTTGTTATTCCAATATTTGGTGGAAAAACTTGGACTGTTATTAGTAATAGTTCTTTACTTATACCTTCTTTACTTATTGGATATTTTATTCAAGATCCTACAACTAGTTATACTACAATGATAATTTTAGGTTTTACATGTGGTTTTGGTGGTGGAAATTTTGCTTCTTCTATGTCTAATATTAGTTTTTTTTATCCTAAAAAATTTCAAGGTACTGTTTTAGGATTAAATGCAGGATTAGGAAATTTAGGTGTTAGTGCTCTTCAATTTATAGCTCCTTTAGTTTTAACTTATGGTTTTTTTTGGGAAACTCCTCAAATTTTATCTAATAATAATTTTATATGGTTACAAAATGCTTCTTATGTTTGGGTAGTGCCAGTTATTATTACAACTATATTTGCTTTTTTTTATATGGATAATTTACCAGGTATACAATTTTCTTTATCTTCTTTATCTTCTCAATTCATAATTTTTAAACGTAAACATATGTATTTAACAACATGGTTATATATTATGTCTTTTGGATCTTTTATAGGATATTCTGCTGCTTTTCCTTTATTAATTAAAATTCAATTTCCAGAAATTGATCCTTTAAAATATGCTTTTTTAGGTCCTATGGTTGGAGCAATAATTAGACCTATTGGTGGAATAATTTCTGATAAATTTGGTGGGGCAAAAATTACTTTTATTGATTTATTATTTATGATTTTTTTTGTTTTTGGTGTAATTTATTTTATTAATCCAGCAACAAAAAATTTTATAGGTTTTTTTATTATGTTTATTTTTTTATTTATAACAACAGGGATAGCAAATGGATCAGTTTTTCAAATAATTCCAATGTATTTTTCTCCAAAAGAGAGTGCAGCTGTTTTAGGTTTTAGTTCTGCTATAGCTGCTTATGGTGCTTTTTTTATTCCTAAATCTTTTGGGTTATCTATTCAAAAAACAGGATCCCCTACTTTTGCATTGTACTGTTTTATTGTGTATTATATTAGTTGCTTAATAATTACTTGGTGGTTTTATTTGAGAAATAGTAAAAATATAATAGTTTAAGAATTAAAGGATATTTTATGAGCAATATTTTAAATAAATTGAATTTTTTTTCTGAAGAGGTTGATCTTTTTTCAAAAAGTCATGGTATTCTAATTAATGAAAATCGTGATTGGGAACGTTCATATAGAAATAGATGGCAACATGATAAAGTTGTTAGATCTACTCATGGTGTTAATTGTACTGGTTCTTGTAGTTGGAAAATTTATGTAAAAAGAGGTTTTATTACTTGGGAAACTCAAGCTACTGATTATCCTAGAACAAGGTATGATTTACCTAATCATGAACCTCGTGGTTGTCAAAGAGGTGCTAGTTATTCTTGGTATATTTATAGCTCAACAAGACTAAAATATCCTCTTATAAGAAGTACTTTATTTAAATTATGGAAAAATTTAAAAACTATTTATACAGATCCTATAGAAGTATGGAAAAATATAGTTGAAAATTCAGAAAATTATATGCAATATAAATTAACTAGAGGCTTAGGTGGATTTGTTAGAATAAATTGGGATGAAGTATCTGAAATTATAGCTGCAGCAAATATATATACTATTAAAAAATATGGGCCTGACAGAGTTATTGGTTTTTCTCCTATACCTGCTATGTCTATGGTTTCTTATGCAGCTGGAAGTAGATATTTATCTTTGATTGGAGGGGTTTGTTTAAGTTTTTATGATTGGTATTGTGATTTACCTCCAAGTTCTCCACAAGTATGGGGAGAGCAAACAGATGTTCCTGAAAGTGCTGATTGGTATAGTTCTTTATATTTAATTTTATGGGGATCTAATGTTCCTCAAACTAGAACTCCAGATGCTCATTTTTTTACTGAGGTAAGATATAAAGGAACAAAAGCAGTTGTAATTACACCTGATTATAGTGAAGCTTCAAAATTAGCTGATTGGTGGTTATCTCCTAAACAAGGGACTGATTCTGCTTTAGCTATGGCTATGGGGCATGTAATATTAAAAGAATTTTATTTAAATAATAAAACCAAAAATTTATATTTTGAAAATTATATTAAACAATATTCTGATATGTCTTTTTTAGTTTTATTAAAAAAAACAAATAATTTTTTTATACCTGATAGATTTGTCAGATCTTCTGATTTTATTAATAATTTGGGAATTGAAAATAATCCTGATTGGAAAACAGTTGTTATTGATAAAAACAGTAATGAAATAGCGGTTTTAAATGGTTCTATTGGAACTCGTTGGGGGGAAAATGGAGTATGGAATTTAAAACTTAAAGATGTTAGAACTGGAGTTGATGTAGATCCTTTAATTACTCTTTTAGGTAAACATGATGAAGTACAAAGTTTAGCTTTTCCATATTTTGCTTCTGAAAAAGATTATAATCATTTTTCTTTTATTAGTACTTCTCATGAAAATGTTTTATATAGAAATGTCCCTATAAAAAAATTAAAATTAAAAAATAAAGATCTTTATGTTGCAACTGTTTTTGATTTGCTTGTTGCTAATTATGGTATTGATCGTGGTTTGGGTGGTGGTAATGTAGCTGAATCTTATTATGATGATATTCCTTATACTCCTTTTTGGCAAGAAAAAATAACTAAAGTTGATAAAGATGATGTTATAAAATTAGCAAAAGAATTTGCTTTAAATGCTTTAAAAACAGAAGGTAAATCAATGGTTATAATTGGTTCTGGAATGAATCATTGGTATCATATGGATATGAATTATAGAAGTGTTATAAATATATTGATTTTATGTGGTACTGTTGGAAAAAGTGGTGGCGGGTGGTCTCATTATGTTGGTCAAGAGAAGTTGCGTCCTCAAGCAGGATGGTTACCTTTGGCTTTTGGTTTAGATTGGGTTAGACCTCCTAGACAAATGAATGGTACATCTTTTTTTTATGCTCATAGTAATCAGTGGAGATATGAATATGTAACTGTTGATGAAATTTTATCTCCGTTATCTGATAAAACGAAATGGAAAAAAATGACATTTATAGATTGTAATATTAAATCTGAAAGAATGGGTTGGCTACCATCTGCTCCACAATTATCTGAAAATCCTATAGAAATTTTTAAAAAATCTAAAGAAAAAAATCAAACTTGTGTTGATTATATTGTTACTAATTTGAAAAATAATAATTTATGTATAGCCTCTGAAGATTTAGATAATATTAATAATCATCCTAAAAATATGTTTATATGGCGTTCTAATTTGTTAGGTTCTAGTGGAAAAGGACATGAATATTTATTAAAACATTTAGTAGGAACACAAAATGGTGTAATGAACAAAAATTTATCTGAATCAAATTGTAATAAACCAATTTTTGTAAAATGGCATGAGGAAGAAAAAATTGGTAAATTAGATTTATTAGTAACTTTAGATTTTCGTATGTCTACAACTTGTTTATATTCTGATATAGTTCTTCCTACAGCTTCATTTTATGAAAAAAATGATTTGAATACTAGTGATATGCATCCTTTTATTCATCCATTATCAGCAGCAATAGATCCAGTTTGGGAATCTAAAAGCGATTGGGATATATATAAATTTATTGCTAAAAAATTTTCTGATATTGTAGTTGGACATTTAGGAAAAGAAAAAGATGTAGTATTGATTCCTTTGCTTCATGATACTCCTACAGAATTGGGGCAACCCTTTGATTCAAAAGATTGGAAATTTAATGAATGTGATCTTATTCCTGGAAAAACAATGTCAAGCATTCATGAAGTTGAAAGAGATTATGTTAATTTATATAATAATTTTACTTCTATGGGTCCATTAATGGAAAAATTAGGAAATGCTGTAAAAGGTATTAGTTGGGATACAAAAGATGAAGTTATTTTTTTAAAACATGAAAATAAAGTTAATTTTTTAGGTAATGTTATTATTGATACATCTATTGATGCTGCAGAAGTGATATTAACTTTAGCTCCTGAAACTAATGGAAATGTTTCTTTAAAAGCTTGGGAAGCTTTAAGTAAAAAAACTGGAATAAATCATTGTCATTTAATTTTAGATAAAAAAGGAATTCATTTAAGATTTAGAGATTTACAAGCTCAACCTCAAAAAATTTTAACAGCTCCTACATGGAGTGGAATTGAATCTGAATATGTTACATATAATTCTGGATATACTAATGTACATGAGTTAATACCTTGGAGAACTTTAACTGGAAGACAACAATTTTATCAAGATCATGAATGGATGAGAGAATTTGGAGAAACTTTATGTGTTTATAAACCTCCTATTAATACAAAATCTACATTTCCTTTTATAAATGAAGGTATATCAGAAAAGTATGTTGTTTTAAATTTTATAACTCCTCATCAAAAATGGGGTATACATAGTACATATACTGAAAATTTAATCATGTTAACTCTTAGTCGAGGTGGTCCTATTATATGGCTTAGTGAAATTGATGCTAAAAAAATAGATGTAATAGATAATGATTGGATTGAAGCTTATAATGTTAATGGCGCAATAATGGCTAGAGCTGTTGTTAGTCAAAGAGTAAAAGAAGGAATGGTTTTAATGTATCATGCTCAAGAAAAAATAGTTAATGTTCCTTTATCTGAAAAAACTAAATTTAGAGGTGGAATACATAATTCTGTTACTAGAATTTGTATTAAACCTACTCACATGATTGGTGGATATGCTCAACAATCTTATGGTTTTAATTATTATGGAACTGTTGGTTCTAATAGAGATGAATTTATTATTGTAAGAAAATGTAAAAACATTGAATGGGGTTTAGAAAATAATTATGTTGATGGAGGAAAAATATAATGAAAGTTAGGGCACAAATAGGGATGATTTTAAATTTAGATAAATGTATAGGTTGTCATACTTGTTCTGTTACATGTAAAAATGTATGGACATCTAGAGAAGGTGTTGAGTATGCTTGGTTTAATAATGTTGAAACTAAACCTGGAATAGGATATCCTAATGAATGGGAATCTCAATTTTTATGGAGAGGTGGATGGGTTCTTAACAATAATGGTGATTTGATTCCTAATATGGGTGGTAAATTAAAAATATTGCTTAAAATATTATCAAATCCTCATTTGCCTTCTATAGATGATTATTATGAACCTTTTACTTTTAATTATGGTTTTTTGCAAAATGCTCCAATTTTAAAATTTGCTCCTGTTGCAAGACCTATTTCTATTATAACTGGTGAATATATGGAAATTAAAAATGGTCCTAATTGGGAAGAAATTTTAGGAGGAGAATTTAGTAAAAGAAGTAAAGATTATAATTTTAAAAATATAGAAAAAGGTATTTATGGAGAATTTAAAAATACTTTTATGATGTATTTACCAAGATTATGTGAACATTGTTTGAATCCTGCTTGTGTTGCTGTATGTCCAGCTGGCGCTATTTATAAAAGAGAAGAAGATGGAATAGTTCTTGTAAATCAAAATAAATGTAGAGGTTGGAGAATGTGCATTAGTGGTTGTCCATATAAAAAAATTTATTATAATTGGAAATCAGGCAAATCAGAAAAATGTACTTTTTGTTATCCTAGAATAGAATCTGGTCTTACTACAGTTTGTTCAGAAACATGTGTAGGCAGAATAAGATATTTAGGTGTTATTTTATATGATTCTGACAAAATATATGATGTTGCTTCTACAAAAAATGAACAAGATTTATATCAAGAACAGTTAAATATATTTTTAGATCCAAATAATTTAGAAGTTATTAAAGAAGCAAAAAAATCTAATATTCCAGATTCTTGGATAGAATCTGCACAAAATTCTCCTGTTTATAAAATGGCTATAGATTGGAAAATTGCTTTACCTTTACATCCAGAATATAGAACTTTACCTATGGTGTGGTATATTCCTCCTCTTAGTCCAATTCAAAGTATGATGAAATTTAATAATGAAGAAAATATTTTACCTAATATTTCTTCATTGAGAATACCTGTACAATATTTAGCTAATTTATTAACCGCTGGAAAAGTAGAACCTGTTATTGAATCTTTAGAAAAAATGATTGCAATGCGAATATATATGAGAAATAAAGAAGTTGATAAATTTGAAAATTTAGAAATATTGAAAAAAGTACAAATGTCTAAAAAGCAAATGGAAGAAATGTATAATTATATGGCAATAGCAAATTATGAAGATAGATTTGTTATTCCAAGTGGTAAAACAGAACTATCTGTAAATGATTCTTTTGCTTTTAGGAGTGGAATTGGTTTTTGTCCAGAAGGATTAAATTCTGAAAAAATAAATGTTTCAGCTTTTTCAAAAAGAAAAAATCTATTTGGTGGTGAGGATTAAAGTAATGATTAATGTGAATACTATTTATAAAACATTATCAATATTATTAATGTATCCAGATATAAAATTTAGGCCTTTTTTGAAAGATTTTTTAATTATTTTTTATAATGAAAAAATATTATCAAAAGAAAGTCATGAAAGTATTATATTTTTTATAAATTTTTTACTTAAAGAAGATATATTTCTTCTTCAACAAATGTATATTGATACATTTGATAAAAAAAATATACATTCTTTATATTTATTTGAACATATACATGGAGATTCTAAAGATAGAGGTCAAGCTATGGTAGATTTGCAAAATATGTATATTTCTAGTGGATATAAAATTTCTTCTTATGAATTACCTGATTATTTTCCAGTTTTTTTAGAATATTTATCTTTAATTTCTGAAAAAGATGCTAAAATTTTATTATTAGAAGTTATTAATATAATTTTAATAATTGCTATCAGATTAAGAGATTCTAATAATATATATAGTAAATTATTTTTTATTTTAGAAGAATTATCTAATGTAAAACCTGATGAAAATATTATTAATTTAGCTTTATCTTATAAAAAAAATATGAATTTTGAGGAAAATTTTGAAGGTGATTTGATGGAAGATACATTTCAATATAATAAAAAAATTAGTAATAATTATTAAAGGGGAAAATTAATGAGTGGTTATTTTCATAATTTTATTTTTGGTTATTATCCTTATGTAGCATTTATGATTTTTATTATTGTTTCTATTGCTAAATATGAATATGCGCAATATGAATGGAAAACTGCTTCTAGTCAAATGTTGGATCAAAGATGGTTTTCTTTAGGAAGTAATCTTTTTCATTCAGGAGTTATACTTTTATTTTTTGGGCATTTTTTTGGTTTATTAACCCCTGCAAAGATATATATTTTATTAATTTCTCCTGAAATGAAGCAATCATTAGCTATGATTGCTGGAGGTGTTTTTGGATTAATGGCAATTTTTGGGTGTATTATTTTATTAATTAGAAGAATTTTTTGTTTAAGAATTAGAGAAACTAGTACTAAAATGGATATAATTATATTATTATTAATTTTTTTTCAATTATTAATTGGATTGTTTTCTATAATTGTTTCTTCTAAATTTACTGATTCTAGTAGTATGCAATCTTTAGCTTTATGGGCTCAAAATATTATTTGTTTTAATAAAACTGCTTCTGATTTTATTGTTCATGAGCATTGGGTTTTTAAATTGCATATTTTTATTGGTATTACTATTTTTTTATTGTTTCCATTTACAAGATTATTGCATATATTAAGTCTTCCTGTTTCTTATATATTTAGAACTGGATTTCAAATTGTCGTAAAAAGAAAATAAAATTTTAAAGGTAAAATAATGGAAAATAATATTATTGTAACTAGATATCAAAAAAATAAAGCTTTGATACTTAGTTTTATATCTTTTACTATATGTTTTGCAGTTTGGACTATTTTTTCAATAATTGGAATTAATATTCAAAAAGAATTAGGGTTAAGTGATACTCAACTTGGTATTTTAATTGGTACTCCTGTTTTGACTGGATCTTTAATTAGGTTAATAGTTGGAATATGGTCTGATCAATATGGTGGTAGAATAGTTTTTACTATATTAATGATTGTTGCTTCTATATCCACATGGATATTAACTTTTGCAGATAGTTTTTATTTATATTTATTCGCTGCTTTAGGTATTGGAATATCTGGTGGTAGTTTTGCTGTAGGTATAGCATATGTTTCTGTTTGGTTTCCAAAAAATCAACAAGGGACTGCACTTGGTATATATGGTATGGGTAATGTTGGATCTGCAATTACTAATTTGTTTGCACCAATATTATTATCATCTTTTGGTTGGCATGGAGTAGCTAAAATATATTCTGTTGTGTTATTTTTTACTGCATTTATGTTTTACATTTTTAGTGATACTGATCCTAAAGTATCTTATAAGAAATCTCAAGGAATAAAACCTGATAATTTTATTAAACAACTTGAACCATTAAAAAATATTCAAGTTTGGCGTTTTTCATTATATTATTTTTTTGTTTTTGGAGCTTTTTTAGCTTTAGCTTTATGGTTACCTAAATATTATATGGGTGTTTATGGATTGCCTGTTAAAACAGCTGGATCTTTAGCTGCTTTATATTCTGCTCCAGGAAGTCTTTTTAGAGCTTTAGGGGGTTGGGCATCTGATAAATTTGGAGCTAGAAAAATAATGTATTGGACTTTTATTGTTAGTGTTATATGTTTATTTTTTTTGTCGTATCCTTCTACAGAATATATTGTTCAAGGGGTAAAAGAAAATATACATTTTTCAATAGAAATACCTCTTATTATGTTTGTTATTCTTACATTTATATTAGGTTTTTTTATGTCTTTAGGTAAAGCTGCTGTTTATAAACATATTCCTGTTTATTATTCTAATAATGTAGGTTCTGTTGGAGGAATAGTGGGACTTATAGGAGGTTTAGGTGGATTTGTTTTACCAATATTATTTGGATATTTAAATGATCGTTTTCAAATTTGGACAACTTGTTTTATGGTTTTATTTTTTATTACTTTTATAGCTTTAATTTGGATGCATTCAGCAATTAATAATTTAGAAAAAAGAATACATAAAGATTTAAGTATGCCAAAATATTTTCCAGAATTAGATGATAAAAAATAATTTAAATAATTGATATGAATTTATTGCAGGATAGTTATGGAAGAACTTTTCCTTATTTAAGATTGTCTATTACAGATGTTTGTAATTTTAAATGTAAATATTGTTTGCCATATGGGTATTTTGTAAATAAAAAAAATTTTTTATCTAAAAAAGAAATATTGAATTTGGTATCTGTATTTTCAAATTTAGGAATAAAAAAAATTCGTATAACTGGAGGAGAACCAACTGTTAGAAAAGATTTTTTATTGATTGCAAAAAATATAAAATCATTTAAATCTATAAAAAGTTTGGTTTTTACGACAAATGGTTATAAATTAGAAAAAATTGTGAAGGAATGTTATGAAATTGGATTTGATGGAATTAATGTTAGTTTAGATAGTTTAAATAAATATAAATTCATATATATAACTGGAAATAAATTTTTTAATGTTGTTTTTAATGGTATTATTAAATCTATTTCTTTTAATTTGAAAACAAAAATAAATGTTGTTTTAATGAAACCATTTAAATTAAGTGATTTTAAAAATTATTTAAATTTTGTTATGATAACTAATGTTTCTGTTAGATTTATAGAGTTAATGGAAACCGTTGATTTAGAATATTTTAATAAACATTATTTAAGATCTATATATATAAGAAATTATTTATTGAATAATGGGTGGTTTTTGAATGAACATTATAAATTTGATGGACCATCTTTAATTTTTTGTAATAGTAATTATAGAGGAAATATCGGTATAATTGCTCCTTATTTGAAAAATTTTTGTATAACTTGTAATAGATTAAGAATTTCTTCTTCTGGAAATTTACATTTATGTTTATTTGGTAATATAAATTATGTTTATTCTTTAAAATTGCTTTTTAAAAATAAAAATAAAAAAAATTTAATTAATTTTATAAAAAGTATTTTAATAAATAAAAATTTATCTCATAAATTATATGAAGGGAATACTAGTTTTATTAAACATTTATCTGATATAGGTGGATAGAATGAATAAAAATGTTGATGATTTGAAAAATTCTTTAATTTTATCTTTTTACAATATGATTAATATAAGTAATAAAAGTATTTCTTATAGAAGATCTGTTTCAAAAGGTTCTATTTTTTTAGATGAAAATTTGTATAATTTAGTAATAAATAAAAAAATTTTTAAAGGTGATCCTATAATTTTAGCTGAAATTGCTGGAATTAATGCAGTTAAAAAAACTTTTAGTTTACTTCCTCTTTGTCATCCTCTTTTATTAGAAGAAATTAATTTTTTTATAGAGATGAATAATAATTTAAAAATTATTGATATATATTGTTATGTTAGTACAACTTCTAAAACTGGTGTTGAAATGGAATCTTTAACTGGTGTAAGTATAGCTTTATTAACTATATATGATTTATTAAAAATGTATTCTTCATATATATATATGTCTAATATTCAGTTAATATTTAAAGATGGTGGAAAAAACGGTATTTGGATGAATGAAAATATAAGTATACCATTTTGTATAAAAAATAAATTGAAAATATATAATAAATATTTATTAAATTTTAATTTTATTGTTTTAATTATTAGTGATAGAGCAACAAACAAAATTTATAATGATGAATCTGGAGAAATTTTAATTAATTCTTTAAAAGATCTTGGAGCAAATATTTTATATTATGAAATTATTTATGATAATGAAATTTTAATAATTAAAACTTTAAAAAATTTAGTTAAAAATTATAATGTTAATTGTATAATTACAAGTGGTGGAACTGGAATTACGTCTAAAGATTTAACACCTAATGCTGTAAAATTATTGTGTGATTATTGCATTCCTGGATTTGGAGAAATTTTAAGATTGAAAGGAGAAATTTATAATAGGTATTCTTGGTTAAGTAGATGTATTGCGGCAGTTTATAAAGAGGTTTTGATAATTACTTTACCAGGAAATCCAAAATCTATTAATGAATGTTTATCTATTTTAGAACATATATTACCTCATTCTTTAAAAATGATAAATAAAAAATAAAATGATTAGTTATTTAGAAGCTAAAAAATTATTATTTTGTAACACTTATTATTTATCTAGCATTAAAATTTTGTCTTTAGATTCTTTAGATAAAATTTGTTTTGATAATATTTATAGTAATTGTTGTATTCCTTATTTTAATAATTCTGCTATGGATGGATATGCAATTAAATCTGGGGAAACAAAAAATATAAAAAATTGTTCTTTTATTTATAAAATTATTGGTTGTCAGTATGCTGGAAGAGAAAATAATTTTGTTAATATTGAAAATTTTTGTGCAATTGAAATAATGACTGGTGCTTTATTACCTAAAAATTTTGATTCTGTTATAAAAAAAGAAGATGTTGAAATAATTTATATTAATAATGTTAAATATATATCAATTAATAAAATTGTTTCTCCATTTGAAAATGTTAGAGTTATAGGTGAAGATATTTTAAAGTATGATTTAATTATAAAAAAAAATAAAATTATTACTGCATCTGATATTATGTTGTTAATTAGTTTAGGTATTAATTATATAAATGTTTATAAAAGTCCTAATATTGTTTTATTTTGTACTGGAGAAGAAATAATTAATTCTAATTCAAAATTATTTAATGGTAGTATATATAATTCTACATATGCATATTTAAAATCTTTTTTTTTAAGATTAAAAATTAATTTTTATTATTATGGAAAAATAATAGATAATTCTAAATTATTTGTACGTAGTATAAAACAAATACAAATTTTAGATAATCCAGAAATTATAATATCTACTGGTGGAGTATCTAAAGGTAAATGTGATTCCATTATTTTTTTTTTAAAATTAATTAAAGCTACAATATTATTTAATGGAGTTTATATTAAACCTGGCAAGCCTTTAATTTTTGCTAAATTAAATAATAATTTTACATATTTTTTTGGATTGCCTGGAAATCCTGTTTCTTCTATTATAGGAATTAGATTTTTTATTTATCCTTTTATTAGAAAATTATTTTTTTTAAATGATGAAAGTAGTATTAAAATTAAAATATCTCATTTTATAAATAAAAAAAAAGAATATACTAATTTTTTTAAAGCTTTTTTATTTAAAAAAAATAATGAATTTTTTGTTGATTGTTTGTATGAGCAAGAATCTTTTAAATTATATTCTTTAACTCAAACTTATTTTTGGATTTTATTAGATGATAATAATTGTTTTTATAACGTTAATGATTTTGTTGATGTTTTTAGTTATGAACCTTATTCATGGAGAAATGTTTTATTATATGATAAATAATATTATTATAAAAATAAAATTATATGGTATTTATAAAAAATATAATATTGAGTATATTTTTTTGTCTGTACCTTTTGATTGTAATATAAAAAGTTTAAAACAAATATTACTTAAGGAGCTTTTTTCTATAAATGAATCTATATTTATTGATGAAGTTTTAAATTGTTCTATCTTTGCAAATAATGATAATATTTTAAATGATGATTATATTATTTTAAATAAAGAAGAAATTTTTTTATTTCCTCCAGTTAATGGAGGCTGAATTTTTATATGAATAATTATTTTTTTGAAATAACTTTAGATTATATTGACATTAAAGAAATTTTAGAAAAAAAATTTCATGTTGAATATGGAGCTACTGTTTTTTTTTTAGGAAAAGTTCGTAATTTTAATTCTAATAAAAAAGTTGTAGGAATAAATTATGATATGTGCGATGAATTGGTTTTACTTAAATTTTATAATATTTGCAAACATTATTGTGATTTATATAAAAATATTAGAATATATATATCGCATTTTAAAGGTTATTTAAAAATTGGTTTTATTAGTATAGTTATAATTGTTGAATCTTTAAATAGAAAAAATTCATTTATTATTTGTAATATGATATTAGAAGATATAAAAAATAATTTACCTATTTGGAAATATGAGCATTATTTTTTTGATGATAGCAATTGGTTAAATGGAAAGACTTTAAATTAAGGAATTTTTGAAACATGAAAACTAATTTATTTGATAGATATAAAAAACAAATGTTGTTATCAAATTTTGGTATTGAAGGTCAAAATAGTCTTTTAAAATCTAAAGTTTTATGTGTTGGAGTTGGAGGTTTAGGATCTATTGTTTTGATGTATTTAGTTGCAGCTGGAGTTGGTACTATTGGAATTGTAGAAATGGATTTTGTTGAATTGTCTAATTTACATAGACAGCCTATATATAATATTAATAATATTGGTAAAAAAAAAATAGATTCAGCTTATTTTTTTTTAAATAATTTAAATTCTGATGTGAATATAATAAAATATTATGATAAATTATCTTTTTATAATGTATATGAAATACTTAAAGATTTTGAAATTGTTATTGATTGTACTGATGATTTTTATTCTAAATTTTTGATTAATGAATTTGCTTTTAAATTAAAAATTCCTATGATATATGGAGCTTCTTTAGGATTTGAAGGACAAATTGCTGTATTTGATTCTTATTTTGGTTGTTGTTTAAAATGTTTGTATTCTAATTATCCAATTTTTGGATTTAAAAATTGCAATGATGATGGAGTTTTGGGTCCTATACCTGGTATTATTGGATGTTTACAAGCTTTAGAAACAATAAAACTTATTTTATATAAAAATAATATAGGTAATTTTGATATTTTATTAAATAAAATTTTATTTATTAATGGTTTAGATTTAAATATTAAATTATATAAAATTAAAAAAAATAATAATTGTAATATATGTTCTAATTTATCTGAAAAAATATCTTTTTTTAATAAAGAAGATGATTTTAATTATATTTCATATTTTTTTATAAAAAAAAATTATAATAATATATATTTTTTCGATATTAGAGAAAATTATGAGTATAAAAAATATCATATTTTTGGATCTATAAATGTTCCTTTTTATATATTTTATTTATTTATTCCTTTTTTATTTAAAAAATTATCTTATTATATTAAGATTATAATTTGTTGTAATTCTGGAATGAAAAGTTCTTTGATATATAAATTGTGTAAAAAATATTCTTATTTTAATTTATATTTTTTAAAATTATAAATTTTATATTTAAGTTTATTCTTTTTTTAATGCATTTTAAAATATATAAAAAAAATTATTAAATATTTTATTTATTTTATGATATTATAAGAGAATGTTGATTTTTATTTTATATAAAAATTATAATAAATAATTAATTAGGAGAAATGATGCTCTCAAAATCTTCAGCTGTTAAATTTTTTTTAATAGGCACTTCGTTGTCTGTATTATGTTTTTTTTTGTTATCTTATGATACATTAAAACAAATTCCAGCACAAACGAATGAGCAAAATTTGAATTCTTCTGCTATAAGAGGAAAACATATTTGGGAAAATAATAATTGTATGGGTTGTCATACAATTTTTGGAGAAGGGGCATATTATGCTCCAGAATTGACAAAAGTTTATGAAAGAAGATCTGAAGCTTTTTTAAAAATTTTTTTAAAAGACCCTCAAAAATTTTATCCTGGTAAAAGAAAAATGGTTAATTATAATTTTTCTGATTCAGAAATAGGAGATATTATATCATTCTTTAAATGGATTAAAGATGTAGATTTAAATGGTTTTCCTTTAAAGCCATCTATTATAACTTCAAATACACAATCTGTTTCAACTTCTTTATCAAATATAAAAAATGTTGATAAACCTAAAATTTTTGAACAATTATGTATGACTTGTCATACTTTAAATGGTCAAGGAGGTTCTATAGGGCCTAATTTAGATAATATAGGTGATATTAGAGATAAAAATTATCTTAAACAATGGTTAAATGATCCATATTCGTTAAAAAAAGATTCTTTAATGCCTAAATTACCATTAACGGTAGAAAATATTAATGAATTAGTGGATTTTTTAATACAAAATAAATCTGGAGATAAATAATGAAATTTCAAACACAAAAAATTGCTTATTATTTTTTTGCTGTTTCTATGCTATTGCTTTCATTGCAAATAGTATATGGTTTTATAATGGCTACTGCTCATGCTGGTTATGATGTTTTACATCAAATTATTCCTTTTAATGCAGCTAGAGCTACACATGTTAATTTGCTTGTAGTATGGTTATTATCTGGATTTATGGGCGCAGCATATTATATTATTCCTGAAGAAGTTAATAAAGAATTGATATATCCAAAATTAGCTTATGTACAGTTAATAGCTTTAGTTATTGTTGGGGTAATAGCTATAGCTGGTTTTCATGTTAATTGGTGGGAAGGACGTAAATTTTTAGAAATTCCTAGAACACTTGATTATTTTGTTGTTATAGATGTATTACTTTTTATATTTTTAATAGGTGGAACTATTTTAAAAGGACAAAGATATACTACTACAAGTTTAGTTTTATTTTTTGGTTTATTTTTTGCCGCGTTGTTGTATCTTCCTGGAATGATTGATACTGATAATCAAACGCTTGATTCTTTTTGGAGATGGTGGGTAGTTCATTTATGGGTTGAAGGTGTTTGGGAGCTTATATTGGGAGCAATACTTGCATTTTTATTAATTAAATTAACTGGTGTAGATAGAGAAGTATTAGAAAAGTGGTTATATGTTATTATAGGTTTAACTTTTTTAGCAGGCATTTTAGGTACTGGACATCATTATTATTTTATTGGAACCCCTAAGTATTGGTTAATTGTTGGTGCTATTTTTAGTGCTATGGAACCATTAGCTTTTCTTGGTATGACTATATATGCTTTTATAATGGTTAGTAAAGGACAAAGAAATCACCCTAATAAAATTGCTTTATTATGGACATTAGGATGTTCGTTAAATGCTTTTTTAGGCGCAGGTTTATTAGGTTTTGCTCATACTTTACCACTTGTAAATATTCATACTCATGGAACTTTAATAACAGCTATGCATGGACATTTAGCTTTTTGGGGTGCATATGCTTCTATAGTTTTAGCTATTATCTCTTATACATTACCTATTATGACTGGAAAAAAAATATATAATTATAGTTATAGTAAATATGCTTTTTGGTTATCTAATATAGGCATGATTGGTATGGTTATTTTTTTTGGTATAGCAGGTGTATTACAAGTCTATATGGAAAGAAGAATGGGATTAGATTTTTTTATTGTAAGAGAAGAATTATCTTTCTTTTTTAAATTGCTAATATGTTGTGCTTTGATATTTGCTAGTGGAATATATACTTATGTTTATTCTTTTATAAAAGCAGGGCTTCCTGTTTCATCTTTATCTAGTACTGATGAATAATAATGAAATAAAAACCACTATAAAAAATATAGTGGTTGAGCCTTTTTATGAAGATATCAATGGTGAAACTGATATTTTTTTGCATTGTTATAAAGCACAATTGCCTGTTATTTTAAAAGGGCCTACTGGTTGTGGAAAGTCTAGATTTGTTGAAAATATGTCTTATAAATTAAATAAGAATTTAATACAAGTTTCTTGTAACGAGGAGACTTCTTCTGTAGATTTATTGGGAAGATATCTTGTTAAAGGTGGAGATACTATTTGGCAAGATGGTCCTGTTACTAAAGCAGTAAAAGAAAATTGTGTTTTATATTTAGATGAAATATCTGAAGCTAGAGAAGATGTTATTGTTGTTTTGCATCCTTTGAGTGATTATAGACGTGAAATTTATATTGATAAAATTAATTTAAAAATAAAAGCAAATGAAAATTTTATGCTTGTAGTAAGTTTTAATCCTGGTTATCAAAAAGGTTTTAAAGAATTAAAAATATCGACAAGACAAAGATTTGTTGGTATATCTTTTAATTATCCAAATGAGAAAAAAGAAATACAAATTATTATTCGAGAATCTGGTATTTATGAAAGTGTAGCTAAAAATTTGGTTCTTTATGCAAATAAAGTTAGAAAATTAACAGAACTTGATTTATCTGAAACTATTTCTACAAGATTATTAATTAACGCAGCTAAATTAATTAGATTAGGTGTAGATAAAAAAATAGCTTGTAATTCTTCTATTATACAACCTTTATCTGATGATAAAGATATTAATGAAAGTTTATTAGATATTTTAAATTTATATTTTTGAATATATGAATATTGATGAATTTTTTTTTAAAAAAATATTAAATTTAACAAATATTTTTTTAAAAAAAAATGAAATTTTTTTAAATTATATTTTTTTAGAAAATTATTTGTCTAGATTTATTATTTTTTCTTGTTCTATTTTTGAAGATAAAATTGATATATTATCTGATGATTATTTTGGTGGATATATAAATAATACTTTGTTTTTACCTTGTAAAGTAAATTTATCTAATGATAAAAATATTGATATATTGTTGTATATATATAAAATTCTATTTTTATTGATTTCTAAAAAATTTAAATT
This sequence comes from Candidatus Azosocius aquiferis, assembly GCA_043390185.1. Lineage (GTDB taxonomy): Bacteria > Pseudomonadota > Gammaproteobacteria > UBA6186 > Azoamicaceae > Azosocius > Azosocius aquiferis. The sequence continues at coordinate 196,951 of DAWERO010000001.1, read as the reverse complement.
TGTTTTGTCAAATAATATAAATATTAATAGTTATGAAAATTCTATTTGTAGTTTGCTTATAATAAATAGTATACATATAAAATTAATAAAAAATTTTCCAATGATATTTAGATTTATTTTTTTATTGTATCCTATTGTTACTCAAAATAGGAATAAATATAAATTGAATGATAAATTTTTAATTATTATTGATTTTATAATAAAAAAATTAATGTTTTATAAAGAAAATAAAAATTTTTTTTATAATTTATCTTTAAAGGAAAAATATTTTGTTAATTATGTGATTAAAAATTATGTAAATAATAATATTGAATTACAGCTAAATTTTTTTCATATTTTAAATTATTTAAATAAGATTTCAATTAAATTTATTAATAATTTTATTTTTAATGAGTATTTATTTAATATTTTATGGGGACGACTTTTAAAAAATTGTGATAATTATATAAATTCTAATTTTAATGAATTAAAAAAGTTTTCTTTATCTTCGGGAAAAGAATATAAATCTAAATTAAAAAATGAAGTAAAAATAATTAATTATAAAGAGAATATTAATAAAGATAATCCTATTATTAAAATAATTGATCATGTTAAAACTGTAGAAAATTATAAAGGTGGGTTTAGAGATACAGATGGAAGTGATGAAATAGAAGAACATTTAGATGCAATGAATGAAATAGATTTTAATCAAATAACAAGATCTTCTGATCAAACGAAATCTATTTTTTCAATGGATGTTTTGAATGTATTACAAAATGATTTGAAAAATGATAACTTTTTAAGTAAAAGTTTTTTGTATAATGAATGGGATTTTTTTACGAATAAATATAAATTAAATTGGTGTAAAATTTATAATATTCATTGTTTTGATTTACCAATAGTTTATAATTTTAATAAAGAAGATAATATTGATAGTATTGATGAAAAAAAAATAATAAATAATTATATTAAAAAAAATAAAAAAGATATAGAATATTTATCTTTTTGTTTAAAAAAAATTTTTAACATGTCTATTTGGTTAAATAGACAAGTATATGGTCCAGAAATAGATATTGATAGTTTAACCATTAGATATGCTTTTTTATTTTCTGGAAATTGTAATTTTGAAAATTTTTATTTATATAAAAAAAATTTAGATAAAAAAATATGTATTCTAGTTCTTATTGATTCTAGTTTATCAACAGATTCTTGGTTTAAAGGAAAAAAAATTTCAATTATTATTAAAGAAATTGTAATTATTTTATGTGAATCTTTGAATAAAATATTTAATAATTTTTTTGCTGTTAGTGCTTTTTATAGCAATACAAGAAATGATTGCAAATATATTATTATAAAAAATTTTGAAAATTCTTGGAATGTTAGTAAAATATTTTTATGTAGAATAATCCCTATTGGTTATACAAGAATCGGGCCTGCTATTAGACATAGTATTTATTACATGAATAAAATTAAAATTAAATATAAGTTACTTTTGTTAATTAGTGATACTAAACCTACTGATTATGATTTGTATGAAGGAAATTATGGAATATTAGATGTTAAAAAATGTGTATATGAAGCTTTAGTTTATAATATAAAAATAAAAACTATATCAATAGATGATAAAAGTAAATTTTATTTACCTAAAATGTTTGGAAAAAATAATTATTATTTACTTAAAGATAAAATATATATAGGTAAATTATTATCTCAAATTTTTTTTGATTGTTTTGTAAAAAAATAATTTTTGTTTAAAAAATTATTTTATGATATAATATTAATTATTAAATATATTTTTTTGGGTTTGTTTTGATTAAAAAATTTATTTTTTTTGTTTTATTTTTTTTTATTTTTTTTAGTTTTGCATTTTCTATAAATTTATTTATTCAACGTAATAATATTATTTATATAAAAGAAGGATTTTATATTCCTTTATTTAAAGAAAATGAAATTAATAATATTTATGTAAAAAATTTTTTTATTGATATATATTCTGTGACTAATATAGAATATAGAAAATTTATAAAAAATAATATTTTTTGGAATAAAAATAAAATAAAAAATATTTTTTCTGATTTTAATTATTTAAATCATTGGAATAAAAATTTTAAATATATTCAGAATAGCCCAATAGTTAATGTTTCTTGGTATTCTTGTAATGAATATTGTAAATTATATAATAAGCGTTTACCAACTATAGATGAATGGGAATATATAGTTTATAGATCTTTTAATGAAAATAATAATTATATACAAGAAATTTTAAATTGGTATACTAAACCTGTAAAACCTATTTTAACTAGTAGAGAATCTATAAATAATAATTGTTGTAATGTATATGGAATGAATGGTATTATTTGGGAATGGGTTAAAGATTTTAATAGTATAGTTATTATTGGTAGTGATTCTGAAGGTGGAGATTTAGAACAATTGTTATTTTGTGGAACTGCTTCTGTAAATTCTGTTAATCCATCTGATTATGTTTCTTTTATGAGATTTTCTTTTAGAAGTAGTTTACAAGCAAAATATAATATTTCAAGTTTAGGATTTAGATGTGTTAAAGATATATAATAAATTGATTATTTTAATGTTTTTTTATTTATTTATAAGTAGTAATTCTTATACAAATGTTTTTCCAAGTGAATCTGTTTATCATTTAAATGTTTCTTTATTTGATCAAAATAATAATAAAATTTATATTAAAGATTTATCAGGAAAAATTCAAATTTTTTCTATGATATATACAAAATGTAAAACAACTTGTCCTATAATTGTAGAAAACATGAAAAATTTAGAAAAATTAATTCCTGAAAAAATAATGAAAAATGTTCATTTTTCGTTAGTTACTTTGGATTCTTTAAGAGATAATTCTGAAACTTTAAAAAATTTTATGAAGGAAAAAAATATTGATTCTAATAATTGGAGTTTATTTTTTTCTTCAGAAAAAGAAACTTTAGAATTAGCTATTTCCTTAGGGATTAAATATAAAAAAGAAAGTGATGGAAATTATATACATTCAAATTTAATTTTATTGATAGATAAAAATGGTGTTATAAAATTTCAGCATCCTGGTTTAATGAATAATTTTGATGATATTTTATATTCTTTATATAAAATATGTGAATAGTTTTTATATATTAAGATATCAGGGTTTTTCCTTTTTTTTTATTAATAATAAATTAAGGGTATGTTTTATGAAACAATTATTTAAAATTGTATTTTGTTTTATTTTTTTAATTAGTGGTTCAAGTTTATTTGCACAATCTTTGCCTAAGATTAATGCAATAATAACTACTGCTCCTAATGTTCCTGTACCAATAGAAAGAAATTATCCGGCTCATGTTATTGTTAATTTTGAAGTTAAAGAATTAATTAAAGAACTTGATAATGGCGTTCAATATCCTTTTTGGACTTATGATGGTGAAGTTCCAGGAAAATTTGTTAGAGTTAGAGAAGGTGATATTGTAGAATTTTATTTAAAAAATCATAGTAGTAATAAATTACCTCACAATATTGATTTACATGCTGTAACAGGCCCTGGTGGTGGTGCTGCTGCTACAGCAACTTCTCCTGGGCAAACAACTTCTTTTAGGTTTAAAGCTTTAAATCCTGGTCTTTATGTTTATCATTGTGCTACCCCTCCAGTGCCTTTACATATAGCTAATGGTATGTATGGTTTGATTTTAGTTGAACCTGCTGGTGGTTTTCCAAAAGCTGATAAAGAATATTATATATTTCAAAGCGAATTTTATATAGAAAAATCATTTGGAACAAAAGGATTACAATCTTTTAGTCAAGAAAAAGCATTAAAAGAAACTCCTGATTATGTTGTTTTTAATGGTGCAGCTGGATCTTTAATTGATACTAAAGCTATAACAGCTACAGTTGGAGATAAAGTTAGATTATTTGTTGGAAATGGTGGTCCTAATATGGTATCTTCTTTTCATGTAATTGGGGCTGTTTTTGACGAAGTCTATCCTGAAGGTGGTTTAAATATAAATAAGAATGTACAAACAACTTTAATTCCTGCTGGTGGATCTGCAATTGTTGAATTTACTGTTAAAGTTCCGGGGACTTTTATATTAGTTGATCATTCAATATTTAGAGCATTTAATAAAGGTGCTATTGGTATGTTAAAAGTAGATGGATTAAAAAATCCTGAAGTTTTTTTTGATATGAAATAGTATTTACAAAAAACTCAAAATTTAATTTTATTAAATTTTGAGTTTTTTATTAGAAAATTAATTTTATTATAGAATATAATAAAATTAATAATAAAAAAGTAATTTTAATATTATAAGTAGAATATATATAATTTATATCTTCTTCATCTTTTTTAGTAAATATTTTATAATTATTATTTAATATTTTAAAAAATAAATTTTTGTAATATATTAAATTATCGATTATATTTTTATAATTATTCCATTTTATTTTATTATCCATGTTATTAATGTTGTCTTTATATTCTTGTATTTTTTTTAACAATTTTATTTCTTCATAAAAAGGTTTATATCCTATTAATTTATCTTCCATATTAATAATAATTTTCATTTTTGTTTTTATTCTTATATAAAATTGTTTTGATATTATAAACCATATATATATTATTGATATTAATATAAATATTGATTCAATATATTTTATATTTTTTATTGATAATAATATTATACAAAAAGATGCTAAAAAAAATAAAAAAAATTTATCAAGTAATAATTTATTATTTACTAAATTATTATAACTATCAATATAAAGATTATATTGATTTAAAAAATCGTTGTATTTATATTTCATAATATAAAAATCCTATTTGAAATATTTAAATAATAAATTATTATTCTATTAAAATAATTATAATTAGTATACTAATTAGATTTATATTTTTTATTTTATTTTTATTATTTTATAATAATATAAAATTTATAATATATTGTATTAATTTACTTTTCTTGTTTATAAAAATCAGCTTTTATTTATAAAAACAATTTTATATTTATAAAATGTAATAAATTTAATAGTTTAAATAAAAAAAATTTAAAAAAAAAAAGATATTTTATTAAATTATTTTAAATAAAAAAAAATAAAAAAAATATTATATAATAATAAATTATCTATTTAAAAACATTTTTTAAAAAAAACTGTTTTATTTATAATTGATATAAAGTTATTTATTTTTATAAAATTTATTATGAATCTATTAAATATAAAAAATTAATTTATTTTTGACAATTTATATATTTAAAAAATTTCAAAAAAAATTATATTTTATAGAAGATATTTATTATATTTTTTTTAAATAAAAATTTATCTTGTATGCTTGATAATTTAAGTTAATATTTTTTAAATAATATAAAAATTTTTTTATTAAATAAAATTTATAAAAAATTTATTATATATTATTATAATAATGATTCTTGATTAAATTATACTAATAAAATTATAGAATATTTTAAAGATATTAATATTTATTATCAATATATTAATTGAAATGATATATAAAAAAAACATTTAATAATTATAAAATAAAAAATATTATTAATGTATTAATTAAAATTAAATATAATTTATTTTTTATTGATTATTTACAATTTATATAAAATATAAATCTCGATACAAGGTATCAAGTAATATAAGAAATTATTAATTTTTAAATTTTTGTGTGTGTATTTTTTAATTATTTTATTGATTTTTTTTTTTTTTTTTTGATTTTTTTGTATTAAAACAACAAAATTATGTTAAAAATAAAATTAAAATTATTTTTAATAATTATTATTTTTGTCTTTTATTCTTAAAAAATATATATAATTAAAAATATCATACTATGAAAAAATATCATATATATAGAATAAATATATTTTTTATGTAAATTAAATAGAGAAATTTTTATAATTTGTTATTTAAAAATAAAAAAATATGCTTATTATAGGATTTTTTAAATTAATAAATTATTATAATATAATATGAAATATTTTTTAATATATAAAATATTGATTAATTAACTTAATATATTTATTATAATTGTTTATTTTTTTATATATATTTCTTATAATTATAAAGATAATTATTATAATATTGTGGGTATACAATGAATAAAAAAATTTTTGTTAGAAATTTTCCTTTTGCTTCTACAAAACAAGATTTGGAAGCATTATTTGAAAGTAGTGGTAAAATTATAGATATTTATATTCCATTTTGTAAAGAAACTGGAAGTAATAGGGGTTTTGCTTTTATTGAATTTTCTACTAGTGAAGAAATGGAAAATGCACTTCTTATGAATGGTAAAAATTTTAATGGTAGAACTATTCAAGTTAATATTGCAAAAAATAATAAAACTAAAAAAGCTCCTTTTAGTTATAAATAATTTTTTATTTGATATAAAGTATGTTATGTATAATAAATTTTAATTATTGGTAATGTTGTTATTTTATAAAATTAAAATCTAATTTTATATTTGAATATTTATAAAGGTAATAAATTGTTTTGTTATTAATTATTCCATTTATATGATCAGAAAATTTTATTTTTAACATGTATTTATTAATTTTTTTTATTTTTTTTATATATATTTTTTTTGAAATTATATTTGTATTAAATATTATTGAGGGGTTTTTTTTGCTATATTGTATGCATTTACATAATAATCTAAGTTTGTATATATTTATTTTTATTTTTTTTTCATTAAAAATAATAAAAAAAATCCCATTTTTTAATATATAATAATATTTATTACAAAAAAAATTATTTATTATTACTTCACTAATTTTATTGAATAATATATTTATATTTATATTTTTATAATTTGTTGATATTATATTAATTTTTGAAATATCTTCAAATAATGGAATTTTTTCTATTATTTTTATTTTATATTTATTTAATTTTTTTGCTAAATTATAATTATTTTTTATAATTTTTTTTTCACATTCATTGCAAAAAATATCCGAAAAATTTTCTATTACACCTAATATTGGAATGTTTAATTTTTTAAACATATATATGCTTTTTTTTGTAATGTCAAAATCTATTTCTTTTGAAGTAGATATTATTATAACATAATCTATTTTTATATTTTTTATAATATTTATATTAATATCTCCAGTTCCTGGAGGTAAATCTATTAATAAAAAATCTATATCTCCCCAATAAACATTATAAATTAAATCATTAATAAATTTTTTTATTATTAATGATTTTAACATAATTAATTTTTTTTTTTTTATTAAAGAATTTATTGATATTATTTTTATTTCATTAATTTCTGTTGGAATAAAAATATTTTTTTTTAATTTAGATTTTGTTTTAATTCCTAAAATTTTTTCTTGAGATGCTCCATAAATATCAGCATCTAAAATTCCTATATTATTTTTTTTTTTTCTTAAAAACATTGCAATATTAGCTGTTATTGTAGATTTACCAACTCCACCTTTTACACTACTTATAGCAATTATTTTTGATATGTTATTTATCATATTATTTTTTTATATTAATTTTATATTAATTTTGTTATATTTTATAAAAAATTTTTTTGGATAATAAGATTTTATAAAATATAAACCGTAAGCAGGGGCTATTATTTTATATTTATTTTTATATATCAAATTTTGTTTTATGATTAAAAAACCGATTAAATATCGTATCATATTATATAAAAAAGAATTAGCAGATATATCAAAAATTATAAATTTATTATATTTAAAAATTTTAATATCAAATATATATTTAATTGTATTTTTTATATTTTTATTTATTGTTCTACAAAAATTATAATTTTTCATTCCAATTAATTTTTTTTTTATATTATTTATTTTGTTAATATTAATATTTTTTTTAATATAAAAAATTTTATTTTTTAAAAATAGTGCATTATTTTTATTATTATATATAATATATCTATAGTTTCTTATTATTGATTTTTTTCTTGAATTAAAATATAAAGGAATATTTTGAGCCCATAGTATTTTTATATTTATTTTAATATAATAATTTATACTGTTTATTAAATATTTTAATTTTATATTTTTTTTAATATTAAAATTAATTATTTGTTCAATTGAATGAACACCTTTATCTGTTCTTCCAGATGAAATAATATTAACATTATATCCTAAAATTAAACTTAATATAATTTCTATATATTCTTGTAATGTTAAAATATTTTTTTGTTTTTGCCATCCTTTAAAATATTTTCCATTATATGAGAAGCCCATTATTATTTTATTCATAAATTTTTATATTATAATTTTTGATATCCTAAAAAAAAATGATAACGACATGTAGATACATATGTTTTATTTCCACCAATTTTTATTTGATTTCCGGAAGTTATTTTTTTTCCTTTTGAATCTATTCTCATTGTCATTGTTGCTTTTTTTCCGCAATAACAAATTGTTTTAATTTCAGTTATTTCATCAGCTATCGATATTAAATATACACTTGCTAAAAAAGGTTCTCCTTTAAAATCTGTTCTTAATCCATATGTTAAAACAGATATGTTAAGTATATCTACTATATTTATTAGTTCATATATTTGTTTTTTAGATATAAATTGTACTTCATCTATTAATATACAATCTATTTTTAATATATTATTATATTTATTTATAATATATTTAAATAAATTAAAATCATTATCTATCATTATAGCTTTTGAGGATATACCAATTCTTGAGGTTATTGTATTATTTCCATATCTATTATCTATTTTAGGAGTAAATAATATTGTATTCATTCCTTTTTCTTTATAATTATAAGAAGATTGTAATAAAGCCGTAGTTTTTCCGGCATTCATTGTAGAATAATAAAAATGTAATTTTGCCATATTTATATTTATTTATGAATTTAAAAATTGTATAAATAATATTATAATATATTTTTTTATTATATATATTTTTTTATTATATTTAATTTAATAATTTTTTTATATCTTTTATATAAAAGATCTTCTAAATATATTGATTTTTTTATATTAAATAGACCTATATTAATTCTATGTAAAAAAGACATATAAGATTTACATATTAATTGTTGTCCTAAAAAATCTATTATTGATCTTATATATGTTCCTTTTGTACAAGATATAGAAAAAAGAAGATTTTTTTTGTTTATTATTTTTATATTATTTATATATATATATTTTTTTTTTTTAAATAATTTTATTCCACATCTTGTATATTCATATAAATTTTTTCCTTTATATTTTACAGATGAAAAAATATTTGGTTTTTGATAAGATATTCCATGTATTTTATAAATATTATAAAAAAAATTATTTTTTTTTATATTAATATTTTTTATATTACTTGATATAAATTTTCCATTTAAATCGTTTGTATTTGTTCTATATCCTAAATTTATTTTTAAAATATATTTTTTATTAAAATTGTAAATATATTTATTATTTTTTTTATTTATTTTTTTTAAGCATATTAATAATATTCCACTTGCATTTACATCCAGATTTCCACAATGTCCAATTTTTTTTTTTTTAAATAAAAATTCAATTTTTTTTATTATAGAATTAGATGTTATACCAATAGGTTTATTTAATATTAATATTATTTCATTCATTTAAATTTAAATTTTTTAATATTTTTTCTATCTTAATAATATTTTTAATCGTTGGATCTATATAAAAATTTAGTTTTGGAATTGAATATATATCTAAATATTTAGATAATCTAAATCTAAAAAAATTTTTAGCTTTATTTAGTAAATTTAAATAATAAAAATTATCATCATTCATTAAATGTGTAAAATATATTTTGGAATTTTGTAAATTTTTATCTGTTTTTACATAAGATATATAAATTAAATTTATTCTTGGATCTTTTATTTCATATAATATAATTTGAGATAATTCTTTTTTTATAATATCATTAATTTTATTAATTCTTACATTATTTGTCATTTTTTATTTATACTTGTTTCATATATTTCAATATTATCATTATTTTTTATATCGTTATTGTTCTTTATTCCTATTCCACATGTGTTACCTACTTTTACTTCCAAAACGTCTTCTTTAAATCTTCTTAAAGATTCTATTTCTCCTTTATAAATTACTTTATCTTCTCTTTTTATTATTATTTGACAATTTTTTTTTATTATTCCACTTGTTATAACACAACCTATTATTTGTCCAATTTTTTGAAATTTGAATATTTCTTTAACTATAGCTTCTCCTATTTTTTTTTCAAATGATTCTGATACATTTTCTTCTTCTAAAATTTCTTTTATATCATCTATAATATTATAAATAATATTATGATATAATATTTTTATGTTTTCTGTTTCTGCCATTTTTTTTGCATTTGTTGTACATTTTACATTGAATCCTATTATTATAGAATCTGAAATCATAGCTAAATGTATGTCTGTTTCATTTATATATCCTATATTAGTATTTATTATTTTAATGTTTGTATTATTTATAGACATATTTTTTATGCAATAAACAATGGCATCTATCGAGCCATATACATCTGTTTTTAATATAATATTTAAATTTTTTGAATTTTTATTTATTGTATTATTTTTAACTAAATCTTCTATTTTATTTTTTTTGTTTTTTGTTAAATTTATTTCTTTTCTTTTTGTGTGTGTCATATTAGCAATATTTTTAGCTTTTTTTTCATCATTTATTGTTGTGAAATTATCACCAGAAATAAGAGTTTTTGATAATCCTACAATATTTACAGCCATTGAAGGAGTTGCATATTTTATGATATTTCCTTGATCATCCATTATTTCTTTTATTTTTCCGTATTCAGAACCAGAAAGTATAATATCTCCTTTTGATAATTTACCATTTTGTACTATTATTGAGTTTATAGGCCCTTTCCATTGATTCATTCTTGATTCTAAAACAATACCTGAAGCACTACCTTCATGATAAGATTTTAATTCTAAAACTTCAGATTGTAAATTTATACTTTCTAATAACGTATCTACCCCAATACCTAATTTTGCTGAAATATTAACAAATATTGTATCTCCTCCCCATGATTCAGGAATTAAATCAAAATAAGCTAATTCATTTATTATTTTATCTATATCATTATTATTTTTATCAATTTTATTAATTGCTATAATTATTGGAACATTAGCTTCTTTTGCATGATTTATTGCTTCTTTAGTTTGAGGCATTACACCATCATCGGCTGCTATGATTATTATAATTATATCAGTACATTTACTACCGTTAGAACGCATATTTTTAAAAGCTTCATGCCCTGGTGTATCTAAAAAAGTCATATTTCCATATATTGTATTTACGTTATATGCTCCTATATGTTGTGTTATTCCTCCAAATTCATCTTTTATTAAAGAGCTTTTTCTTATATAATCTATTAATGTTGTTTTTCCATGATCAACATGTCCCATTATAGTTATAATAGGACTTCTAGGTTTTAATATATAATTATTTTTTATAATAGTAGATTCATTTTTTATAGGCATTGCAGTATGACCCATTTTTTCTATTATAAAAAATGCTGTTTTTTGATCTAATAATTGATTAATTGTAAATATAGAGCCAATATTTATCATAAATTTTATTATATTAGATGGATTTATTGATAATTTTTTAGCAATATCTGCTATTGTAATTTTATCAGAAACAAAAATAGTTTGTTTTATTATGTTTTCTTTATTTTCTTTATTTTCTTTATTTTCTTTATTTTCTTTATTTTCTTTATTTTCTTTATTTTCTTTATTTTCTTTGTTTTTTAATGAATTATCTTTAATATTTTTATTTTTTATTATTGAAGATAAAGATTCATTATCTTTTTTATTTTCTAATAAAGGATCTTTTTTTTGTTGTTTATTTTTAATATTATCTTTTTCATTACTTATATTATTTACAACGTCTACATTTTTTATTTGATTATTTTTTATATATGTATGACTTTTTTTGTATATAACATTCACAACCATATCTTTTCCTGAAGGAATTTTAAGTTTTATTGAACTTTCAGTTCTTTTTTTAAAAGATATTTGTTTATTTTTTTCAAAAAGTTCTAATTGTTCTTTTTTTAGCATATGTAGTAATTTTATTTTTTCTGTTTCATTTATTATATCAGAAGGATAATTTACATTTATACCAGCTTTTTTTAATTGTGCTATAAGTATTTCTTGAGATATACCAAAACCTATTTGTTTAACTAATTGTTCTATTGTTACATTTGTCATTGTTTAATTTTTTCCATTTTATATTTTTTATTAATAATCCTTTTAATTTTATTATTAATTGGTTATATTATATTATTAAATAATTTTATTATTATATTTATTTTTATATATAAATTCATTTTATTCTAAAAATTATATCATATATTTATTATTTTATTGTAATTTTTTTCATATTTATAATTTTTTATTGTTATTATTTAAAGTTATTTTTCTAAAAAAATTTCTTTTATTTTTTTTTTTAATTTATTAACAAATTTTTCATCAAATATATTTAATTTTAATAATTCTTTTTTTGAAATATATGCTAATTCTTCTAAAGATCTAAACCCTTTATTTACTAATAATGTAGAAAAATTTTCACTTATATTTAATTTGTTTGAAAATAATTCTATATATTTTTTTATTTCTGACTGTTCTTTTAATTTTGCTTCGTCTGAACTTATTACACTTATTTTCCAATTAGTTAATATATTAGCTAATTTAACATTTTGTCCATTTTTTCCTATTGTTTGTGCTAACATATTTATAGGAACAGCTAATTCCATACTTTTATTATCGTTATCTACAACAATAGAATTTATTTCAGCAGGAGACATAGCATTTATAACAAATTTTGTTATATTAGAATCCCATAAAATAATATCTATTTTTTCTCCATATAATTCATTAGATATTGTTTGAATTCTTGACCCTTTTATGCCAATACATGTTCCTATTGGATCTAATCTGCCATCATTAGTTTTTACAGCTATTTTTGATCTTATCCCAGGCTCTCTTGCAACAGCTTTTATTTCAATAATTCCCTCTCCAACTTCAGGAATTTCTATTTTAAATAATTCTGTCAACATCTCATTACTTGATCTATTTACTATTAATTGTGGCCCTTTTTTATAGGTTATAACATTATATAAATATACTTTTATATTATCACCAATTCTATGTTTTTCTTTTTGTAGAATATCATCTTTTTTTAGTATGCCTTCTGCTTTATTATCAAATAATAATATTAAACTATCTCTAGTTATTTTTTTTATATTTCCTGTTATAATTTGTCCTATTTTAGATTTAAATTCTTTTGTAATTAATTCTCTTTCAGCGTTTTTTATTTTTTGAATTATTACTTGCTTTGCTGCTTGAACAGCTATTCTACCAAATTGAATTGATTCTATTAATTCTTCAATTATATCATTTACTTTTATATCTGAATTTTCTATTTTTGCCGCGCTTAATGATATTTCTGTAAATGATGTTTTAATATTTTCATTAATTAATGGATCTTCTACAACAGTCCATAATCTATAAGTTATATAGGTTCCATTTTTTTTATTTATTTTTATTTTTATATTTGTATTAGAAAAATATTTATATTTTGTCGCTGAAATTAATGCTGCTTCTATTGCATTGAATATAAAATCTTCTGATAATCCTTTTTCATGAGAAACTGCATCAATTATTAATTTTAAAGGGATTTTTTTATTCATTTTATTTTTTTTTATATTTGTTTTATAAATATATAATACATCTTCACAGAAAAAATCATAATTTCAATATTATTCATATAATGAACAAAATAGCGGAGGCAGGATTCGAACCTACGACCTTCGGGTTATGAGCCCGACGAGCTGCCTGACTGCTCCACTCCGCATATATATATTATTTTATATGTAATAATATTTTTTTTCAATATTAAATTAAAAAATAAAGAAAAATAAATTTAATTATCTAATTTTAACAAAAGTGTATTAAATCTTTTAACAAATGAAATAGGATCTTTAAGTTGTCCACCTTCTGCTAAAATAGCTTGATCTAATAATATTTTTGACCAATCATAAAATTTTTCTTTTGAATTTTCTTCATTTAATATTTTTACTAATGGATGTTCTGGATTTAATTCTAATATAGATTTTGAATGGACAATATTTTGCCCTGCAGCTTTCATTATTCTTTCCATTTGTGGAGTCATATCAAATTCATCAACAACAATACATGATGGAGAATCAGTTAATCTTGTTGTTAATCTTACATCTTTTACATCATCTTTTAAAACTTCTTTTATTTTATTTATTAAATCTTTATATTCTTCTATTGTTTTTGTTTTCTTTTCTGTTTCATTTTCATCAGTTAAATTATTTAATTCAATATTTCCTTTTAATATTGATTGAATTTTTTTATCTGAAAATTCTGTTAAATGAGACATTAACCATTCATCAACTCTATCTGTTAATAATAATACTTCTATATTTTTTTTTTTAAATATTTCTAAATGAGGACTATTTTTAGCTAAATTAAAATTTTCAGCTGCTATGTAATATATTTTTTCTTGTTTTTCTGGCATATTAGAAATATAATCATCAAGAGAAACGTCAGCTATAATATTATTATTTTTTGTTGATGAAAATCTTAATAATTTTGATATTATCATTTTATTATTAAAATCTTCAGCTATTCCTTCTTTAAGAATTTTACCAAATTCTTTCCAAAATGATAAATATAATTCATTATTATTTTTAGCTAATTTGGATAACATTCCTAATATACGTTTAGTTAATGAATTTTTTATATTATCTATTATTTTATTATTTTGTAATATTTCTCTTGATATATTTAATGGAAGATCGTTTGCATCAATTATGCCTCTAACAAATCTTAAATAATGTGGTAAAAACTGTTCAACAGCATCTAAAACAAAAACTCTTTGTACATAAAGTTTTAATCCTTTAGGTTTATTTGTTGTAAGAAGATCGAAAGGAGCATGAGATGGTATATATAATAAACTTATAAATTCTATATTACCTTCTACTTTATTATGAACCCACATTAGTGGATCTTGTGTATCATGACTTATATGTTTATATAAATCTTTATATTGAATATCAGTTATTTCTGTTTTATTTAAAGTCCAAAGAGCTGTAGCTTTATTTATTACTTCATATTCAGGTATATCTATTATGTTATCATTTTCATTTGTTTTTAATAATTTTTCTTTTTTCATCAAAATAGGTAAAGTTATATGATCAGAATATTTAATTATTAAACTACGTATTTTCCATGTTTCTAAAAATTCATTCTCTTCTGGTTTTATGTATAATGTAACTTTTGTTCCACAATTATCTTTTTCTAAATATTCTACTTCATATTCTCCTTTTCCATTAGAAGTCCAAAGAACAGCTTCATTTTTATCTATTCCAGCTCTTCTACTATGAACTGTTACTTTTTCTGCTACAATAAAAGAAGAATAAAATCCAACTCCAAATTGTCCTATAAATTTAGAATCTTTTGATTGTTCAGATGTTAAATTTTTTAAAAAATCTTTAGATCCTGATTTTGCTATGGTACCTAAATTTTCAATAATTTCATTTTTTGTCATTCCTATCCCTGTATCAGATACAGAAATAGTTTTATTGATTTTATCAATATCAATATATATTTTATATTCATGATTATTTTCAATAATATTAGAACTTATTGATTCAAATCTTAATCTATCAGCTGCGTCAGATGCATTTGATATTAATTCTCTTAAAAAAATTTCTTTATTACTATATAATGAATTAATAACAAGATTTAATAATTGTTTAATTTCAGCTTGAAAAGATAAAACTTCTGTTTTTTTATCTATAGACATTTAAAATTCTCCAAAAAATAATATTTACTATATATAAATATAGATATTAAAAATTAAATTCAATTGTTAAATATATTTTTTATATTAATTTAAATAATAAATTAAATCTTAAATATATTATTTTATATACGTTTTATCTATTTTATTTTTTAAAGTGTTAATCATACTTTTTATATAAGTATTTTTATTTTTCATATAAATTTTATCATTAACTTGTAATTCTTCTTTTATAAAAATAATTTCTATTTCAATTTCGTTATCTTGTAAATAATTACTTAAATTTTTTTTTATTTTTAAAATTATTTCTTTTGTATATAAATATTTTAAAGAAATATTCAAAAATAATATTATTTTATTTTTATTCCATGATTTAAAAATACAATTATTTATTAAATTTTTTTCATCATCAGATAAGCATATATATTTTTTTATATTGAACCATAATTCTAAATTATTATTTTCTGTTTTATATGTATGAGAATAATTATAAGTTTGAGAAAATGTTAACATTTTTAGTATCATAATTTCAAATTCAAGTTTTAAATCTGAAATATATTTCATATTTTTTATAGTAGATAAAAGTATTTGATTGTAAATTTGTATTTTATTTAATTCTATTTTTTTAGATAATAATATTAATGATATATGATAATTATAGTTATTATATTTTAAATTATTATAAATTTTAATTTTTATTAAATTATTAAATATTAATTGTAAATTAAATAAAATATTTTGATAATTATTATTTAAACATATTATTTTTATACATGAAGTAATTTTTTTTATATCATTATGAATTAATCCATTTATTAATGATATTAAATAATCATTGATATCTATTCCTATTATATTATCAATATTTTTTTTTAAAATTATATTGTTATTAGAAATAACAATAATTTTTTCTAATATATTAACTGCATTTCTCATATTTCCATTTGCATATATTGAAATGTTATATAAATCCTTTTTATTATATAAAATATTTTGATTATTTAAAAGATAAATTAAATATTTTGTTATATCAATAATATTTATTTTTTTTAAATCTAAATGTAAACATCTTGATAATATTGTTGATGGTATTTTATTTTTTTCTGTTGTTATAAATAAAAATTTTACATGAAATGGAGGTTCTTCTAAAATTTTTAATAAAGCATTAAAACTATGATTAGATAGCATATGGATTTCATCTATTATATAAATTTTATAATTTCCAAATTGAGGTAAATATTTTATATCATTTAATAATTCTTTAGTTTCATCAACTTTAGTTTTTGATGCAGCATCTACTTCTATAATATTTGTTGAGCAATTATTATTTATATCATTACAAGAATGACAAAAATCACAAGATATCCCATCAATTAAATTAGTACAATTAAGAGCTTTAGAGAAAATTCTTGCTAATGTTGTTTTACCAGTACCTGAAGGTCCAGAAAAAATATATGAATGATAATAAATTTTTTTTTTTAAAATATTTATTAATATATTTATAATTAAATCTTGTCCAAATATTTCTTTAAATATTTTAGGACGATATTTTTGCAATAAAGATTTACACATATTTTTTTTTATATAAAATAAGAAAGTCTTATTAAAATTATAATAATAAAAAATTAATAAGACTATAAATTAAATTTTATTTAAATTGCGTTATTTAATTCTATAACAGCATCAATTGATTTTTTTAACATGTTTTGTTCTTCTGATGTTAAATTTAATTCTATTATTTCTTCTATTCCTTTTGATCCAATTTTTACAGGAACACCAACAAATAAACTTTTTTGAACTCCATATTGTCCAGAAGATAATTTTGCAGCACAAGGTAAAATACTTTTTTTATCATATAAATAAGCTTCTGCCATTAAAATTGATGAAGCAGCAGGAGCATAATATGCTGATCCTGTTTTTAATAAATTAACAATTTCTCCGCCGCCTTTTCTAGTTCTATCAATTATTTCTTCTAATCTTTTTTTTGTTATTTTTCCTTTTTCTATTAATGAGTCTAAAGTTTCTCCAGAAATATTACTCATTCCAGTTAAAGGAACCATTGTATCTCCATGACCGCCTAAAACATAAGCTTGCACTTGATTAACAGAAACATGAAATTCCCATGATAAAAATGTTCTAAATCTAGCAGAATCTAAAATTCCAGCCATTCCAACTATCATTGAATCATGAATTTTAGAAGCATCTTGAAGAATTCTTACCATTACATCTAATGGATTTGTTGTGCATATTACAAAAGCATCAGGAGCATATTCTTTAATAGCAGAACCAACAGTTTTCATTATTTTAGAATTTATTCCTAATAAATCATCTCTACTCATTCCAGGTTTTCTTGGAATCCCTGCTGTTACTATTACAACATCTGAGTTTATAATATCTTTATAATTATTGGTCCCAATTATACTAGAATCACAATTTTCTATAGGACCACACTGTGATAAATCAAGTGCTTTACCTTGAGGTAATCCTTCTACTATATCATATAATACAACATCACCTAATTGTTTAAGTAAACATAAATGAGCTAATGTTCCACCAATATTTCCTGCACCTATTAATGCAATTTTTTTTCTAGCCATAAAAACAGCTCCTTTTTTTTAAATAAATAAAATATAAGATCAATATAATATTATTTTAAATAACATACAAATAAAAAAAATTAATAGTATTTTTATTTATTATTATATTAACATTTTTATTATATTACTATATTTATTAAATTATTATATTACAAAAAAATTTATTTATAAATAATTTAATTAAATAATATTTATTGTTATAAAACGAAAAATTAAAAAAAAAAATATGTATAAATATATTTATTATTAAATATTATTTTAAAACATAATTAATTTTCATAAATAATTTTATAAATTAAATTTTTAAAAATATAAATAACATTATTTATGAAAAATATATTATGATAAAATTAATAATAGTAATTTTATTAATATATATAAATGAAAAAAAATGAAAAATATAATTATTTAATATAAATATAATATTAAATTTTGTTGTTTAATATATTTAATTTATGGTATAAATATAATTTTTAATTAAAATTATAAAAAATTTGAAAGTGAAAAATATGATAGATATAAAAAAATTAAGATTAAATTCAAAATTTTTAGAAGAATGTTTTATAAAAAGAGGATATAATTTTAATATAATATTGTTTAATAATTTAGAAAAAAAAAGAAAAATATATCAATTAGAAACAGAAGATTTACAAAAAAATAAAAATAATATTTCAAAACTAATTGGAATTAATAAATATAAAAATATACAAAATGATTTATTAATATATGATATTAATAATATTAATTATATTTTAAAAAAAAAAATTAATATTTTAAAAAAAATTCAAAAAGAAATATATGATTTAATATCTAATATTCCAAATTTATTACATAATAGTGTAAAAAATACCAATATTACTATAAGAAATCATGGAAAAATAAAAGATACATCATTTAAAATGAAAAAACATTATGAAATAGCATATAATTTAAATGAGTCCATGGATTTTACTTTATCTTCTAAAATAACTGGATCAAGATTTATGGTATTAAAAGATAAAATAGCACTTTTACATAGAGCATTATCACAATTTATGTTAGATTTACATACAAATAAACATAATTATATAGAATTATATGTTCCTTTTTTAATAAAAAGAAATACTTTATATTGTACAGGACAAATACCTAAATTTATACATGATCAATTTAATGTAAATAATAGTAATTTATGGTTAAATCCTACAGGAGAAGTTCCATTATTAAATATATTTAGCAATTCTGTTTTGGATTATAATAATTTGCCAATTAAATTAGTTTGTCAAACAACATGTTTTAGAAAGGAAGCTGGAAATTATGGAAGAGATACAAAAGGTATTATACGCCAGCATCAATTTGAAAAAATAGAATTAATAAATATTGTTAATAAAGAGGATTCATATACATATCTTGAAGAAATAACATCGCATTCTGAAGAGGTTTTAAAATTATTAGATCTTCCATATAAAATTACAATTCCTTCTTATAAAGATATAGGTTTTTGTTCTTCAAAAACTTATGATATAGAAGTTTGGTTACCTGGAAATAAAGAATATATAGAAATTGCTTCATGTAGTAATACAGAAGATTTTCAATCAAGAAGAATGAAAACAAAATATAGACATTTTGATAAATTAGAATATGTTCATATGTTAAATGCTTCAGGAATAGCAGTTGGACGTGCTTTAGTAGCTATATTAGAAAATTATCAAATTGAAGATGGAAATATATATATACCAAATGTTTTACAAAAATATATGAATAATCAAAAAATAATTAGCAAATAAAATCATTTTATTTATTGTTAAATTATTTTTTATAAAGTAATATTATGTAAATGAATTTTTTTTTGGAGAGATGACAGAGTGGTTTAATGTGACGGTCTTGAAAACCGTTGAAGAATATTTCTTCCCAGGGTTCGAATCCCTGTCTCTCCGTTATGTTTAAAGAGAAAAATATATGAATATAGCTAATATTTTAACAAGTATAAGATTAATTTCTATACCATTTTTTTTATATTTTTATTATTTTTTTTTTATAAACAATTTTATAATATGTTTTTATATTTTTATATTTTCTTCAGTTACAGATTATTTTGACGGATATTTTGCTAGAAAATTTTCTAATGAAACATTTTTGGGGTCATTATTAGATCCATTAGCAGATAAATTATTGGTAATTTCATTAATGATTATAATTTTAGAAATATATAATGATTTTTATATATCTTTTGTTATAATATTAATTATTTTAAGAGAAATAATAATATCATTTTTTAGATTTTATTTTTATAGTAAAAAAAATTATATTATAAAAGTTAATGATTATGGAAAAATAAAAACATATATGCAATTATTATCTATTACTTTTTTAATTGCCTTTCCACCTTTATATAATAATATAAATATATTAGGTATAATTTTATTGTATATTTCTTTTTTATTTACTTTATTATCTTTGTATCATTATGTTAAATTCTTATTTAAATAAAAAAAATATATATATTTTTAATAGTTGACATAAATATTATAATATGTGTAAAATAATAAATAAGCGGGGATAGCTCAGTGGTAGAGCATAACCTTGCCAAGGTTAGGGCCGCGAGTTCGAATCTCGTTTCCCGCTTTTTTTTTGGCTGAATGACAGATTGGTTATGTTTTGGCCTGCAAAGCCAACAAGGCCGGTTCGATTCCGGCTTCAGCCTTGTTATTTTTTAAAAGCCCAAGTGGCGAAATTGGTAGACGCAAGGGACTTAAAATCCCTCGAAGTTATACTTCATGCCGGTTCGATTCCGGCCTTGGGCAAATTTTAAAATCAGGAAATATTTTAATGATTATAAAATTAAAAAAACCAATGATAATGTGTATTATTGTTTCTTTTTTTTTTAGTTTTGAATTTTTTCAAATAAATATGTTTAGTAGCTTAGATACAGAATTAATGAAAAAATTTTTTTGTACAATTAAAGAATTAGGTATATTTTCTTCTATGTATTTTTATGGAAATTTGATATTTTTAATCCCAGCTGGATTATTATTAGACAAATATTCAACTAAAAATCTTATATTATTTTCTTTATTGTTTTCTATTTTTGGCACATGGATTTTTTTTTTTTCAAGTAATATATATTTTTCTTATATCGGAAGATTAATTGTAGGGATGACTGGAGGTGGTATATGTTTTTTAAGTACTTTAAAATTATGTTCTCAATGGTTTAAAATAAATGAAATGCCTAAAATAACAAGTATTATTGTATCTATTGGAATGTTTGGAGGAATTTTATCACAAGCTCCATTTAGCTATTTAATAGAAAAAATAGGATATTTAAATTCTGCATATATAAATATATTTATAGGTTTTTTTTTGTATTTATTGGTTTATTTATTTGTTTATGATTCTCCTAATATTAAATTTTATAAAAATGAAAATTCTTTTTTTTTTTCTTTTAAAAAAATTATAAAAAATAATAAAAATTGGTATTGTGGAATATATATATCTTTATTAAATTTACCAATATTTTTATTGGGTGCTTTATATGGAAATATATATTTAGTTAAAATATATTTTTTATCTCATTATGAAGCTTCAATTATTACAACAATGATATATTTAGGAATGTTAATTGGGGCTTTAATAATAGGAAAATTTTCTTTTAAAAAAAAAAATCGTATTATTATTATGATATTAGGTATTTTTTTGTGTATAGTTAATATTTTTTTATTAATAAATGTACATAATTTTAATTTTTTTTTATTATTAATAATATTTTTTATTATAGGAATATCTTCTAGTACTCAAATAATAGCTTATCCAATAATTATAGAAAATAATGATATAAACACTATAGCTTCTTCTAATTCTCTTTCATCAATGTTAATTGTTATAAGTGGAGCTATTTTTCAACCTATATTTGGATATTTAATTAAATCAAACGAAAATTTTAATAATGGATTTTATATTCTGATTTTATGTTTAATTGTAGCTTTTTTTATGATATTATTAATTTTTAATGAAATTTCTTTTAAAAAAATTTTTTATATAAAATAATTAATATAAATTTATTTTAACTTAAATTTGAGAATAAAATGTATAATGAAAATTTAATAAAAATAACAAATGATGCTTTAGATTATATAAATATAATTTTAAAAAAATATAGTAAAAATAAAATAAACTTAAGAATATTTGTAAAATATCCATATACAATAAAAGCAGAAGTTAATTTAATATATTGTTATTCAGGTGAAGAATTAAAAAATGATTTTCAAATAAATTATGAAAATTTTATATTATTTATAGAAAATAATTCTATAGATGCATTAAAAGATTCTATTATAGATTATGAAATAAAAAATAATAAAAAAAAATTATCTATAAAGTCTCCAAATATAAAAAAAAATATATTATTAAATAATAAAACAAAATTAGAACAAGTTAGATATGTTTTTGATACAGAAATAGCCAAAATGCTATTTTCTCATGGAGGTACTGTTGAAGTAATTAATTTACAAGATAATGGAATTTTGTTAATAAAATTTGGAGGAAATTGTTATGGTTGTGGAATGGTTGATATTACATTAACTCAAGGTATAGAAAAAATAATAAAAGCTAAATTTCCAGAAATTAAAAAAATAGAAGATATAACTGAGCATCATTTAGGATTAGATCCTTTTCACTAAAAATTATATTGTATTTTAGAATTTATTAAGGTAAGTACAAATGAGTAAATATATTTTTGTCACTGGAGGGGTTGTATCTTCTTTAGGTAAAGGATTAACGTCTTCTGTTTTGGGTTCGATTTTAGAATTAAGAAAAATAAAAATAACAATTTTAAAATTAGATCCCTATATAAATATAAATTCTGGAACAATGAGTCCTTTTCAACATGGTGAAGTATATGTAACTAATGATGGTTCTGAAACAGATTTAGATCTTGGCCATTACGAAAGATTTATAACAACAAAAATGAATAAATATAATCATATCACAGCTGGACAAATATATCATAATGTAATATCAAAAGAAAGATCAGGAACTTATTTAGGAGCCACTATACAAGTAATACCTCATATAACGGATGAAATTAAAAAAAAAATATATAGAGCCAGTAAAGATTTTGATATTTCTATAATTGAAATTGGTGGAACCGTAGGAGATATAGAGTCTTTACCATTTCTTGAAGCAATAAGACAATTGAGAATTAAACATGGTAATAAAAATACTCTTTTTTTACATTTAACTTTAATTCCATGGTTAAAATCTATAAAAGAGCTAAAAACTAAACCAACTCAACATTCTGTAAAAGAATTACGATCAATAGGTATACAACCAGATATTTTGATATGTAGATCAAATTATCATATATCTTCTAAAATAAAAGAAAAAATAGCTATGTTTACAAATGTTGAAAAAAATTCTGTTTTTTGGGGGAAGGAAGTTTCTAATATTTACCAATTACCTATTTTTTTTCATAAGGAAGGATTAGATAAGAAAATACTTGATAAATTAGATTTAAAATACGAAAAAATAAATTTATTTAAATGGAAAAATATTTCAAATAAATATAATAATAATAAAAAAATTTTAATAATTGGAATAGTAGGAAAATATATAAAATTATGTGATTCTTATAAATCGTTATCTGAATCTTTATATCATGCTGGTTTACAAAATGATGTGAAAATAAAAATAAAATATATAAATTCAGAAAAAATTAATTATACAAATTTTGAAATTTTTAAAGATTTACATGGAATATTAATTCCTGGAGGGTTTGGAAAAAGAGGTATAAATGGAAAAATAGTATCTTCATATTATTCTAGAAAAAATAATATTCCATTTTTAGGAATATGTTTAGGATTACAAATGGCAATTATTGAATATTCTAGAAATATTGGAGGAATTATAAATGCAAATAGTACAGAAATAAAAAAAAGAACAAATTATCCAATAATAGCTTTAATAAAAGAATGGTTATTGAAAAATAACAAATATAAACATAAAAAATATGAAAAAAATATTTCTGAAACAATGAGATTAGGAAATCATACATGTTTTTTAATACCAAAAACAAAAATATATAATATATATAATAAAAAAATAATAAATGAAAGACATAGACACAGATATGAAGTTAATAATATATTAATTCCTGATTTAGAAAAATTAGGAATTAAAATATCAGGATGGTCAAAAAATTTAAATTTAGTTGAAACAATAGAATTAAATGAACATTTTTGGTATATTTGTTGTCAATTTCATCCAGAATTTAATTCTAATCCAGAATCAGGACATCCAATATTCAATAATTTTATTTTATCTTCATTAAAATATAAAGAAAATAAAAAAAATTTATAATTTATTCTTTATAATGAGTAAAATAAACAGCTATAGCTATTAAAAATATACTACATCCTAAAAATAATAATTCTAATGAATTATTATATGATATTTTTGTTGCTTTTTGAAAAAAATTAACTATTAATATCATTATTATAGTTTGTGCTAATTTACTTTTCAATTGTTCTAAATTTTTTATAACTAATACACCACTTCTTTTTATGTTTATTTCATCATCATCTAGTTTAGCTATAAATAATTCATATAACCCAATACTAAAAATCAACAATACAGTAGCTATTAAATAAATATCTACTGAATTAACTATATGTTCTATAATATAATGACTTCTTAATGAAAAATCAGAATAATTAAAAATATTAATTAATTCAAGTACTCCTTCATATGCTTCATATGTGCCAATAATTATCATTATAAATGTTGATAAAATACCAGTTAGTACTGCAACAATTATTATTAATCTACTGTTCCACAATAATTTTTGAAATAATTTATAAAAATTATTCATATAAAAACCTTATTTATTATTTAAATATAATATAATATAATAAAAAAAATTTTTTTTCAAAATTTATTAATAATTATATGAAAATAAATTCCCAAAAAATATCCTATTATAATTACCCAAGACCATTTCAAATGGCTAATAAAAGTATAAATTCCTCTATTATAACCCATTAATGCTACACCAGCTGCAGAACCTATAGATAATAAACTACCACCAATACCAGTAGTTAATGTAACTAATAACCACTGAAATTTTGACATTTCTGGATTCATTGTTAATATAGAAAACATAACTGGAATATTATCTATAAAAGCAGATAAAATACCAATTATTATATTTGAAAAAGTTATATTTAAATCTTTATCTATTTCTAGAAAATTTTTTTCATATAAAAAAAAAGATAAATTTTTTAAATAACCCAATGTAGCTAATCCACCTATTACCATTATTATACCATAAAAAAATAATAACGTATCCCATTCTATTTTTTCAAAATTTTTAAATATATCAAATGATTCATTATTTTTATTTTTTTCTTTATTTTTTATATATAACCCAAAAAAACATAAAAATACAAAACCTGTCATCATCCCCATAGAAGCAGGTAAAGATAAATAATGTTCAAAAAATATAGTTATAATAATTGTTAATATAAATAAGCAAATTATTCTCTTACTTCCAAATTTAATATTATCAACAATATCAATATTATTTACAATAAAATTTTTTTTATCAACAAATAAATAAATTATTAAACATGGTATTAAAAAACTGAAAAAAGAAGGAATTAAAATTTTGAAAAAATCTATAAAATTTAAAATTCCGTATTGCCAAACCATTAAAGTAGTAATATCTCCAAATGGGCTAAAAGCACCTCCGGCGTTAGAAGCTATAACAATATTAATACAACACAAATTAATAAATTTATTATTTTTTTCATCTATAGATATTATTATAGAAGAAGCTATTAAAGCTGTAGTTAAATTATCTATTATAGGAGATAAAAAAAAAGAAAAAAATCCAATTAACAAAAATAATTTTTTAGAATTAATTTTTTTTTTAATTACCCATTTACTTATAATTAAAAAAAAATTTCTTTCTTTTAATACATTTATATAAATCATTGAAATTAATAAAAACAAAAATAAATTAATATAAGTATAAAAATAATGAATAATTGCATTTTTCATTATTAAAATTTCATTATTATTATCAAAAGACATAATACCAATTATAAACCATATTAAACCAGAAGCAAAAATAACGAATATACATTTTTTTAAAGATAAAAAATTTTCACAAATCACTAAAATATAAGATATAATAAAAATTATTAATGAAAGATAAGATAAAATTGCATTATTATTTTCTAATATAATATTCATTAATTTTCCAAAAATATTAATTTTTTTTTTTATAAAAATAAAAAACATATTAGATATAATATATCTACATTATTTAATAAATTATATCAAAATTTGTTTTTAATTTCAAGTTTAAAAAAAAGAATAATTATGATCAAATATCAAATTATAAATTTTTTTTTTAAATTAAAATATTATTTAATTCATTCTATTATATATTATATACATGATAATTAATTTAGATAAAAAAAATTTGTTTTTTAAAATTGTATTGTATGAAATAAATACGATATATAATAATAAAATATAAAACATTAAGGATAATATTAATGAATTGTCATTCTATAATAGGTATGTTATTTTCATTAACTGCTCTAGTAAGTTATGTAAATTATAAATATATCAAACTTCCTAAATCAATAGGTATAACTTTAGTAACATTATTCTTAATGTTAATTTTAACTATAGGTAAATATTTAAATAAAGAAATAGAAATCTTTATAAATAATTTTTTATTGAATATAAATTTTGATTATACATTTTTACATGGAATGTTAAGTTTTTTATTATTTGCAGGAGCATTACACATTAATGTAATGGATTTAAAAAAACAAAAATTAATAATTATTTCTTTAGCTACAATAAGTGTAATAATATCAACAACAATAATAGCTTATTTAACATATATTTTAACAAAATATTTTGATATAAATTTATCTTTTTCAACTTGTTTAATTTTTGGAGCACTTATATCTCCAACAGATCCAATTGCAGTATTAGGAATTTTAAAAATAATTAAAGTTCCAAAAACATTAGAATTAAAAATAACTGGAGAAGCTTTATTTAATGATGCTATGGCTGTTGTATTATTTTTTATTGCATGTTCTTTAACATATAATAATACAAAAAATATATTTTTTAATTTAGATATAATAATTTTTTTTTTACAACAATCCTTAGGTGGAATATTTTTAGGATTAATTTTAGGATTAATTTGTTCAAAATTTTTAAAAAATATAGATGATTATGAAATTGCAATTATAATTACATTATCTATTGTTACTGGAGGTTATACTTTATCTAATGAAATACAAACTTGTGGACCAATTGTTATGGTTATATCTGGATTAATAATAGGAAATTCAATTAAAAAAGGAAATATGAACAAAGAAACACAAATCAGATTTTATTCTTTTTGGGAATTATTAGATGAAATTTTAAATACAATTTTATTTGTATTAATAGGAATTGAATTTATAGAAATTTCTTTTAATTATAAAATTTTCATATTATCAATTTTAATAATATTAATTACATTACTTTCTCGATGGATAAGTGTAATTATTCCAATAACAATGTTATCAAATTTTAAAAAATTTAAACATGATACAATTATTGTGATGACTTGGGGAGGATTAAGAGGAGGTATATCAATTGCTTTAGCATTAAGTATAAAAGATATATATAATTATAATATAATAATAACAATAACATATTTTGTAGTTATATTTTCAATAATTATACAAGGTTTAACTATTAAACCATTATTAGAATATATACTAATAAAACAAAAAAATATAAAAAAAAATACCCCATAAATGGGGTATTTAATATAAATTATATTATTTTTTCTGTTTTTTCTGTTTTTTTAATTTGTGCAGATTCATTACTTAATTTTTGAAATTCTTTATTTAAACCAATTACAGAAATTAACCATATAAAACTAATAAATAACAAAAACACTCCAATATAAGGCGCTATTGTTATTTGTGTTGATCCTAATATTGTTAACAATAATATTTGCTGAATTATTCCACCACCAGATTTACCTAAACGTCCACCAACTCCATCTACCGCTGCTTTACCTTGAGTTTTTATATCATCAGGTAATGGAATATAAGCCATTTCTTTAGTAGGATCAAATAAAGAATATTTAGATCCTTTTGTTATAACATTTTGAGCCCAACCTATTATTACTGCCATTAAAACAGGAGTCATACTTATACTTGCCAAAATTCCAGATAATGCATCTCTGAAAACGATAAAAGAAAAAAACATAGCCCCAGTTATTAACATAACAGCAGGAGTAATAATTGCTCCAACAAACCAACCAAGATTTCTTAAAATATTAGCACCAACAATCATTAAAATAATTGTTGTAAAACCTGTAGTCATAGAAAATAATCCCATTATTTTAACATATTCTGCAGTATCAGGAAATTGTAATTTCATTTGACTTTTCCATGTAACTTCTACTAAATTTATTGTTATTCCATATGATAAAACTAATATAGCTAAATAAGCAAGATATTTAGAAGAAAATACTATTTTTAAACTTTCTGTAAATCCTAATTTAACTTTTTTCTTTTTACCAGGTAATGATCCTTGAGAAGCATCATATAATCTAGGGTCTGTCATTACATTATTACGAACCCATCTATAAAGATAAATAATGAAACAAAAACAAACTAATAATGCTAAAATAATCCATTTTAAGCTAACTTCCCAACGTTCTGAAGGAGGTAAGTGAGAATATTTAGCTGTAATAGCATAAAGCATATATCCAGAACATAATAATCCTACATTTCCTATTAATCCAAATAATGGATAAAATCTTTTAGCTTCTGAAACTTTATTAATATCATTAGCAAATTGCCAAAATAATACTGATAAACCAACAGTACCCCATAATTCAGAAAAAATATAAAAAAGAGAATATGTCCAATTTGCAATTAAAGGTAAAAACCATTGCAATCTAGGATAACTTTTCTTCCATGAAATAAGAGTTTCTGGTGAAGCATGAACAATTTCTTTATAAGGGAATAATACATATGCAAATAATGCAAAAAAAGTTATAAATATACAAACCATAGTATAAAATAATTTAGGTTTTGATAATATAGTATTTAATTTTGCATATATACCCATCATTATAATTGCAAAAGGTAATGTACCATATAATTTTAAAAAACTAATTGTTTCCGCTCCAGAACCAGGAGCTGTTACAACCAATCCATCTTTCGCATCTCTTAAAATTGTATAATTAAATAATACACAAAACATCATAAAAGCCATAGGCAAAACTTTTTTTAACTCATAATCATGCACCGGCCAAAATATTTTTCTAAAACCACTAAATTCAAATTCTTTTGGGGGAATTGTATTTGGTTCAGACATTTTTTATCTCCTATAGATATAAAAAAACACAAGTAATATTTTTAACATTTAAAAAAATAAATATCAATAACTTTAATTAAATTATATAATTAATGATGAATAAAATTTTATTTATATATAAAAATAATATAAAATTAAAAATTATAAATATTATAAAGTGTTAGAAAAAAAAATGGAAAAAAAATTATTATCGATTTTTTCATTATCATTAATTACAATTTCTGCTATTTTTAGTTTAAGAAATTTACCAATATGTGCAGAATATGGATTATCTTCTATATTTTTTTTATTGATTGGTACATTAATTTATTTTATACCTATTTCAATGATTACAGCTGAATTAGCTTCTACTTGGCCAAAAGAAGGATGCACTTATATATGGGTAAAAGAAGCTTTTAATTATAAAATTGGTTTATTTGCATTATGGGCTTCTTGGATGGAAAGTATTACTTGGTTTCCAACAATATTAGCATTTTCAAGTATAATGTGTGCTTATTCACTAAGCCCTTTATTTCCAAATTTATATGAAAATAAATTTTTTTTATTTATAACGATATTAATTATATTTTGGGGTATAACAATAATAAATTTTTTAGGAATAAAATTTTCTAGTTATATAAGTAATATAGGAGTTTTAATCGGGACAATAATTCCAGGAATATTAATAATTTTATTAGGAATATATTGGATAATAAATAAAAATAATTTACAAATAACATTTAATATAAATAATTTAATTCCTTCTTTCAAAATAAATGATTTAGTTTTTTTTTCAGGTATATTATTAAGTCTTTCTGGAATAGAATTGTCAGCTTTTCATATTTTAGATTTTAAAAATCCTAAAAAAAATTATCCAAAAGTTTTATTAATTTCTTCAATTACTATAATAATATTATATATATTAGGAACACTTTCAATAGCTATAGTTGTGCCAAAAAATGAAATATGCTTTGCTACAGGATTAATACAAGCTTTTTTAATTTTTTTTAGTTCTTTCAATATAAATTTTGCTATACCAATTATAGCATTTTTTTTATTAATAGGCGCATTAGCTGGTATAAATACCTGG
Organism: Candidatus Azosocius aquiferis; assembly: GCA_043390185.1. Lineage (GTDB taxonomy): Bacteria > Pseudomonadota > Gammaproteobacteria > UBA6186 > Azoamicaceae > Azosocius > Azosocius aquiferis. Next base: position 166,110 of record DAWERO010000001.1, on the reverse strand, counting down.
ATGATTGGCCCAGCAAAAGGATTATTAGTAGCATCAAAAGATAACCTTTTACCAAAAATTTTACAATTTGAAAATAAAAAAAATGTTCCAGTTTATATTTTAATATTACAAACGTTTATTGGAAGTATATTGTCTATTTTATTTTTATATATGAAAAATAATAGTTCAGCAATATGGATATTAACTGCATTATCTTTTCAATTTGCTGCAATACAATATATACTCATTATTATATCTGCAATAAAATTAAGATTTAAAGCTAAAAATATAATTAGAGGATATAAAGCACCAATATTATTGGTATTATCTTTTTTTAGTATAACTGCATGTTTATTTAATTTTTTTATTGTATTAATTCCTCCAAAAAATATGTATAATAATGAACCATTTACATTATTATTAATATTTTTTTTAATTATTTTTATGATTCCCCCATTTATTTTATTAAAATTAAAAAAAAAAATAAATAATTAATTGATTAATCAATTAAATTTTTAAAAAAACATTTTTTAAAATAAAAAGATTTTTTTATTAAACTATTTTTATAACCATTTTTATCAAATATTTTTATTATATCAAAATTATTTTTTGCATGAGATAAAAGTTGTATATATTGTCCATAAAATTTAATTTTATTAAAATTACCAGAATAAAATAATCTTAATATATTATTCCAATCATTTTCTATTATATCTTTTTGTAATTTATTAATTTTAAAAAAAAAAGGTTTTAAAAATTTACAATCTAATATATTTTCATTCACTTTTAAATAAGGAATAAATAATATATGTTTAATTTTTTTATATAATATTGAATCTTCAAATTTTATTGTAAAAATATTAGGAGAAAATGAACATATAAAAACAGGATTTAAAATTTCATTTTTTTTATTTAAAGAAATAATTTTTAATTCTATTCCTAAATTTAAAAAATCACATTGAGATTTATTACAATTAGGAAGTTCAAAAAAAGTTTCAACAAGATTGCCAATGCTTCCTTTAGAATACATATTAAAATTATTTATATCTAAAATTTTTATTATTTCATTTAAAGTTTTATAAGAAATTATATTACATTTATTAATTATATTATATAATTTTATATTATTAAACATTTACTAAGAAAAAACAATGATAAATATTAAATTAGAAACTGGATGGAAAAAAGAGTTATATGAAGAATTTAAATTACCATATATGATAAAATTAAAAAATTTTTTAATTAAAGAAAAAAAAAACAAAATAATACATCCAAAAAATGAAAACATATTTAGAGCTTTTAATGAAACACCTTTTGATAAAGTTAAAGTGGTAATACTTTCTCAAGACCCATATCATGGAAATAATCAAGCTAACGGGTTAGCATTTTCTGTTGATAAAAAAATAAAACTACCTCCAACATTAATAAACATATATAAAGAATTATATAATGATTTAAAAATTTTGCAACCATCAAATGGATTTTTACAATCATGGGCAAATCAAGGAGTTTTACTTTTAAATAGTATTTTAACAGTACAACATAAAAAACCATTATCACATTCAAATATAGGATGGGAAATATTTACAAATAAAGCAATTTCATCTTTAAACAAAAAAAACGATTCAATAATATTTTTATTATGGGGACATTATTCAAATCAAAAAAAAAAATTAATAAATGAAAAAAAACATATAATAATTTCTTCAAGCCATCCATCCCCATATTCAGCTAATAAAGGTTTTTTTAATTCTAAACCATTTTCAAAAACAAACATTCAATTAAAAAAATTAGGAAAAAAAGAAATAAATTGGCAAATAAATTAACGGAGAGAGAGGGATTCGAACCCTCGGTACATTTTAATGCACACAAGCTTTCCAGGCCTGTACCTTAAACCACTCGGACATCTCTCCAAAAAAAAATTTTAAAATTTCAATCCATGACCAATATTTAAAAAATATAAACATGCATTATACAATAAAATTATTATTAAAACAATAATAATTAACGAAATATAAATATTTACATCTAATATATTCAACATACAATATCTAAAAACATTAATCATATGAAACATAGGATTAATATAAATTAATTTTTTATATAATAAAGGCAAAAAAGTAATAGGAAAAAAAACTCCTCCTAAATATATCATTGGAGTTATTATAAAAGTTGGAATAATACTAATATCGTCAAATTTTTTAGCAAAAATTCCATTTAAAAAACCTGCAAGGGAAAATAAAATAGAAATTAATATAGATACAAAAATTGTTAAAAAAGTATTTTTGCATTGTAAATTAGTAAAATATAAAGATAAAATAAAAACAGTAAAACCAATAAATAAACCTCTAAAAACACCAGCAAAAATAAATCCTAATATTATTGTAGAATTGTTTGTAGGTGATATTAAAATTTCTTCAATATGTTTTTGAAATTTAGCAGTAAAAAAAGAAGAAGATACATTAGTATATGAATTATTAACAATAGCCATCATAATTAATCCAGGAACTAAATATTGTATGTATGTATAATCATAAATCTTAGATATTTGATTTCCTATAATATTTCCAAAAATAATAAAATATAAAAAAGTAGTAATTATAGAAGGTAAAATAGTTTGAGGCCATATTCTTACAATTCTTTTTATTTCTTTATAAAAAATTGTATAAAAAGATATTAAATTTAATTTAAAAAAATAATTCATAAATAAAATCCTTTATTATTTTTATTTATAGTATTAATAAATAATTCTTCTAAATAACTTGTTTTATTTTTTATATTTATAATATTTATATTTTTTTCATTAAAAAAATTAAATAAATCATTAAAAGTACTTTTTTTTAATAATATTATTTCTAAAACTTTTTCTTTTATTTTATAAATTTTAAACCTATCACTAATAGGCAAATTAATTATTTCTTCTAAAACTTCACATATTAATGTTTTTTTTTTAAAATTAAAAATTAAATCTTCAAGTAATGTATTTAATACGATTTCCCCTTTATTTATTATGGAAATTTTATTACATAAAAATTCTGCTTCTTCTAAATAATGTGTTGTTAAAATAATAGTAACTCCACTTTTATTTAAATCAGATAAAAAATTCCATATAAAATATCTTAATTCAATATCTATACCAGCAGTCGGTTCATCTAAAATTAATATTTTAGGGTTATGTATTAATGCTCTAATTATCATCAATTTTCTTCTCATACCACCTGACAAATTACGTGATATAGTATTTTTATATTTCCATAAATCCAATTTATTTAAATAATATTCAGCAATATTTAAAGCTTTTTTTTTTGTAATACCATAATAACCAGCTTGATTTATAATTATTTCTAAAATAGTTTCAAAATAATTGAAATTAAATTCTTGCGGAACAAATCCTACAAATTTTTTTATTATATTTATAGAATAATCAAAATCATATCCAAAAAAAAATATTTTTCCACTAGTTTTTTTTATTAAAGATGTTAATATTCCTATTATTGTAGATTTTCCAGCTCCATTAGGACCCAATAAAGCAAAAAAATCTCCAATTTCTACATTTATATTTATATTACATAATGCAAGAAAATTTTTATTATATATTTTATTTAATTTTATAATCTCAATGGCTTTCATGTTCATATTACAAAAATTTTTTTAATAATTATTTTATACAAATTATAAAAAAATATTATTCATATTATATATTTTATTTTTTTTTAATAAATCATTATTATTTATATTACATATGAAAACTAATTTTTCATCATTACATTTTCTTATTTTTATAAATTTATATTCTGGAAATATCAATAATTTATTAGGAAATAAAACTACATTTATATTTTGTTTTTTTTCAATATTATAAATTATATGTCTTTTATTATTTAATATATAAAACATTACTTCAATTGGTAATTCTATATGAATTTTAATAATATTGTTTTTTAATGATAATTTATATAAAATATTTAAAATAATTAAAGATATACTATTTATATTATGTATTCTTCCTTTACCTTTACATTTATTACATATAATTTCACTAAATTCACTAATTCCTTTTTTTAATCTTTGTCTAGAAATTTCTAACAAACCAAATTTAGAAATTTTTCCCATTTGAATTTTAGCTCTATCTTTTACAAATAAATCATATAATCTTTCTTCAACGATTTTTTTATGTTTATTAATATTCATATCAATAAAATCAATAATAATTAATCCCCCTAAATCCCTTAAAATTAATTGTCTTGAAATTTCATCACAAGCTTCAATATTTGTTTGTAATGCAGTTTCTTCAACATCAATCGCCTTAGTAGATTTAAAAGAATTAACATCTATAGAAGTTAACGCTTCAGTATAATCAATAACAACAATACCACCAGACATAAGCTTGATGGTATGTTTAAAAGCAAATATAATTTGTTTTTCTATTTTATATTTATTAAATAATGAAATATTTTCATTATATAATTTTATTATATTTAAAAAATCAGATTTCATTATTTTAATATGAGAACATATAATTTTATATATTCTAGGATTATCAACAACTATTTCTTTAATATCTGTATTTAAATAATCTCTAATAGTTCTCATAATTATATTACTTTCTTGATATATAAGAAAAGGGGCTTTTTTATTAAAAGTAAAATTTTTTATTTCATTCCAATGATTTAATAATATATCTAAATCCCATTGTAAATCTTCTATTTTTTTATTAGCTCCAGCAGTTCTAACTATTATTCCCATATTTTCAGGAATATTCAAATGCATTAATTTATTTTTTATATTTATTCTTTCTTCTGTATTAATTTTTTTAGAAATACCTATAGATTTATAATTATAAGGCATTAAAACAAGATAACATCCAGCTAAACTTATAAAAGTAGTTAAAGAAGCACCTTTTGATCTTCTTTCTTCTTTATTTATTTGTACTATAACCTCATTACCCTTTTTTAAATAGTCTAATACATTTACACTTTCTTCATTTTTTTTATTTAAATAATAATTAGATATTTCTTTAAATGGTAAAAAACCATGTTTACTACCACCATATTCAACAAAAAAAGCATTTAAACTTTGTTCTATATGTACTATAATTCCTTTATAAATATTAGATTTTTTATATTTATTATATGATTCTTCAACATCAAGTTTACATAAATAATACCCATCAATTAAAGCAATCTTAATTTCATTAATTTTATTAATATTTATTAATATTTTTTTAGACACAAACTAAACATCTTTTTTTTATTAAATTTTAAATTATAAAATTATTTTTATTTTATAATCAATATATTATTATAATAACACATTAATAAAAATAAAAACAAGTATTAATTAAACATAAAAATAATGCATATATATAATATCAACTATAATAATACAAATTATGAAAAAAAAATTTTTTACTAAAATAAAATCAATAAAAATTTCAGAAAAATATGTTTCACAAAGAATAGATAATTTTTTATTTTCATATTACAAAATATTATCTAAAAAATACATACAAAAAATAATAAGAAAAGGTGAAGTTAGAATAAATAAAAAAAGAATAAAAAATTTTTATAATTTAAATTTTAAAGATATAATAAGAATACCTCCAATATATATAACAAAAAAAAATCAATTTTATAATAATAGCTTTTTTTTTTTTAAAAAAATTTTAAATAATATTTTATATGAAAATAAAGTTTTTTTAATTATAAACAAGCCAATTAAAATTTCTGTACACAATGGTATAAATACTAAAAATAATATAATATTTACAATAAAAAATATAAAATGCAATAAATATATAGAACTTGTACATAGATTAGATAAAAATACCTCAGGTTGTCTAATATTATCTAAATCATTTAAAATATTAAAAAAATTAAATACAATGATTAAAAAAAATAAAATAAAAAAAATTTATCATTTATTATGTAATGGATTTTTAACAAAAAAAAAATATATATATATTAAAATAAAAAACAATTTAAATAACAATTTAAAAATATTATATAATTCCTTAAATAAATTTAATTATATTAAAATATACAAAACATTTAGTTTATTAGAAGTAATACCATATACTGGAAAAAAACATCAAATAAGAATAAATATAAAAAAAATAGGAAATACAATAATTGGAGATTATAGATATTTAAACAATAAATATAATTATATAAATAAAATTTTTTATAATAGATTGTTTTTACATTCAAAAAAAATAAAATTAATTTGTCCAATATTAAATAAAATTTTGATAATAAATGCACCATATGATAATTTATTCTATAAAATAATTAACAAAATATATTAAAAATATAAAAATAAAAAAAATATGCAAAATATTAATTCAAAATGGGAAAATTTTCTAACAGAAAATTATATATTATATAATATAAAACCTAATATTAAAAAAAAAAAAATTAACAATTTTTTAAAAATTATAATATATGTAATAATAATTTATTTAATTTATTATTGCATAAATGATTTTTTTAATTACAATAAAAAACACACCTCCCATACAGCATTAATAACAATATCAGGTACTATTTCTCAAAAAGAAGAAACAAACGCTAATGATATAATAAACTTATTAAATAAATCTTTAAAAAATAATTATGTAAAAGGAATTATATTGAAAATTAATAGTCCTGGAGGTACTCCAGTTCAAAGTCATATGATATATAATCATATAATAAAATTAAAAAAAAAAAATTCCAAAATAAAAATTTATTCTATAATAGAAGATATAGGAACTTCTGGAGCTTATTTAATAGCTTCATCAACAAATAAAATATATAGTAATCAATCAAGTATAATTGGTTCTATAGGAGTTATATTAAACTCATTCAATTTTAATAATTTTATAAAAAAAATAGGTATTGAAAAAAAATTATTTACTTCCGGAAAAAGCAAAGGAATTTTAGATCCATTTTCTGAACAAAAATTAGATGAATTAATAATAATAAATAAAACATTAACAATTGTACATGAAGAATTTATAAAATATGTAAAATATGGAAGAGGATCAAGATTAAAATATAATAAAGATCTTTTTTCAGGAAAAGTATGGATAGGAAAAGAAGCATTAAAAATAGGATTAATAGATGGGTATTATAATATAAATTCTATTGCTAAAAATATTATTGGAGAAAAAAATATATTTAATTATTCTAAAAATAATAATTTACTAAATAAAATAAATAAAAATATAAATAATATCATAAAAATTAATCCATTAAACTTATTATTATAAAATATATTATAATACACATTATCAAAAATAAAATAGGATAAAATTATGGCAGTACAAAAAAGTAGAAGAACCCCATCAACTAGAGGAAATAGAAGAAATCATGATATATTAAAAAAACCATCTTTATCTATTGATAAAAAATCTGGAGAGGTTCATTTAAGACATCATATAACTGTTACTGGGTTTTATAGAGGAAGAAAAATTATTTAAAAGAATAATAAAATAAAAAAAATGAAATAATTTATATAACTATGTATTTATAGTATATAATATATAATAAATATTTAGGAAAATTATAATGAATGAAATAAATAATAAAATAATATATATAATTTCAGAACAATTAGGAATAGATAAAAAAAAAATAAATAATAATTCTTTATTTTTAGAAAATTTTAATGCTGATTCATTAGATATATTAGAAATAATTATGATAATTGAAGAAAAATTTAACATAGAAATATCAGATGAAGAAGCAAAAAAAATCATATCTGTACAAGATATATTAAATTTAATAAATAAAAAAATAATTTTAAAATAAAATATAAATAAAAAAATGAATTTATTCATTTTTAATACAATAAAAATTATATTATTATTTGACAAATTATATTATATGAAAAAAAATAATAAATTAAATATTTCATTGATATTTTATTATAATGAAAATTACTTTATTTTATATACAAATTTAATAAAAACTATTTATTGCGAAAAAAATATTTGCAACATAAGATGTTTTAAATGCGATAATTGTAATTATTTTAATGAAAAAAAAAATATATATATAAACATAAATAAAAATGAAATATTAGAACATGTATTAGAAAAATTAACAAAAATAAATAATAAAAAAAATATAATTAAAATTGATGAAAATAATAATGTAATAAATTTTTTTTTTAAAAACAATCAAGAAAAATTATATATAATACAAACATATATTAATAATAATATTATTTTTTGTCATAATGTTAATTATTATAAAACAATATATGAAAAACAAATAAATAAAGAATTATTATTTTTTTTTAAAAATATTATATTATTGATTAATTTAACAATACAAAAAAAATGCAATTCATTAGAAATAACATTAATATTAATAAAAAAATTTAAAAATAATGTGTTATTATATTTATATATATCAATATCAAATATATTATTAAATATTTATAAAAACAATAATAAAAAATTTAATAACATACTTTATCAAAATTTATTTGATAATATATTTAAAAAAAAATATATAAATATATTAAATATTATAAAAAATATAATTAAAATAAAAAAATTAAACAATAATCACAATATAAAAAATATAGAAAATATAGAAAAAATAATGCTACTATTATAAAAAATGTTAAAAAATATATTTAATAACAACTGTATAAAATTAAAAATAAACAATATTTTATTTATAGGATATAGTGGTGGCGTTGATTCTACTGTATTATTAAATTTATCACAAATTATTTTTAAAAAATCAATATATAATATATTTGCTATTCATATAAATCATAATTTAAATATAAACAATTTGTTATGGGAAAAAAATTGCATATTTAATTGTAAAAAAAATAAAATTATACTTTTTATATTAAAAATAAAAATAAAAAAAAATAATAATTTAGAAAAAAAAAGCAGAAATTTAAGATTAGAAATATGGAATAAGATTATACCAAACAATTCATCATTATTTTTAGCTCATCATGAAGAAGATCAAATTGAAACAATTTTTTTTAAATTAATAAAAGGATTAAATTATTTATCAAAAATATATGGTATAAAAAATAAAATTAAATTAAAAAAAATATACATTTTAAAACCATTGTTAATGGTTAACAAAAAAATTATAAAATTATACGCATATAAAAAGGATTTAATATGGATAAATGATAATAGTAATAATAATAATTATCATGATAGAAATTTTATAAGAAACATAATAATGCCTATAATAAAAAAAAGATGGTATTTTATAAATAAATCTTTAAAAGAAATAAAAAAATTATTATTAAATAATAATATTTTTTTAAAAAAAATAATAAAAAATCATTATATTAAAACATTAATAAAAAAACATAATATAATATCAATAAATTATTTATTAAATTTATCATTTTTTATTAGAATAGAAGTAATAAAATATTGGATTTTTAAAAATAAAATAACAATCAAATCAAATAAATATTTAAAAATAATAAATAATGACTTTTTAAATTTAAATAAAAATAAAAAAAATATATTAATAATATCAAAATATAAAATAAAAAAATATTTAAATAAATTATATATTTTAAAAAATAAAAATTTTTAAAAAATCATTAAAAAATTTATTATAAATTTATTAAATTAAAAAAAAGGAAACATATGAAACATAAACCAATTATGAAATCTTTTATTACAAAAAATTTAATAATAAACAAAAATGATCTATATATAGATGCAACTTTTGGACAAGGAGGACACACAAAAAATTTTTTAAAAAAAATTAAAAATAATGTTTTTTTTATAATAGATAAAGATTATGAATCTATAAATTTAGCAAATAAACTATCAAAAATAGATAAAAGAATAAAATATATTCATAAATCTTATAGTGATATAAAAAATATATGTGACGAAAATAATATTAAAGAAAAAATAAATGGAATATTTTTAGATTTAGGAATATCATCATCACAAATAGATAATCCTAATAGAGGCTTTAGTTGTTTTAATATTGGCCCTTTAGATATGAGGATGAATATATCTTCAAAAATAACAGCAAATAAGTTAATAAAATCTATAAATAAAAAAAATTTATACAACATTCTAAAAAATTTTGGAGAAAAACAATATAAAAATATAACAGATAAAATAATTAAACAAAAAAAAAAAATAGAAACAACTAAAAATTTATATGATATAATCAAATCAATAAATAAAGAATCGAATTATGATCCAACATTAACATTTTATTCAATAAGAAATGCTATAAATAATGAAAATATTGATTTAAAAATATTTTTTGTAAATATTATTAATTTATTAAATGATAATGGAAGAATAATAATATTATATTTTAATTCATATGAATATGATTTAATAAAAAATTATGTTAATGAAATTAATAAAAATGAACAAAGTAGGAATTTATATAAATTAAAAAAAATAAATATAAAAAAAAATATATCTTACGAAAAAATAACTAATAATATAAGAACAAGATCAGCAAATGTGATAATTTATGAAAAATCAAAATTAAAATAAATTTAAAATTTTATAAATAATACTATATTTATATATAAAATAAAAAAAATTAAATATAATATTAAATTTTATAAATAATATCTGATTAAATTATTAAGGTAAAGTAAATGTTAATATTTAAAATTATTAAAAAAATATTTGGAAATTATAATGATAGATTAATTAATAAATTTTTAAAAACAGTACAAAAAATTAATTTTTTAGAAAAAACATTACAAAATTTTTCTAACGAAGAATTAAAAGAAAAATGTGATATGTTGAAAAAAAATATAAAAAATCATTCACAATTAGATAATATAATAACAGAAATGTTTTCTTTAGTTAGAGAAGCATCTAAAAGAACTATTAATATGAGACATTTTGATGTTCAAATGATTGGTGGTATTGTTCTTCATGAAGGTAAAATAAGTGAAATGCAAACCGGAGAAGGAAAAACATTAGTAGCAACATTAGCAGCATGTCTCAATTCAATATATAAAAAAGGTATACATGTAGTAACTGTTAATGAATATTTAGCTAAAAGAGATTCTATATGGATGTTTCCTATATATAATTTACTTGGATTTAATGTAGGAGTTTTAACACAAAATATGGAAATATTAGAAAAAAAAAAAAATTATGAATTAGATATTATATACGGAACAAATAATGAATTTGCATTTGATTATTTAAGAGACAACATGATTTATGAAATAGAAAATAAAATTCAAAAAGAATTATATTTTGCAATAATAGATGAAATAGATTCAATTTTAATAGATGAAGCAAGAACGCCACTAATAATATCAGGTGTTAATAAAAATAATTCTGAATTATATATAAAAATAAATAATATAGTAAAATTATTAAAAAAATATGAAAAAACTACCAATGAAGGAGATTATATAATAAATGAAAAAGAAAAAAGTATATCTTTAACAGAAAACGGACATATTAATGTTGAAAATTTATTAACAAAAAATTTTTTATTAGATAAAAATAGTAATTTATATGATTTAAAAAATATAGAATTAATTAATCATATAAATATAAGTATAAAATCTCATATTTTTTATAAAAAAAATATAGATTATATAATAAAAAATAATAAAATTTTAATTATAGATGAACATACTGGTAGAATAATGGAAGGAAGAAGATGGTCAGAAGGATTACATCAAGCTATAGAAGCAAAAGAAGGAATACCTATTGAAGATGAAAGTCAAACTTTGGCTACAATAACATTTCAAAATTATTTTAGAATGTACAATAAAATATGTGGAATGACAGGTACAGCATATACTGAAAAAAATGAATTTCATGAAATATATAATTTAGAAGTTATAGTTATTCCTAGTAATAAAAAATGTATAAGAATAGATAAATCAGATAAAGTGTATTTAACAAAAGAAGAAAAATATGAAAAAATAATAGAAGATATATATAATAATTTTAAAATACAAAGACCTGTTTTAGTAGGAACAATATCAATAGAATTATCAGAATTTATGTCTCAATTTTTACAAAAAAAAAATATTTCTCATGAAATATTGAACGCAAAATTTCATGAAAAAGAAGCAAACATAATAGCAGATGCAGGAAAACCAAAAGCTGTTACAATTGCAACAAATATGGCAGGAAGAGGAACAGATATTGTTTTAGGAGGGAATATAGTTTTATATAATAATGATAATTTATTAAAAAAATGGAAAAATGATAATAAAATAGTAATAGATTGTGGAGGATTATATGTAATTGGTACAGAAAGACATGAAGCAAGAAGAATAGATAATCAATTAAGAGGAAGAGCAGGAAGGCAAGGAGATCCAGGGGGATCACAATTTTATTTATCTATAAATGATAATTTATTAAGATTATTTGTTTCTCAAAAAATTTCTTTATTATTTAAAAAAATAGGAGTTAAAAAAGGAGAAGTAATAACTCATAGTTGGGTAAATAAAGCAATAGAAAATGCACAAAAAAAAATAGAACAACATAATTTTGATTTAAGAAAAAATTTATTAGAATATGATGATGTAATAAATAAACAACGTAAAATAATATATCAACAAAGAAATGAAATAATGAATCATAATAATATATGTTCATTAATTTTAATAATTATTGAAGATGTTATAGAAAACATAATAAAAAATATATTTTATAATAATAAAATAAATTATAATAATTTTTGCAACATTTTTAATATGGAATATAATTATATTCTAAATATAACAAAAGAAACATATGATTATTATGTATTTGAAAATTCAGAAAATGATATTTTTATAAAATTAATTATTGATGAAATAAAAAAATTTTATATAAATAAAAATAATGAAAAAAATTCTTCAATAGAAAAAAAATTATTTATATATATAATAGATCAAAATTGGAAAGAACATCTTTATGATATAGAACAAATGAAAAAATATATAGATTTAATAAAATATGCAAGAGAAAATCCAAAAGAAGAATATAAAAAAGAAGCATTTAAAATGTTTGAAAATGTAATAGAAAATATAAAAAAAGATTTTATAAAAATACTTTTACAAAAAAATTTTAATTTAGAACAAACAGAATATATGAATGATAACACACAATTTATTAAAAACGATTCAAACAATATTAATAATAAACAAAACAAAAAAGAAGAGAATAAATTAAAACGTAACGATTTATGTTTTTGCGAATCTAAAAAAAAATATAAACATTGTCATGGAAAAACGTTATAATAAAAAATTTAAATATAAATTAAGGTGATATATATGAATAATATAGATTTTGCAAAAAATATTTTATTAGATAACACTGATTTATCAGATATAAAATTATTAACAATATTAAATTCAACATTAAAAAACAAAATAAATTATTCAGATATATATTTTCAATATAAATACCAAGAATCATGGATGCTAGAAAATAATATAATAAAAAGTGCATATTATAATATAGATAAAGGAATTAGTATAAGAACCTTCAATAAAAAAAATATAAATTTTTCATACTCTGATAAAATATCTGAAAAACATTTATATAAAATAATAAAAGAATCTAATATAAATCAATATAATGATAAAAATAAAAAAACAAAAATATGGAAAAAAATAAATAAATATCAAAATTCATATGATAATCCTTTATTATCAATATCTAATGAAGAAAAAATAAATTTATTAAAATTAATAAAAAATGAAGCAAAAAAACAAGATTCTAGAGTAAAAAAAATAACATGCTTATTATCTGGATCTTATGAAATAATATTAATAATATCTACGGAAGGAATATTTACAGCAGATATAAGACCATTAGTAAATTTAAATATAAACATAATTGCAGAAAAAAATAAAAAATATGAAATAAGTAATTATAGCAAAAGCAAAAGAAATACATATGATATATTATTAAAAAATAATAATTGGAAAAAATATACAACAGAAGCTGTAAAAAAATCAATTATTAATTTATATTCAATAGAATATTCAGAAAATTCAAAAAAATTAATACCTGTTATTTTAGGCCCTGGAAATCCAGGGATACTAATACATGAAGTGATTGGACATGGATTAGAAGCAGATTTTAATAGAAAAAAAATTTCATTTTTTCATGATAAAATGAACAAAAAAATAGCTACAAATTTATGTACTATAGTAGATAATGGATCACTTAAAAATAAAAGAGGCTCTTTAAATATAGATGATGAAGGAACAAAAACACAATGCACAACAATTATTGAAAATGGTATTTTAAAATCATATTTACAAGATAAAATAAATGCAAATTTAATGAATGCAAAATTAACTGGTAATGCAAGAAGAGAATCATATAAACATATACCAATACCAAGAATGACAAACACATATATATTACCTGGAAAATCAACACATAAAGAAATAATAAATAATGTAGAAAATGGAATATATATTTCAAGTTTTTCTAAATGTCAAATAAAAATAAATTCAGGAAATTTTATTTTTTTTACAAATGAAGCATATAATATAAAACATGGAAAAATAACATATCCTATAAAATCAATAAAACTTATAGGAAATGGGCCTGATATTTTAAAAAAAATAATTATGATTGGAAATAATTTAAAAATAACTAGTGAAATATTAACATGCATTAAAAATAATCAAAAAATTCCTATATGTGTTGGGCAACCAACTATATTAATAAATCAAATGATGATTTATAAAAATAAAAAATAATTTTTTAAATAGGATAAAAAAATGAAAATAAATTATAAAAAAGAATGGAATAATTTATTAAACATAGCTAACGACATATTAATTAAAATAAAAAAAAAAAATATACAAGCTGAAATAAAAATAAATATAAATAACAACTTATTAACACATATAAACATGGGAATGATAAATGAAATAAAATATAATAATAATAAAATGATGATAATAAATATATATAAAAATAATTCAAAAGCTACAATTTTTACTTCAGATTTTAATAAAAAATCATTAATTAATTTAATAAATACAGGAATAAATATAACAAAAAATTCTAAAAAAAATGATTATGAAATACCTTATAATAAAAATAAAAATTTAAATTATAATTTAAATATATATCATCCAAAAAATAATATTTTAAATAATTTAATGGAATATAACAAAAAATATAAAAAATATTTTTTTTATAATAATATAATAAATTTAAATAATTATAATTTTGAAATGAATGATAATTTTAAAATATATTGTAATACAAATAATTTTTTTATATCATATCCTAGTAGTATGTATTTATTATATTCTAAAATAATTTTACAAAATAAAGAAAAAATAAAAAATTATTATAAATACATAAAAATTAGAGATTTAAACGATATAGATAATATATTAAATAAAAAATATATAGAAAATTTATCAAATAAAAATATAATAAAAAATTTATTAAAACATAAAATAAAACCATCAATTCAACCAATAATATTATCATCAAATATAGCCTCAATTTTTTTAAACAATTTTATAAAAGCTATATATGGATATAATATATATAATAAAAAATCTTTTTTATCAAATTATTTAAATAAAAAAATTTTTTCAAAAAATATAACAATATATGAAGAACCTCATATAAAAAAAGCCATTGGAAGTAAACCATTTGATGAAGAAGGCATAAATACACAATTTAAATTAATTGTAAAAAATGGATATTTAAAAAATTATTTACTTGATACATATTATTCTAAAAAATTAAATATGAAAAATACAGGAAATTCAGGTGGAATAAGTAATATAATAATATCCAATGATAACATTACATTAAAAAATTTAATAAAAAATATAAATAAAGGTATATTAGTCACAGAATTATTTGAAAATGAAACAAATATAATTTCTGGAATATATTCTTATGAAATATTTGGATATTTAATAAACAAAGGAATAATTGAATATTCAATACAAAAAGCAATAATTACTGGAAATTTTTTAGAAACTTTTTTAAACATAATTTATATATCAAATGATATTAATAATTATGAAAAAATACAAACAGGATCTATATTAATAAATAATGTAAAAATAAACAATATTTAAAAAACATTAATTAAAATCTACAATATCATCAATTATATTTTTTTCAATTTTGTTTGCTATATGACTATATACATTTATATCATGATTTAAAAGCAAAAAAAAATAATTTTCAAAATTTAAATAAGGTATATTTAAAATATATTCAATATCATTACAAAATTTTGGCATAATAGGTTTTACATAAAAAGTTAATATTTTAAATATATTAATTATAATTGTACAAATTTCTTGAACAAAAGAAAAATTTTTAAAATTTTTTATTAATATCCAAGGTTTTTGATTATTAATATAAAAATTTAATTTATCACATAAAAACATAATTGTTTTTACTACTAAAAAATATTGTCTATTTTCATAATATTCATTTATAATATACTTATAATTGATGAAATCATTTATAATATCGATATTATTAAATGATATTGATTTAGATAATTTATTTTTAAAATATATATTGATAAACTTAGAAATACGACTAATTATATTAATAAATTTTCCAATAATATTACTGTTTATTTTATTAATAAAATCTTTAAAATTAAAATCAATATCATCAAAATTATTATTTATTTTAGAAGAATAATAATATCTTAAATATTCACTATCAAAATATTTAGCAAATGTAGATGCAGAAATTAAAGTTCCTTTTGATTTAGACATTTTTTTATTATCAATAGTTAAAAAACCATGAATAAAAATATTATCAGGGATTTTTAATTTAACACCATATAAAATAGATGGCCAAAATAAAGTATGAAAATACATAATATCTTTACCAATAAAATGGTATAATTCAACATTCGTATTAATTTTCCAATATTTTGAAAAAATAATATTATTACTTTTTATACATAAATTTTTAAAAATAGAAATATAACCTATAGGCGCATCCAACCATACATAAAAATATTTATCTTTTTCATTAGGAATTTTAAAACCAAAATATGGATGATCTCTAGTAATATCCCACATTTTTAATTCAGAAATAAACCATTCTTTTAATTTATTAATAATAGATTCATTCAAAGCACAATTATATATCCATATTTTTAATTTTTTATAAAATTTATTTAAAATAAAAAAATAATGAATTGTTTTTCTTTTTTCAGGAATATTTCCAGATAAAACAGATAAAGGATTAATTATATCTAAAGAATCATAACATTCTCCACAAATAGAACAATTATCCCCATATTGATTTTCAGAAAAACATTTAGGACATTTGCCAACAATATATCTATCAGGTAAAAACATATTTTCAGAAACATCAAATAATTGATTTATAACATTTTTTTTTATAAAATTTTTTTTTAATAAAAGGTTAAAAATATTAGAAACAAAAAATTTATTTTCAATCGAATGAGTTGTATGATAATTATCATAATAAATACGAAAATTAATTAAATCAATAATATGTTCATTAAATATTTTTCTGATTAAATTTTTTGGAGATATACCTAATTTATTAGCATGCAACATTATAGGGGTACCATGAGCATCATCACCACAAATTTTAATACAATTTGATCCATTTAATATATGATATCTACTCCATATATCACATTGAATATGTTCTAAAATATTTCCTATATGAAGATACCCATTAGCATAAGGTAAAGCAGATGTAAGTAAAATTTCACGTTTTTTATAATACATAATACCTAACAAAAATAAAATAAAAATATATATTACTAATTATAATAATAAAATTCAAGTATATAAAAATATTATAATAATAAATTTTATTATATAATAATATAATAATAAATTTATTTTGGAAAAAAAATTGAAAAATCTTATTTTAGCGTTAGAAAATTCAACAAACATATGTTCAATATCAATAAGATATAAAAAATATTATATAGAAATAAATAATTTAAAAAATATAGAAAAAAATAATAATGAAAAAATATTACAAAATATAGATTGGCTAACATTTATATCAAAAATCAAAATAAATGATGTAAAAATTATATCATATAATTTTGGTCCAGGAAGCTTTACAGGCTTAAGAATATCTTCTGCAATATGTCAAGGTTTATTTTTTAATAAAGAAAAAAAAATAATAAGAATATCAAGTTTACAAATTATTTCACAACAAATATGGGAAAAATATAAAAAAAAAAAAATATTAGTGGCAATTCAATCAAAATTCAATGAAATATACATATGTGCATATAAATTTAATTTAAAAAAAAAAATAATACAACCAATAATCCCAGAAATAATAATTAATATAAACAATATTAAAACATTACCTATAAATTTTATTTATACAGGTAATTCTTTTTTTATAAAAAAAATAATAAAAGAAAAAAAAAAAATTTTTAAATCTAACAAAATTAGATACCCAAAAATAAAATATACAATAAAATTATCAAAAATATTATTAAATAATAATATTATAACATCTATAAATAATATTAATCCAAATTATATTATTGAAAACATATTTTAAATAAAACTATAAAGAATTATTAAATATGGTAACATCAAAATTTGAATTTAATATATTATTAATTACAACATCATAAGAATTAATATTAATTACATGATATAAAGGAACCATTAATGGAGATGTAAATTTCCAAACTAACCAAGCATCTATAATTATTATCAAAAAAAATAAAAAAATAGCAATAAATATCTCAGTATACTTTACTTCATTAGTATAAATAACCATAAAAACCTATTTTCAAAAAAATCATATTATGATATATCATATATTAATATAAAAAACAATTAAAATAATAGTATATTATATAACAATATATTATTATTGAACTATAATAATATAAATGTTATAATAATTATTTTACAATAGTGAAATATTAAAATGCCTAAAGAAGACACAATAGAAATGGAAGGCGTAGTTATTGAAACTTTACCAAATACGACTTTTAAAGTACAACTAGATAATGGTCATATATTAAATGCACATATATCTGGAAAAATGAGAAAAAATTATATAAGAATATTAACTGGAGATAGAGTTGTAGTACAATTAACAGCATATGATCTTACAAAAGGAAGAATAACATTTAGAAATAGCGAAACAAAAAATTAAATATAAAATATTATGCATATAAACAAAATAAAATTTGATAAAAATATAATAAAAAATTATGACGTAAATTGCCCTAGATATACTTCTTATCCTACTGCTATACAATTCATAAATTATACAAAAAAATATAACATTAAAAAAATTTTTCTAATTAAAAAAAATTTTATTTCAATATATATTCATATACCTTTTTGCAAAAATTTATGTTATTACTGTGCTTGTAATAAAATAATAACTAAAAACATTAATTTTTCTGATTATTATTTAACTTTAATAAAAAAAGAAATTAAAATTAAAAAAAAATACTTAAATTATACAAAAAATATAAAACAAATACATATTGGTGGAGGAACACCAAATTTTTTAAATCAAAAACAAATAATAAAATTAATAACAATAATAAAAAAATATTTTAAAATAAAAAAAAATATAAAAGAATTTTCTATAGAAATAGATTCAAGAAATATTTTATTATCATATATATCTTTAATAAAAAATTTAAAATTTTTTATAATAAGTATAGGAATTCAAGATTTAAATAAAAATGTACAAAAAGATATAAATAGAATACAAAAAAAAAAAGAAATAATTTTTATTATTAAAAAATTAAGAAATGAAAAATTTAAATCTTTAAATATAGATCTTATATATGGATTACCAAACCAAACAACAAATAATTTCATAAAAACAATTAAAAAAATAATAATAATATCCCCTGACAAAATTTCATTATTTAATTATGCTCATTTACCTCATAAATTTAGTTCACAAAAAAGAATAAATATAATAAATTTTCCATCTCCTAAAAAAAAATTAAATATATTAAAAAATACTATAAATTTATTGCTAAAAGCTGAATATTCATATATAGGAATGGATCATTTTGCTAAAAAAAATAATAAATTAACTATAGCTCAAAAAAATAATACTTTATATAGAAATTTTCAAGGATACTCAACAAATTCTGATTGTTATTTATTTGGTTTTGGAGTATCAGCAATAAATTTATTAGAAAATAATTATATTCAAAATATATATTCAATAAATAAATATAAAAATTTATTAAAAAAAAATTATATTCCAATAAATAAAATAATAATTCTTTCAAAAGATGATAAAATTAGAAAATATATAATTAATAATCTAATGTGTAATTTAAAAATAAATTTTCAAATTATAAAAATAAAATTTAATATAAATTTTAAAACTTATTTTGAAAAAGAAATAAATAAATTACAAATTTTTGAAAAAGATAAATTAATAATTATAAAAAAAAATTCTATAATTATAAATTTAAAAGGAAGATTTTTAATAAGAAATATTTGCTCAATTTTTGATAAATATCACAAAAATATATATACAAAAATTACTCATTCAAAATCAATTTAAATAAAATTTATTTAGTAATATTATTAAATAATTTTAATAATTTAACATATAATTTAGGACAAAAAGATAAAATATTATTATATATATGGTCCCCTCCAGAAAAATTACTAATATATCCCCCAGCCTCACGAACTAAAAGTTTACATGCATAAATAGAATTATAATCACTTTTTAATACATTAAAATTAATATATCCATCATATATTCCAGAAGCAAAATATGCTAAAGATAAAGATAAAGATCCAGAAGTTCTTAAAGAAGCTCCATTAAGTAATAAAAATCTAACATATTTACAATAATAAATATAATTATTTAAATGAAAAAAATTAATATTTATTAAAGAATGTTCTATTAAAAAATTATTAGATACCCTAATTCTCTTTCCATTTAATTTAGCTCCTTCATTTTTAGTAGCTACAAAAAGGTTATTATTAAAAGGATCATATATAACAGAATTATTAATGCAATTTTTATATAAAATTGCTATAGATAATGATATTTCTTGTAAACCTTTTTTAAAATTAATTTCACAATCAATTAAATTAATAATCCACGCAAAAACGTTATAATCAATCAAATCATCAGAATTTAAAATAATTTTATGGTCAGGATATAATTTATTAATAATAGTTTTTGCTTCTAAAAAACACTTTTTTTTTACAAAACAGATATATTCTTCAACTTCTTGATTTGACATTTTTTTTAATGACAATTGATCAAAAGCAAATATTATATTTTTTCCTAATTTTCTAACTATATTTATTGCAATATTCAAATGAGGATTCATGGGGTTTCATCAACAATATCTTCTTTAATAAAAAAATTAATATATTTACTAAATAAATAAATACAATAAGGCGCAATAAAAATAGATGAATAGGTGCCTATAATAATACCAAAAAATAAAATAATAGAAAAATAAAATAAAGAATTACCTCCAAAAATAATTAAAATAATAACCACTAATAAAGTTGTAAAAGAAGTCATCAAAGTTCTAGATAAAGTTTTATTTATAGATTCATTTATAATAATATACAAATCATATTTCTTTAATTCAATCATATTTTCTCTTATTCTATCGAAAATAACAACTGTATCATTTATAGAATATCCTAAAATAGCCATCAAAGAAGCAAAAACATTTAATGTAAATTCAATTTTAAATAAAGATATAACTCCAATCAAAAATATCATATCATGAAATAAAGCAATAATAGCACAAAGAGCAAATTTATAATTAAACCTAAAAGTAATATATAACATCATAGCTAACATTGCCAAAAAAATTGAAAAACTACCATCATCATAAAGTTTATCACTAACAACAGAACCAATATATTCACTTCTTCTGATTTCTAAACATTTATTTAATTCATCTACATTAAAATAATTATTAATTAAATTTAATATTTTATTTTTATTATTTAAATCAAATTCAGTAATATTTAATAAAAATTCTTTATCAGAACCATATCTTTGTAAACTAAAATTTTTTATATCTAAATTATGAAATTCTTTATTTAAAATATTAAAATCATAAAAATTTTTAAATTTCATTTCTATTTGAATTCCACCTTTAAAATCTAAACCCAAATTTAAACCTAAAAAAAAAATTATAAAAATAAAAATAAAAAATAAAAAAAAAGAAAATTTAAAAAAATAAGAAGAATAAAAAATAAAATTAAAATTATTTATTTTTTTAAAAAAATCCATATCTATAATCCTATTGGTAAAATTTTAACATTATTTTTAAAAAAAACATCTACAATAATACGTGTTCCAATAATAGAAGAATATAAAGAAGTAACTATTCCAATACACAAAGTTATAGCAAATCCTTTTATAGGTCCATCTCCAACTATAAATAAAAGCAATCCAACAAAAAAAGTGGTTAAATTAGAATCTATAATTGTTATTAATGCATGTTTATAACCACTATTTATACTAAGCTTACAATCATTTTTTAACAATAATTTTTCTCTAATTCGTTCAAAAATTAATACATTAGAATCTATAGCCATCCCTAATGTTAAAACTATACCAGCAATTCCTGGAAGCGTTAAAACAGCTCCTAAAATTGACATAAAAGAAACTAAAAAAATTAAATTAAATAATAAACAAATATTAGCAATAACACCAAAAACATTATAATAAAAAATCATAAATAATAAAACAGATAATAAACCATAAATTATAGCATTATAACCTTTTTCTATATTCTCCTTACCTAATGATGGACCAATTATTTTTTCTTCAATAATAAATATATTTGTAGGTAAAACACCAGCCCTTAATAATAAAGCTAAATCATTTGCTTCTTCAAAATTTAAACCAGTAATTTGAAAAGATTTACTTAAAGGTTGCATTATTTTTGCCACATTTATAACTTCTTCTTTTATTTTCAAATTTTTATATGATTCATTACCATCATTAAAAGATTCATTATATACAACAGCCATTAATTTACCTACATTTTTAGAAGTTATATTAAAAAAATTTTTTGCTCCAATATTAGTCAATTGAATATTAACAGTAGGTTTATTCTCTTCATTAACACTACTATAAGCACTAATTATAGAATCACCAGTTAAAACTAATTTTTTTTTTAACAAAATAGGAATATTATTTTTATCATAAAATAATTTAGAACCAAATGGAACATATTTATTATTAGAATTATAAATATTATTATTATCTACCATAAAAAAATTTATCGTAGCAGTTTTTCCTAAAATATTTCTAGCTCTATTTAAATTTTGTACACCTGGTAATTCTATTATAATATTTTTTTCTCCATATTTTCTAACACTTGATTCTGATAACCCTAATTCATTTATTCTTTTTCTAAACGAAATTAAACTTTTATCAAGTATAAATTTTTTTATCTCATTAATTTTAATATCAGATAAATTAAATGAAATCAATTTTTTTTTATAATTAATATCAAAAATTAATTCAGAAAAATTATTTCTTAAATAATTTAAAATTAAATCAAAATTTTTATCAGAATTAAATACAAATTCAAAAGAATCATTAAAACAATTAGAATTAATATAAAAATAATTTTCTTTTTTTAAAAAATATTTCATATCATTATAATAATTTTCTATATTTTTAATCATTATAGAATCGTAATCAATTTCCATTAAAAATCTAACACCTCCTTTTAAATCTAATCCTAATTTCATAGGTTTAGAATAAATTTTTTCAAAAAATAAAGGAATATTTAAAATAGTATCCAAAGAAATATTATAATTCAAATTTTTATTTTTTAAATAATTTTCTATATAATTTTTTGCTAATAATTGTTCTTCAAAAGAAAAAAAATTTATTGATAAATTATTATTTTCATAACTTTTTTTTTTTATTTCAAAATTACTATTTTTTAAAATAAATAAAATATCATTTATATTTTCATTAGAAATTGGCATGTTATCATTATTAATATTAATGACAGGCTGTTCCTTATATAAATTAGGTAAAAAATAAAAAAAACTAATAAATAGAAATAACAAAAATAAAAAAAATCTAAAATTAAATAATTTATAATAATTATAAAATTTAATCATTATTTGCCTAACATATGTTTAATAGTACCTTTAGGAACTTCTTGAATAATAGAATTTTTTTGAATAATAATTTCACAATTTTCAGATATAGAAACTATCACCCATTGGTCTTTTACATTCACAATAGTAGATAAAATTCCATTTGAAATAATAACTTCATCTCCTTTTACTAAATTATCTCTAATAGTTTTCAATACTTTTTCTTTTTTAGATTGTGGTCTAATAATATAAAAATACAGAAAAACGATAAAACAAATAAAAAATATAGGTAAAAAACTTTCATTATTTACACTTATTTTATCTATTTCTGCAAAAGAAGCATTATAAGGATAAAACAAAAAAATAAAATAAATTAAAAATTTTAATATCATATAAACCTCCAAATAAAAATTATAGTTTATTATATATCTTATAAAAAGAAATTACAAAATCATTTAATGTGTTACTAATAATACTATCTTGAATATTTTTCATAAGATTATTATAAAAAAATAAATTATGTATAGTATTTAATTTTATACCTAAAACTTCATTACATTTATTTAAATGATAAAGATATGAAATAGAAAAATTATTACAAGAATAACAATTACAATTATTATCTAATTTATTATAATTCATTTTATTTATTGAATTTTTTAATCTAAAAATACCTTTAGATATAAATAAATAACCATTTCTAGCATTTCTAGTTGGTATAACACAATCAAACATATCAACCCCCCTCAAAACTCCATCTATTATATCTAAAGGGGTTCCTACACCCATTAAATAACGAAGTTTAAAAATTGGTATAAATTTAGTTATATATTCCAAAATTTTAATCATGTTTTTTTTCGTTTCACCAACTGATAAGCCTCCAATAGCATAACCATTAAAATTCATATTTAATAAATTTTTTAATGAATAAAGTCTATAATTATTATAATTTCCTCCTTGAATTATTCCAAATAAAAAATTAGATTTATTATGAATTTTTTTACATCTTTTTGCCCAAAATAAAGATAAATTAACAGATTTCCAACTATTTTTGAAAATAGTTGGATATCTTATGCAATCATCTAAACACATTATAATATCAGATTTAAAATAATGTTGTAAATGAATAGATTTTTCCGGAGTCATAAAAACAAAATTACCAGAATAAAATTGTTTAAATTTAATTCCATCATTTAATAAAATATTCTTATTCAAACTAAATATTTGATAACCTCCAGAATCTGTTAAAATTCCTTTTTTCCAATTTATAAATTTATATAATCCTTTAATGCAATTAATAACATTAATTCCTGGTGTTAACATAATATGAAAAGTGTTACTTAAAATTATATCAAACCCTAAAATGTTTAAATCATTAAAATCAATAGTTTTTACTACCCCATATGTTCCAACAGGCATAAACATAGGAGTTTTAAAAATAAAATCATTAAAAAAAATATTGCCAAATCTCGCATTTTTACAAGAAATTTTCAATTCATATTTCATAAAATAAATACAAAAATTAAAAAACAAAAATAAATTATATAATATAATTAAAAAAAAATTAAATATATATATAAAATGAATATTATAAAAATTAATAATTTACATAAAAAATGGATGGAATACGCTATTATACAAGCTAAAATAGCTTTAATAAATAATGAAATGCCAATAGGTTCAATAATAATAAAAAATAATAAAATAATAAGTACAGGACATAATCAAATTTTAACAACAAATAACCCATTGGGACATGCAGAAATAATAGCAATACAAAAAGCTACAATAAAAAATAAAAATCATAAATTAACAAATAGTTATATATATATAACAAAAGAACCATGTTTAATGTGTATAGGAGCAATATTAAACACAAAAATAAAAAACATAATTTTTGGAAGTTATAATATAATAAACGAAAATAAAAACAATATTTTAAATTCATATCTATTAAATAAAAATATTATTTATACAGGAGGAGTATATAAAAATAAATGTGATTTATTATTAAAATATTTTATAAAAAAAAATTTATTATAAGATTGTAAAAATAAAATTTTTCTATTATATTTATTAAAAAGAACAAAAAGGATATAAAAATGGATACAATAAATATAATAAAAGAACAAATAAAAAATAACAAAATTATTTTATATATGAAAGGAACTCCTGATGAGCCAATGTGTGGGTATTCAGCACAAGTTGTTCAAATATTAAAAAATTTAAATGTAAATTATAAATTTATAAATATATTAAAACATCAAGATATAAGAAAAATTTTACCTATATATTCAAATTGGCCAACATTTCCTCAATTATATGTAGAAGAAAAATTAATAGGAGGATGCGACATAATATTAAATTTATATGAAAACAATAAATTAAAAGATATTTTATTTAAAGAAAATGCCGAGAAAGAGATTTGAACTCTTACGATCATAATAATCAACAAATTTTGAGTCTGTCATGTCTACCAATTTCATCACCTCGGCAAAATATAATTTATTTTATAACCAAAATAAAAATTAATCAACTTTTATTTAAATTATTTTTATATTTTTATTATTAAACATTATAATTTTATTTTAAATATTATAAAAATTGGTGAACCAACTAATTTTATTTTTTTTACAAAATAATTTATTAAATAACGTTTATAAGAATTTAAAATTTTATCAAAATTTTTTCCATGAATAACAATAACAATAGGATTATAACCACATATATTAATATATTTAAATTTAATTTTTTTTTTAATCCATATTTTATCATTTTTAAACAATATAAAATTTAATAACTTATATAATAAATTAAAAGATATTTTTTTCATGGAACAACTATAAGATAAATTTATATAAAAAAAAAGTCTATTAATACCAATATTAAAATAAGAAGATATAAAATGAACAATAATAATATTAAAAAAAGGTATAATATTTTTTAATTTATTAATATATATAATTCTATTTAAAATATTTTTATCACATTTACTAAATACTAAAATTAAACATTTTCCTATATCTATAATCAATTTAATTAATTTTATATCTTGTTCTGTAATTCCCTCTAAACTATCAATTAATAATAAAACAACATTAGAATATTTAATTGCTCTTATTCCTCTAATTACAGAAAATTTTTCTATTTTTTTTAAAATATTTTTTTTTTTTCTAAAACCAGCAGTATCTATAAAAATATAATTATTATTATTTTTATTAAATGGTATATATATACTATCTCTAGTTGTTCCAGGTTCATTAAATACAATAAGACGCTTTTTATATAAAACATTATTTATCAAAGTAGATTTTCCAACATTAGGTTTGCCTATTATTGCTACTTTTATATTAACTAAAATTTTACATAAAGTATCAGAAAAATTAAAAAATTTATATATAATTGATAAAAATTTATTTGCAAGAAACAAAATATTTTTATTATATTTTGCTGAAATAAAAATTGGATGTCCAAACCCCAAAGAATAAAAATCAAAATCAATATTATTATATCCATATTCATCTATTTTATTAACAACTAATAAAATTTTTTTATTAAATTTTCTTAAATAATTAGATATTAATATATCATCTTGATTCAAACCAAATTTTAAATTTATTATAAATAATAAAATATCTGATTCTTTTATAGCTTCTTCTACTTGATACAAAATATCTAAAGATAAATCAAAATTTTGACAATTATTTAATATAATTCCACCAGTATCAACTAAAATATAAGATAAATTACCAACAATTCCAGTTCCATATTGTCTATCACGTGTAGTGCCAATTACATCTAAAACTATAGAATTAAATGAACAAGTTAATAAATTAAATAATGTAGATTTTCCTACATTAGGACGACCAATTAAAGATACAACAGGTAACATTTTTATCTCAATTAAAAAAAATAATACAAAAAACTGTAAAAAAAATTATACATAAAGTTTATAATTAATTCATAAAAAATAAAAAATTTATATATTAAAATATTATACTATAAAACCTAAATTATTAATTTTAATTTTTATAGAAAAAATATTATAATCATTTTTTATAAAATTTAAAGAATGTAAATATGCTATTTTTGCTTTTTCATTTTCATTTATATAAGAAAATATATCTCCTTTCATTTCTTCATAAAAAATAAAATAAGTTTTTTCCTTTATGATATTTAATAAATCAAAAGACTCTTTAATCATATTATTAGAATAATAAATTTTACATAAACGAAATAAAGCAATATTATTCAATCCAGTATTTGTTTTTTCTATAATTTTTTTTAAATAAAAAGAAGAATTATTTAAATTATTTTTTTTAAATTCTATACTAGACAATATAAGTAAACAAGAATCTTTATAATATGTATCACTATATTTTTCAATAAGAAAATTAGACAATTTAATAACGCTATGAAAATCACTATGATATAAAGAATAATTAATATTATTATATAAATTAGAAGCTTTTTCAAATTTCATATTTTTATTATAATCATAATATAAATATAAAAAAAATAAAAAAATAAACAATAAATAAAAAATTTTATTTTTTATAAAAAAAAAATTAAAAATTTTTTTTAAATAATTAAAATTATACATTTTAAACACTCCATAATATACTAATATTATCAATAGATATAATTTTATTTAATTTATTACTATTTAAAAACTTAATTATTACATTATAACTTTTTAATTCTTCATTTCCTATAATAAAAACTAAAGATGTATTAAGATTATAAGCTTTTTTTAACTGATTTGTATAATTACTAATACCGTAAGTAGTAAACAAAAAAATATTTGGATAAAGAATTCTTATTAATTCAGCAATTTTAATTTTTAAAAAATGAGCTTTATCACCAATACATATCAAAAATACACTTACAAAAAATTTATTTAAAACAAAATTTTCATTATATAATAAAATTAATCTTTCTAACCCAATTCCAAAACCAACACCTGAAATATTTTTAAAACCAAATTGATTAACTAAATTATCATATCTTCCACCTCCACATAAAGAATTTTGAGATTTATATTCTTTTAAAGTCCATTCATAAACAATATCATTATAATAATCTAAACCTCTAACCAAATTTTCATTTATAAAAAATTTAATATTTAAATTATTTAATTTTTTCATAAATAAAAAAAATTTATTTTTTGTAACTTTATCCATAAAATTAATAATTTTAGGAGATTTATCAATTATTTTTTTTATATTTAACTTTTTAGAATCCAATAATCTAATAGGATTAACTAATAATTTATTTTTATCATCCTCATCAAAAAAAAGAACATAATTAATAAAATAAATAAATAAAACATCTTTATATATCATTCTTGTTTTAATAGAACCAATACAATTTATTTGTAAAATAATATTATTATTAATAAATAATAAATTAAATAAATTTTTTACAATTAAAATATGTTCAATAATAACATCAAAATCTATAATTCCAAAACATTCAATACCAAATTGATTAAATTGTCTATATCGCCCTTTTTGAGTATTTTCTCTACGAAACATAGGTCCAATATACCAAATTTTTTGTTGTCTATTATTATATACAAGTCCATTTTCTATCACCATTCTAGCACAACTAACTGTTCCTTCAGGCCTTAAACTTAAAAAAGTTTTATTTTTATCTTGATCTTCAAAAAAATACATCTCTTTTTGTATAATATCAGAACAAATTCCAACAGATTTAGTATATAAAATAGTTTTTTCAAGAATAGGAAATCTCACTTCACAATAACCATATGATATCATCAACTTTTTTATAATATCTTCTATATATTGCCAGGTTAAAATTTTATTAGGCAATATATCTATCATACCTTTAATTGAAAATATGTAATTAAACATTTTATATTCCAACAAAAAAAAATTATACAAATTAAATAAAATAATAAAATAAAAAAAACTATTTTTTTTTATTTATAAATTTTCCAAATAATTGTCCACAAGAAGCATTTATATCCAAACCTTTAATTTTTCTAATGGTAACAAGTAAACCATTTTTTTTTAATATATTTTGAAAAAAATAAATTTTTTCAATAAAAGAAGATTTATAATTTATTTTTTCAATACTATTAAATTGAATTAAATTAATTTTATATATACAATCACTTAATAATTTAACTAATTTATAAGCATGATAATTATAATCATTAACGTTATTTAACATAATATACTCTATAGTAATTCTTTCAAAATTTAATACATTTTTATAAAAAGAAAAAAACTTAAATAAATTATTTAAATTATATTTATTATTAATAGGCATTAATTTAGATCTTAAAATATTATCAGGAGCATGTAAAGAAAAAGCTAAAGATACATCATTATAAATATATAAATCATGCATTCCTGGAATTATACCTGCTGTACTAACAATTATATGTTTTTTTGAAAAATTATATAAACTATGATCTCTAATAATTAATAAAAAAGAAGATAAATTATTAAAATTTAACAATGGTTCTCCCATTCCCATGATAACAATATTATTTATTTTACTATTAAAAAAAATTAAACAATTTACAAAAAGAAATTTTAATCTTTTTTTTACAACATATAATTGACCAATAATTTCTGAAGAATATAAATTTCTATTAAATCCATGCATTCCAGTATTACAAAAAGAACAATTTAAAGAACATCCAACTTGAGAAGATAAACATAAAGTTCCTTTTTCTTTTTTCGACATATATACACATTCTATATAATTATCTTTAGACACTTTAAATAACCATTTTATTGTTCCATCAAAAGAAATTTCTTCTTTTTCTATAATAGGTAATTTAACAATTAATAAATTAAATAGTTTATATCTAATAATTTTTGAAATATTAGACATTAATTTAAAATTATTAACACCATTTTTATGAATCCAAAACATGATTTGATTAACACAAACATTATCTATTATAAAAAATGATAATAAATTTTTTAATTTTAATTTTTCAAAACCAAATATATTAATTTTTTTCATTAATAATCTTATCAATAAAAAGATCTTCAAAAAAATACAATATTAATTTCTTATTTATTTTAATATCCTTTATAAAATAAGAAATATAATCACTTAAATTAAAAAAATAATCATCTATAAAAATAGAGGAAAAATTTGTTTTATTATTTTCAACTATAATACTCATTTTAGATATTAAATTATATCCTTTTAAAACTAATATGATATAATCAAAATTTGAATCATTGACAATAAAATTATTATCAAAAATAATTAAATCATTAATATTTAATTTACATATCTTACACCTAACAACATAACATTCATTTTCTTCAAAAAAATTTATAATTTTTCCTAAAATTTTTCTATCTATTGCTAAATTATTAATAACAATTAATATATATTCCATATTCATAATAAAAATACCTTAAATAAAAAAATTATTTCTTGATTTATTATATAAGCTGGGTTTAGTATTCATCAGTTATTCATCTAAAATATATATTACTATATAATTTTTGCAATTTACCTTATTATCAAATAATATACTTAATTTTGCTCTTAATAGGGATTTTATATTTCAAACTAATCATAAAATGATAGTATTTTAAATTTTTCTTTTAAACTTTCCCAAAATAAATTTTGTTAGATTTTTTCTAATATTAAAAATATATAGAGCCCAGACTTTCCTCTTTTTATAAATTAAAAAGCAACTGATTAATAAACCAAAAAAAATAAAATATACAATAAAAAAAATTATCTTACAAATAATTTTTTATTAATTTACATAATAATATATAATTATATAAAAATTGCTTTTTTAATTTTGTTATTTTAGATACTAAAAAAACAATTTTTTTAATACTAAGAAATTCTAATAAAACATAAATAAAACATTTTATTTCATAATTAATAAAAAAATTTTTTTTATTATGATTAGACGAAATTAAAATAACAAATTCTCCTTTTCCTTGATTAATAACATTTTCAATAAAATTTAAAACATATGTTATATTACCAAAAATAACTGTTTCATATAATTTTGTAATTTCTCTAACAATAGATATCACTCTATTTCCTAAAATTTTTAAAAGACATAACAAAGTATTTAAAATTCTATGAGAAGATTCATACAATATAATAGTTCTATATTCTAAAATAAAATTTTTTATTATATTTATTTTATTATTAATATCACAAGGCAAAAATCCTTCAAAAATAAATTTATTAGCAGACAAACCACTTATAGATAAAGAACTTATTACTGCACTTGGTCCTGGGATAGAAACAATTCTAATATTTAATTTTTTAGCTTCTTTTAATAAAAAATATCCAGGATCACAAATTAAAGGAGTACCAGAACTAGAAATAATAGCAATACTAGTAATATTATTATTTTTAAATTTATTAATCAAAATAATACTATTTTTTAACTCTAAAAAATTATTTAAAATAAACAATTTAGTTTTTATATTAAATAATAAAAATAATTTATAAGAATGACTAATATTTTCTACTACTATTAAATCAACAGTTTTTAATATATAAATAGCTCTTCCAGAAATATCAAATAAATTTCCAATTGGAGTAGAAACTACATATATATTTTTTTTTTTCATAAAAAACTACTTCAAAAATAAAATTAAATGTATAATACATTTATATTAAAAAAAAATACAATTATTTATAAAAAAAAATGATATCATTATTACCTCCAATATTAATATTAATTATAGGCTTTACTACAAAAAAAGTAATTACAGCAATAATAATTGGAATTATATGCGCTTCATTAATAGCTAATGATTTTTTTTTTTATGATACAATA
This sequence comes from Candidatus Azosocius aquiferis, assembly GCA_043390185.1. GTDB lineage: Bacteria > Pseudomonadota > Gammaproteobacteria > UBA6186 > Azoamicaceae > Azosocius > Azosocius aquiferis. The sequence goes on along the minus strand of DAWERO010000001.1, from coordinate 133,262 downwards.
AACATGATAATAAATAGAATATATAACAACATACAAATAAATATTTTTTTTTCAACAAAATTTTGGACATCATATAATTTATTTATATGTTTTTTTATATTACAAACAGGAATACTTATAAAATTAATACAAACTTCTGGTGGTACTTATTCTTATTCTTTATTTATAAATAAATACATAAAAAATAAAAAACAAGCAGAAACATCTTCATTATTAATGTCATCATTATTATGTATAGATGACTATTTTAGTACATTAACAGTAGGTTCAATTATGCAATCTATTGTGATACAAAAAAAAATAGCAAAAGCTAAAATATCTCTTCTAATAGATTCTATGGGAGCACCTTTAACTATATTATGTCCATTTTCAAGTTGGGTAGCAGCAATTATAGGATTTTTTAAAGATAATGGAATATCAGATGAAAAATCTATAAATTGTTTAATCAATTTTAACCCATTATTAACATATTTTTGTACAATACCTTTTTTATTTTATTCATTTATTATTATAATTTCTATTTGGTTTATAGTAAGAAAAAATATATCTTTTGGCTTAATGAAAAAATGTGAAGATAATGAAAAAAAAAATATATACATAAAAAAAAATGCAAATCCAAAAATATATTATAAAAAATCAATTATAAATTTTTTTTTACCAATAAGTATATTAATTCTATCTATAATTATTAATATGTTACACTCAGGTGGATGGAGAATTTTAGGAGGAGAAACATTTTTAATATCATTACAAAATGCTTCAACTGCAAAAGCATTATTTTTAGGAAGCATTACAACAATAATAATATCAATAATATTTTTCATAATAAATAAAAACATTAATATACAACAAATTCCTAAAATAATTATAGAAGGAATAAATTTAATGAAAACACCATTAATTATATTAATTTTAGCATGGACATTAGGAGATATATTAAGATATGATTTACATACTGGAGAATATATAGCAAATATAATTTCAAATAAAATAAACATATTTTTATTACCTTCAATATTATTTATAATATCATTAATAATAGCTTTTTCAATAGGATCCTCTTGGGGGACAGCTGCAATATTATTTCCTATAGTAATACCATTAACTTTATCAATGGGAGAAATACATAATTATAACAATACAATAGAACAAATTCCTATAATTTTACCTTCAATAGGAGCTTTATTATCAGGTTGTGTAGCTGGAGATCATCTTTCTCCAATTTCAGATACAACAATAATGACATCTATAAGTACAAAGGCTAATCACATTGAACATGTATATACACAAATTTTTTACATTAGCCCATTATTATTTATAACTATATTATCTTTTATAATATCTGGATATATAATTAAATATAATATAATTTTATCAATTATAATACCATTAATTATAGGAATTTTAACATCTCTATTATTATTAAAAAAATTAAACAAACAAAATGCCGATGATCGGATTTGAACCGATAAAGCTATTAAGCCACTGCCCCCTCAAGGCAGCGTGTATACCAATTTCACCACATCGGCAAATAAATCACTTATTTAAATTTTCATAATCTATTTTTTTTGTATACAAATCAATATTAAAATCAACAGTTTTTTTATTTAAAGAAATTTCTTTGTTTAAAATTAAACTACTCATTATAAACAAAAATAACAAAAAAAAAGTCAAACGAACTAAAAAAACATTAGAATTATTAGTCCCAAATAAATTATCAGAAATATTTCCCATAGAAGTACCTGCTTCTGCTCCTTTACCTTTTTGAATAAGAACTATCATAATAATACATACAGATAAAAATACATGTAAAATAAAAATAAATTTGTCCACAAAAAAAACTCCAAATTATTATATATGTATAATAATTATATCATACAATAAAACAAAATTATAAAAATAATAAATTTATCAATTATCTTCCCAACCTTTAGGTGGCTTAACTTCTTTGCCTTCAATAACACATTTTATTTGATCATGATCAAGAGTTTCATATTTTAAAAGCTCTTCAGCCATTTTATGAAGTTTATCTATATTATTTTCAAGTATTAATTTAGATTTATTATACAATTTATTAATAAGTAAATTAATTTCTTCATCAACCTGTTTAGCAATATATTCAGAAATCCCTTTTTGCCTGGTAACTTGATGTCCTAAAAAAACCTCTTCATTATTATCACCAATAGTGATAGGACCTATAATATCTGATAATCCCCATTTTGTAACCATATTTCTACATATTTCAGTAGCTCTACTTATATCATTTGAAGCACCTATAGTTACTTTATCTTTTCCAAAAATGAGTTCCTCAGCAATTCTACCACCAAAAAAAACTGACACTTGACTTTCTAAATAAGTACGATTATTACTATATCTATCATATTCCGGTAAAAATAATGTAACACCCAATGCATTAGATCTAGGAATAATTGTAACTTTATAAATAGGATCTTGTTCTGGCATATTTAATCCAACTATAACATGTCCTGATTCATGATAAGCAGTTATTTTTTTTTCTGTTTCACTCATTACTAATGATTTTCTTTCTACACCCATAAGCAATTTATCTCTAGCTTTTTCAAATTGATGCATTTTTACTAAAGTTTCATTATCCTTTGCAGTAAAAAGGGCAGCTTCATTAACTAAATTTTCTAAATCAGCACCAGTAAAACCAGGAGTTCCTCTGGCTATTATTTTTATATTAACATTTTTATCAATTGGAACTTTTCTAATATGTACTTTTAAAATTTTTTCTCTACCCAACAAATCAGGCAATCCTATAGTAACTTGTCTATCAAATCTTCCAGGTCTTAATAAAGCAGGATCTAAAACATCAGGCCTATTTGTAGCGGCAATGATTATAACACCTTCATTTCCTTCAAACCCATCCATTTCAACTAATAATTGATTAAGAGTCTGTTCCCTTTCATCATGTCCACCACCTAATCCTGCTCCTCTATGTCTACCAACAGCATCAATTTCATCTATAAAAATAATACAAGGGGCTCTTTTTTTTGCCTGATCAAACATATCTCTAACACGAGAAGCACCAACACCAACAAACATTTCAACAAATTCTGATCCAGATATAGTAAAAAAAGGTACTTTTGCTTCTCCAGCAATTGCTTTAGCTAATAATGTTTTTCCAGTACCTGGGTGACCAACCAATAAAACACCACTTGGTATACGACCTCCTAAATTTCTAAATTTATCTGGTTCCCTTAAAAAATAAACCAATTCAGAAACTTCTTCTTTTGCTTCATCTATCCCAGCAACATCAGCAAATGTAACTTTAACATCATCTTCACCTATCAATTTAGCTCGACTTCTACCAAAAGTCATTGCTCCTTTTCCTCCAGCACCACCTTGCATTTGTCTCATAAAAAATATCCAAACACCAATAAATAATATTATTGGAAACCAACTAATAAAAATATGAGTTATCATACTTTGTTGTTCAGGAGGTTTACCTTTAACATCAATTTTATGCTTCTTAATCCAATCTTCTTCAATTATATATGAATTTATTTTTGTAGGAGCATATGTAGAAAACGTTTCTTCGTTATAATTCATACCTGTTATATATCTATTATCTATAGTAATCTCTTTTATATCTCCAGTTTGTACTTTATCTACAAATTGCGTATAAGTTAATTTTCTAGATTGATTATATCTACTACCAAAACTACTATATAACGAAACTAATATTAATCCTATAACAGACCATAAAACTAAATTTTTTATCCAATCACTCAAAACACTAAACCTCTTAAAAAAAATTATATCATACTAAAATTTTTACCAAAAACATATACTTCTGATGAAGATAATATAGATGCTTTAGGTTTAATTATATATATATTTAAAAAATAATTTTTTAAAACATTTATATAAAAATCGAATTCATCTCCATAAAACAACTTTATCAACAAATTTCCTTTAAACTTTAATATCTTTTTTGAAAAAATTAAAATAATGTTAGCTAAATAAATAACATTATAAATATCAATTACTTTATTACCAGTTATATCAGGGGATAAATCTGATATTATAATATCAATAACTATATTATCTAATTTATTAACTACTTCATTAAAAAATTTTTTATTATTTATATTACCATTAATAAAATTTACACCAAAAATACTTTCTATAATAACTCTATCTACAGATAATATATATCCATTACCATAAATACATTCATAAACAAATTCACTCCAACCTCCAGGATGTGAACCAAAATCTATAATATTCATACAGCTTTTAAAAATTTTATATTTATTTTGTATTTCTAAAAGCTTAAATACAGATCTTGACCTATAACCATATTTTTTAGCTTTTAAATAAAATTCCTCATTTTTACGTTTAAATATCCAACTTTTTTTATTAAAATTAATATTCATATTAATTAATATAAAAAACTTTTACAACATTATAAGTAACAATTCCAGTTGGAATTTCAACATCTATTATTTCATTTTCATATTTTCCAATTAAAAATCTTGCTATAGGAGAATTTATAGATACTTTTCTATATTTTAAATCAGCTTCTTCATCTCCAACAATTCTATAAATTATCTTTTCATGAGTATCTAAATTAAATAAATCAATTGTTGCACCAAAAATTATTTTACCTTCATTTTTTAATTTAGATATATCAATTACATTAGAATTAACCAATTTATATTCAATTTCTTGTATTCTTCCTTCAATAAAACCTTGCTGTTCTCTAGCAGAATGATACTCTGCATTTTCTTTTAAATCTCCATGCAAACGAGAATCAGATATTATATTTATAACTTCTAATCTTTTTTGAGTTTTTAAAATTAACAATTCTTCTTTCAAAATTTTAGATCCAAGATCAGTCATTGGCACTCTATTCATTATTCTCTATAACCTTACAAATATGAAATAAAATTTCATAAAAAAAATAAAAAAAAATATATATATAATAAAAATTTAATTATTTAAAAAATTTTTTAACAGTTTCAGCCCATAAACTAATTTTAGGATAACATTTAACTATATTAGTACTCTTATCAAAATCTATTAATAATTTTTTCTGTTCTTCATTTAAATTAATAGGAATTTCAACAATTACAGTACAATATAAATCTCCAGGCCCATCTCCTTTAAAAGATTTAATACCACTTCCTTTTAATCTAAATATTTTACCAGTCTGAGTTTCAGGGGGAACCTTAATTTTAATTTTTTCATTCCACAAAGGTATTTCTATTATTCCACCTAAAATAGCAACAATAAAATTTATAGGAATTTCACAATACAAATCTATATTTTTTCTAAAATAAATATCATGTTTTTTTATATTAATTTCTATATATAAATCACCACTAGGAGAATTTTTTTTCCCAGCTTCTCCTTTTCCATTTAATCGTATTTTATCCCCAGTATCAACTCCTAAAGGTATTTTTACAGATAATACAACATTTTCTTCTATTCTACCATCACCCATACAATTTTTACAATAATCTTTTACAATATTACCTTCTCCATTACATTTAGGACAAGATTGCTGTATAGTAAAAAAACCTTGTTGTATTCTTACATTACCTAACCCTTTACAAGTTTTACAAATTTGTACATCACCTTTTGTGCCTAATCCATTACAAATTTTACAACATACTAATGTTTTAACACCTATTTTAACATTAGTTCCATTAATAGCCTCTTCTAATGTAAGATCTAATTTATAATATATATCATTTCCATTATTATTATTATTTTTTTCTTTTTTAGAAGAACCAAAAACATCTCCAAATATATCCCCAAATATATCACTAAAATTCATATTTACATTACTAGAATAAGTATTAGGATCTATACCAGAGTGACCATAAGTATCATATAATTTTTTTTTTTCAGGATTTGATAAAACATCATAAGCTTCACTAACTTTTTTAAATTTTTCTTCCGCTAAAATATCACCCTTATTTCTATCAGGATGATATTTCATAGCAAGCCTTCTATATGATTTTTTTATTTCTACTTCATTAGCATTTTTATTAACATTTAAAATGCTATAATAATCTTCTTTAGGCATAATAACACTTAAAATTTATTTTTTATCTTTTATTTCTTCAAACTCTGCATCAACTACATCTTCTTTAGTATTATCTTTAGATTTTGTATCATTTGAAGAATTATCATTTTGCAAATTATTTGTTAAATTAGAATAAACAACTCTCAAAGATTCTATTTTAGAATCTATATCAATTTTATTATTTAATTTAATTGAATCTTTTAAATTATTAATACAAATTTCAATATCTTTTTTTTGATTTACTTGTATTTTATTTGAAAATTCTTTTAAGGTTTTTTCAACAGAATGAATTAACGATTCTCCATTATTTTTAGAAGATATTAATTCACTAAATCTTTTGTCTTCTTCTGAATGAAGTTCAGCTTGTTTAATCATACTTTCTATTTCTTCTTTTGATAAACCGCTAGAAGCTTTTATTAAAATATTTTGCTCTTTTCCAGTAGATTTATCTTTAGCAGTTACACTAAGTATTCCATTAGAATCAATGTCAAAAGAAACTTCTATTTGTGGCATACCTCTAGGTGCTGAAGGAATATCTGTTAAATCAAATTCACCAAGAAATTTATTAGACGATGCTTGTTGTCTTTCTCCTTGAAAAACTCTAATAGTAACAGCTGTTTGACCATCAGTGGCAGTAGAAAATATTTGAGTTTTTTTTATAGGAATAGTAGTATTTTTTTCTATTAATTTAGTCATAACTCCACCCATAGTCTCAAGACCTAATGATAAAGGAATAACATCTAATAATAATACATCTTTAATAGCACCAGATAAAACCCCTCCTTGAATAGCAGCTCCTATAGCAACAGCTTCGTCAGGATTAACATCTTTTTTAGGAATTTTTTTAAAAAATTCTTTAACAGTTTCAAATATTTTAGGCATTCTTGTTTGCCCACCTACCAATATAACAGTATCAACATTAGATACAGTTTTTCCAGCATCAATTAAAGCTAATCTACAAGGCTCTAAAGTTTTAACAATTAAATTATCAACTAAAGATTCTAACTTACTTCTAGTTAATTTTAAATGTAAATGTTTAGGACCACTTCTATCAGCAGTTATATATGGTAAATTAATTTCAGATTGATCTCGAGAAGATAATTCTATTTTTAATTTTTCTCCTGCTTCTCTTAATCTTTGAAGAGCTATAGAATCTTTTTTTAAATCTATTCCAGTATCCTTTTTAAATTCTTCAACTAAATGATTTATTATTAATAAATCAAAATCTTCACCTCCAAGAAAAGTATCACCATTAGTAGATAAAACTTCAAACTGATGTTCACCATCAACTTCTGCAACTTCTATAATAGAAATATCAAAAGTTCCACCTCCTAAATCATAAACAGCTATTACAGAATTACCCTGTTTTTTACTCATTCCATAAGCTAAAGCAGCTGCTGTTGGTTCATTAATAATTCTTTTGACATCCAATCCAGCTATTTTTCCAGCATCTTTTGTAGCTTGCCTTTGAGAGTCATTAAAATATGCTGGTACAGTAATAACAGCAGATTTAACAGAAAATCCCAAATAATCTTCAGCTGTTTTTTTCATTTTAATTAAAATTTCAGAAGAAATTTGTTGAGGAGAAACTAAACTACCATTAATTTCTACCCAAGCATCACCATTTTTCGCTTCAACAATATCATATGGCACCATATCTTTATCTTTTTGAACAACAGAATCATTATACTTTCTACCAATTAATCTTTTTATTGCATAAAAAGTTTTTTTAGGATTAGTTACACGTTGATTTTTAGCAACAATACCAACTAATTTTTCATTATTATCAGTATAAGCAACAATAGAAGGAGTAGTTCTATCTCCTTCACTATTTTCAATAACACGAGGAACACCATTTTCTAAAATTGCTACACAAGAATTTGTAGTTCCTAAATCAATTCCAATTATAGTATCTGACATATTGTTATATCCTTCTTTGATAAACATAAAATATTCAACATCATAATAATAATGGGGACATATTATATTATTTCAATTAAAAAAAATTTTTTATTTAACAAGATTTAGAAACAACAACCTTAGCATGCCTTAAAATTCTATCATGAATAATATAACCTTTCTGTAAAACATCAATAACTGTTGAATGAGGATAATTTTTATCTTCTACTATAGTAATAGCTTCATGATTTATTGGATTAAATTTCTCATTTTTAGGATCAATTACATCTACACCAAATTTTTTCAATAAAATTATAGATGATTTATAAGTTAATTCTAAACCCTTATATATAATTAAAACTTTACTATCACTTATTTCTTTACAAGAATATAAACCATGCTCTAAATGATCTATAATATTAATATATTCTTTAATAAATACATCCATGTTATGTTTATAAGAATTTTCTAAATCCTTTTTAGATCTTATTTTAAAATTTTCAAAATCAGCTTTAATTCTAAATAATAAATCATTTAATTCTTTCAATTTATTAGAAAAATTTAAATTTTTTATTTCCAAATCAATATTTTTTTTTTCCTGAATAATAAAAATTTTTTTCAAAAAATTAAAATCTATATTTTTTAAATCATTAAAATTTAAAAAAAAAAATTCTTCATTATCATTATTTAATTCATTTTTCATAAAACTAATAATACCTCTCAATAAAAAATAATACTTAAAAAAAAATAATTTTTATTTATAATAAATAATAACATTTTGTACAGCCAAAAAGGATTTCATTTTTTCAACAAAATCAATATAAGGCTTAATTAAATAATTATTATTTAATTTAAAAGTTAAAATTTTATCATAAAATTTATTAATTATATAAACATGAGTCTTTCCATTTTTATATAAAAAAATAACATGAAATAATATTCTCAAAAATTCATTATTAACAAATTTATAATTTATATATATTTGAACATATATTACATAAAAAAATCTCAATTCATCTAATTTTTTTATTTTAAGAACATAAAGTTTAAAATTCTTATAATATAAATCTTTAATACATTTTACATAACATACAACAAGATTTCCTTTTTTATAAAAAGACATATTATTTAAATCATTACAAAAAATTTCATGATAATATCCCATACTTTCTATCAAAAAAGAATAAATTTTTTTATTATTCTTATTAATTAAGAATCTAAAATTTACAACAAATCCACAAATTATATAACTTAAAAAATTATCATAATAAATATCAAATAAATTTGATGATATAAAATAATATAATTCTTGAAAATATACATACAATAAGTTTCCAGTTAAAAATATTCCTAAAGCTTCTTTTTCATACATTAAAATCTTATTCTCAGATAATGAATTATAAAATTTAAATTTTAAAAAAAAATTTCTTTTTATTTCTATATCAAATAAATTTATTTGTAATTTTTTATAGTAATTATTCAATAAACAATATATTTTAATTAATAATTTAAAAATTACAATCATTTTAGAACGAAATAAATCAAAACAATCAAGAGCTCCAGATTTAATTAAACCTTCAATAAATTTTTTAGAATAATCTTTATAATTAAATCTAAAACACAAATCATATATATCTTTATAAAAACCTCTATAATTTCGTTCATCTATTATATAATTAACAATTATATCATTCATCCATTTAATACCATTAAAACCAAAAATTATATGATCAAAATCATCAACATAAAAATTTTTAATACTCTTATTTATATTTGGACTAATAATTTTTAAACCCATTCTATAACAATCTTCAATATAACATATAATTTTACTACCACTTTTAACATCAACTGATAAAACAGAAGACATAAACTCTAAAGGATAATGAGACTTGAGCCAAGCAGTTTGATAAGTTAAAAAAGAATAAGCAGCTGAATGAGATTTATTAAACCCATAACCAGAAAACTTATCAATCAAATCAAAAATATAAGAAGATAAATTTTCATCTATATCTTTTTTTTTAGCTCCAAATATAAAAGATTGTTTATATTTATACATTTCAGCAACATCTTTTTTACTTATTGCTCTTCTCAAAAGATCAGCTTCAACTAATGTAAATCCAGATAAAATTTGAGCTATTTGCATTACTTGTTCTTGATACAAAATCATACCTTTTGATTTTTCTAAAATAGATTTCAATAAAATATGAGGATAAACAACCTGTTGTAAACCAAATTTCCTTTGTATAAAATCATCAGACATACCAGATTGCATAGGCCCAGGGCGTATTAAAGCAACTAAATCTATAATTTCATCAAAATTATTAGGTTTTAATCTTTTAATAAGATTTTTCATAGAAATAGATTCTAATTGAAAAATTGCAGTAGTAATAAATTTTTGTAATAATAAAAAAGTTTTAGTATCATTCAAAGGTATATCATCTATATCTATGTTATTTTTTAAAAATTTTTTTCTTTTAACATTTATATCTATAATACTTGAATAAATTATTGTTAAAGTTTTTAATCCTAAAAAATCAAATTTTAATAAACCAATAAATTCTAAATCTTCTTTATCAAATTGAGACAAAGGGTATATTTCATTAATTTCACAATAAATTGGCATAAAATTTATCATACTATAAGGAGTAATAACAATTCCTCCAGCATGTTTACTAACATTTTTTATTAATCCTTCAATCATTTTTGATAAATTAATAACAATAAATAAATCTTTATCAGTTTTAAATTTATTTAAAATCTTATCATCACTATCAATTAATTGTTTTAAATTTTTTTCATTATTATTAGAAAAAAATTTATATATTTTTTCTATAAAACCATATCTAAAACCTAATACTTTTCCTATATCTCTAATAACAGCCTTTGTAGCCATAGTTCCAAAAGTTACAATTTGAGCAACAGAATTATATCCATAAATACTAAAAACATAATCAATTATATTATCTCTTCCATCTATACAAAAATCAATATCAAAATCCGGCATAGATAATCTTATCGGATTTAAAAATCTTTCAAATAATAAATCATATTTAATAGGATCAATATTAGTTATAGACAAAACATAAGCTATTAAAGATCCAGCTCCAGAACCTCTTCCAGGCCCAACAGGAATACTATTAATTTTTGACCAATTAATAAAATCAGCTACAATTAAAAAATATCCAGAAAATTTCATATCCTTAACAATATTTAATTCATGTTCTAATCTTAATTCATACTCTTTCTCTTTAAATTGAGTAAAATCTAATTCTTTTTTAAGAAAAATTAATTTATCATTCAAACCAATTAATGATATTTTATATAAATAATCTTCAGAAGATATTTCATCAAAAATAAAATAAAAAGGCAAATACATATTATTAATATCAAAAATATAATTACATCTTTTTGCAACTTCAATTGTATTTTCTAAACATTCTGGAATATAATAAAAAAGTTCTTCCATTTGTTTATAAGTTTTTAAAAATTGCTGCGCTGTATTTTCGCTAATTAGTTTATATTCTGATAAATATCTATTTTGATTTATACAAATTTTAGCTTCATGAGCATCAAAATCTTCTCTATTTAAAAAACAAACACAATTAATTGCTACAATAGGAACATTAAAATTATATGCAATTTTAAAAAATTCATTATTATAAAAATTTTCATATTTTAAATCTATTTTACTTATACCAATATAAAACCTATCTTTAAAAAGAGATAAAAAAAATTTAATCAAATCAATATCAATATTGATTTTTTTTTCAATTATTGACAATATTAATCCAGTATTTTTAGTTGGTAAAACAGCTATTAAATTATGACTATTATCAATAAGCCAAGTTTTATAAATAAAACAAAAATTTTTTTCTTTTCCAAATAAATAAGCTCTAGTCAGTAATTTATTTAAAGATTGATATCCACAATAATTTTTACAAAGTAAAATTAATCTAAAATCTTTTTTTAAAACATTCTCATCTTCTTTTATAATAATATCACAGCCAATTATAGGCTTGACTCCATTAAATAATGCCTGCTTATAAAATTTAACGGAAGCAAATAAATTATTTTCATCAGTCAATGCAACAGCAGGCATAAATCTATTTTTAACTTCAAAAACAAAAGAATCAATTTTTAACAAACTTTTTATCAATGAATATTCACTATAACACTGCAAATGAACAAACATAAAAATTTCACCATAAAATATATAAGATTAAATTCTTAATATTCTTTCAGCATCAGTCAAACTAGATTGAAAAGTATCTTTGCTAAAAATTTTTTCAGAATAATCTATCAAAGGGGTAGCATTTTTAGGTAATTTAATTCCTAATTTAGGTAAACGCCATAAAAGAGGAGCAATACAACAATCAACTAAAGAAAAAGTATCACTTAAAAAATATGGCATTTCCATAAAAACATTACATGCATTCATTAAACTATTTAATAATTTTTTTTTAAAATAATCTATATATTTAGAATCATTATTTAAAATATAATTCATTAAAGAATACCAATCTCTATTTATTCTATAAATAATCAAACGACTTCTTCCTTTTGCTACTGGATAAACAGGCATTAATGAAGGATGAGGAAATCTCTCATCCAAATATTCCATAATTATTTCTGATTTAAATAATATCAAATCCCTATCTATTAAAGTAGGTACAGTTAAATAAGGATTATATTCTATTAACTCTTTTAAACTATCAGGACCAATAGTATCTAAATTTATAGATTCATAAATAATATCTTTTTCTGCTAGTACAATTCTAACTCTATGAGAATATGCATCATCAGATTTAGAATATAATGTCATAACAGAACGCTTATTAAGATTAATACTCAAAAAAAATCCCCTATTTTATATCTTTCCAAATTTCTTTTTTTAAAAAATAAGATAAAATAGTAAATAAAAATAAAAATAAAAGAACATAAACTCCTATTGATTCTCTTTTTTCTTTAGTTGGTTCTCCAACATATGATAAAAAATTTACTATATCAGAAACAACTATATCATATTCTTTAGAATTAAGGCTTCCTTCTTTTGATAATTCTAAAACATAACTATTATTTTTTTTATTTAGAATCTGATTTCCTTGAATGCTATTTAAAACATGAGGCATGGCAACATCAGGAAATATTAAATTATTAACACCCCAAATTTTATTATTATCTTCATAAAAAGATTTCAAATATGTATATATCCAATCATTTCCTCTATATCTAGAAACCAATGATAAATCAGGAGGTAAAACTCCAAACCAATTTAAAGAATCTTGTTTACTAATTGGTGATAAAATACGATCATTTATATTAATATCATCACTAAAAAACCAATTATTTTTTAAATATAATTCATCAACTTCATTTTTGTCATTTATAATTCCAATCCCTTCTGCTAATCCTTTATACATCAAATATTTTAAACTATGACAACCCAAACAATTTCTCATAAATATCTCTGATCCTCTTTGTAAAGAAGGTTTATCTTTATAATTATCAGAAAATTTATACAAAGGAACAGAATGTTCACTTGCAAACAAAATATTTGTAATAAAAAAACAAAAAAATACTATATAACTTAATTTTATTTTCATATTTACGTTACTCTCTCCGGAACTATTTTAACTTTATCTATAACAGAATAAAATGGCATTAATATAAAATATAAAAAATAAATTGTTGTACATATTTGAGCCACTAAAGTTCTAGTAGGATTAGGTTGAACCATTCCTAAATAACCTAATACAAAAAAACTAATAATAAATAAAAAAAGAAAAAATTTAGATATAAAACCCTTATATCTAAGAGATTTAACCTTACTTCTATCTAACCAAGGTAAAATAAATATTATTGCCAAAGAAGCACCCATTGCAACAACTCCTCCTATTTTATTTGGTATAGCTCTTAATATTGCATAAAAAGGAGTCATATACCATATAGGAGCTATATGATCTGGGGTTTTTAATGGATCAGCCGGAATAAAATTAGGAGCCTCTAAAAAAAAACCACCAAAAGATGGAGCAAAAAATACAACAGCAAAAAATATCATCAAAAATACTGATATTCCAAAAATATCTTTAATAACATAATAAGGATAAAAAAAAATTCCATCTACAGGATGACCATTAATATCTTTATTATTTTTTATTTCTATGCCATCAGGATTATTAGATCCAACAGTATGTAAAGCCATTATATGTATTACAACCAAACCAACAAATATCAACGGTACTGCACTAACATGTAAAGAAAAAAATCTAGTTAATATAACCCCACTTATATTATAATTACCTCTAATTATTTCAACAAGTGAATCTCCTATAAAAGGTATTGCAGCAAATAAAGAAGTTATAACTTGCGCTCCCCAAAAAGACATATTTCCCCAAGGTAACAAATACCCAAAAAATGATTCAGACATCAATAATATAAATATAAATACACCAGTTATCCAAAGTAATTCTCTTGGGTTTTTATAAGACCCATACATAAGGGACCTAAACATGTGCAAATATACAACAAAAAAGAAAAAAGACGCCCCAGTTGAATGAATATATCTTAATAACCACCCAAACGAAACATCTCTCATAATATATTCAACGGAATCAAAAGCTCCTGATTCAGATGGATTATAACTCATAGTTAACCATATACCAGTAATGAGCTGTATACATAACATAACCATAGCTAAAGAACCAAAAAAATACCAAAAATTAAAATTTTTAGGTGAATAATATTCCGATGAATGTTCCTTCCATAAAATTGTTAACGGAAATCTTTTATCAATCCATTTAATTGTTTTATCAAAAAAATACATAAATAATACCTCTTACTTTATATCACTTTCACCTATCCTAATAACATCATCATTCAAATATTTATATGGAGGTATTGCTAAATTAATAGGAGCAGGAACTCCTTTAAAAACTCTTCCAGAAACATCAAATTTTGATCCATGACAAGGACAAAAAAAACCTCCTTTCCAAGATGGTTCTAAAGAACCAATAACAGGTTTATATAAAGGAACACATCCTAAATGTGTACAAATACCAATTACAACAAAAAAATTTTTTTTAATAGATCTATAAATATTTTTTGTATATGAAGGTTGTTCGGAAACATTTGATAATGGATCTCTTAATTTTGTATCATCAAAAGATAAATTATCTAAAAGCGCATCAGGCCTATGTATTACAAAAACAGGTTGTCCTCTCCAAGAAACAGTAACTTTTTGTCCAAAACCTATTTTTTTCAAATCTAAATCAATAGGGGCTCCTAAAACTTTAGCTTGAGCACTTGGAAACCACGAACTAATAAAAGGCACAGAAAAAAATCCTAAACCAATCCCACCTACAATAGAAGTAGCAACAGTTAAAAATTTACGTTTGTCATTATTTAATTTAGTGTTCACAATTAACACTCCTAATTATTTAAAAATATATTACCAAAAAAAAATTATCTTTTAGAATATTGCTGTTTTTTTCTAGCTTTTCTAAAACCTACCTTTTTTCTCTCCACTTTTCTAGAATCTCTTGTTACTAAACCTTCTTTTCTAAAAATTTTTCTAAAATCTTGAAAAATAAAAAAATTTTCATTCTTTAAAGATAAATTATTATTCAAAATTTCTTCATCATATTTTATTAAAGCTTTAGTTATTCCATGTCTAATTGCATTTGCTTGTCCCATAATTCCACCGCCACGAACCGTAATATAAAAATCAAATTTATTTAACATATTAACTAAATTTAAAGGTTGCTGAATTATAATACGAGATACTAATCTTGGAAAATAATCATCAATTTTTACATTATTAATAGTAAAAATACCAGTACCATTTTTCAAAAAAACCCTAGCACAACAAGTTTTTCTTTTTCCAGTAGCATAATATTTATCAATACAAGATTTCATATTAAAAAACCTCTATTTTTTTAGGATTTTGAGCAACATGAAGATGCTTATCATAAGCATATATTTTTAATTTTTTTAACATTTTATTTCCTAAAATATTCTTAGGTAACATACCTTTAACAGCATAAAATATAATACGTTCAGGATAAGTAGATAACAATTTCTCAAAATTAACACTCTTTAAGCCACCCATATAACCAGAATGTCTATAATATATTTTATCTTTCTTTTTATTTCCAGATATCATTATTTTTTTTGCATTAACAACAATTACATAATCTCCAATATCAATATGCTGAGCATATAAACATTTATTTTTTCCCATTAAAATCATAGCAATTTTACTAGCAAATCTACCTAATGTTTTTCCACTTGCATCTAACAAATACCAATCTCTAACAATAGAAATAGGTTTAACAATAAAAGTTTTCATAAAATCAAAATGCCCCAAAATAACTAAATCAATAAATATAATACAAAAGTGATAAATATAAAGCAAGTAATAATTATAAACATAAAAAAAATATAATTAAAAATTACTTCATATGATGCTTTTTTAGCAAATAAGAACTAGATTTCATTTCAACCAATCTACTTAAAGTTCTTTTAAATTCAAAATTTAATTGCTTAGAATTATCATAAAGATTATAAATTTCAACAAAACTACTAATAATTATTTTAACATTACAATCATAAAATTCATCTATTAAAGCTATAAAACGTCTAATTTCATCATCGCTAATAGTAGAAAAAATAGGAATATTAGTTATAAAAACAGTATGATAAATTTTAGCCAATTCAATATAATCATTTTGACTTCTTGGAGAAGAACAAAGCTGATAAAAATTAAACCATATAATTTCACCAGATAAAAAAATAAAATTTATATTTCTATTTAAAATAACTATAAATCCATTTTTTTTTATTTCATTAGAAGAAGATATTTTAGAAAAAAGAATAAATAATTTTTTATTAACATTTAAATCATTAGCATCATAATAAACTTCAATTTCATTTAAAGTTCTAAATCTATAATCAACTGAATTATCAATTTTAATAACTATTAATTTATTTTTTATCAATTCTATGGTTTTAAAAAAATGCTGTCTTTGTAAGCCATTCATATATAAATTATCAGGATGTAAATTTGAATTAACAATAAAATATATTTTATAATACATTAGTTTTTCAATTAACCTACCTAACAACATAGCATCAGCTATATCTGAAACAAAAAATTCATCCAAAAAAATAATTTTATATTCTAAAGATAATTGTTTCGCAACATATTCTAAAGGATCAGAATATCCACTTAAAACAGATAATTCATTATGAATTTTATACATAAATGAATGAAAATGTAATCTTATTTTATTTTTAAAAGGAAGAGTGTCAAAAAATAAATTTATTAAATAAGTTTTGCCTCTACCAACATCTCCCCATAAATAAACACCAAATTTTAAATGAGATTTATCAATAAAAAATTGAAATATTTTATCTTTAAAAGATTTTTTTTTACATAATTCATCATAAAAAAATTGAAACACGGAAATTATTTTTATTTGAGATTCATCTTTGATAATTTTATTAGATAAAACATCAATATTATAATTTTCTAATATATCATTTTTCATAATCTTACCAATAAATAATTTTATATCAAATTAATATTTTACACAACTAAAATAACTATCATATAATTCTAATTTAATTAATAAATCATTAAAATCATCAGTTAAAGATATATTCCACATCATATATTTATTCGTATATGGATGTTTAATAATCAATTTATTAGCATGTAAAAGTTGACGTTTTATAATTTTTAATATAAATTTCAAATTTTTATCAAAAAAATCATTTATAGTAAATTTATCATACAAAGAATCTCCTAAAATATTATGATTAATATGTTGCATATGAACTCTTATTTGATGAGTTTTTCCTGTTTTTAATAACAATTTAATTAAAGTAAAATATAAAAATTTTTTTAAAATTCTATAACTAGTTATAGCATTATCACCTTCTTTTACAACATTCATAAAAATATTTTTTTTAAAACATTTAACTATAGGAGCAATAACTATTCCACCTGTAATAAAAGACCCATAAACAACAGCAACATATGATCTCATAATAAGTTTATTTTTAAACTGATTAATTAAATAATTATATGAAAAAAACGTCTTAGCTACTATCAATAAACCAGTTGTATTTTTATCTAATCTATGTAAAATTCCACATCTTGGTAAAGACTCTAAATATGGATAATTATACAATAAAAAATTCATTAAAGTTAATTTATCAAATTTAAAAGATTCATGAATTTTCATATTAATAAATTTATTAATAACTATTATATAATGATCTTCATATATTATATTAATATCCAAAAATTTCAAATTATTTCCTTAAAAAATAACAAAATAAATAATTTATTTCTTTATTTTAATCATATATGCTACAATATATAATAAATAATATCATAAAAATATAATAAAAAAAATGTCATATATAAAATTATTAATAATTAAAATTTTTTTTATTATATTTTTAACAAATAATGTATATTCATATGCAACAACAAAATATAATGAAAATTTATATATAAAAAAATTATTAAATAATACAATAAAAAATAATAATAAACAAAATAAAAATATAAACTACAAATATTATAATTATCATTATATAAAATATATAAAAAAATCACAAACAAATAAAATGTTGAATAATTTAATAAATTATAACGAATTATTAAAAAATATAAAATATAAAAATGAAATAAAAAAAAAAATAATATTAATAAAAAACAAAATAAAAATAAAAAAAATAAATATAATAAAAAATTATTTATCAAATAAAAATTTTAATTCAGCACAAATAAAATTAAAAAAATTAATAAATAATAAAACAAACAAAAATAAAATAAATACGAAAATTATAATAACATTAATAAAATTAAATCAAATAAAAAATAAAAAAAATCATATATATTCTATATTTAATTTATTAAAAAAAAATAAAAAAAACATAATAATAAAATAATACATTATTAATTTAATTTTATTAACACAAATCATAAAAATTACTTATTCATATTTTTTATTTGTTTAAATAAAGTTTTATTACATATTTTTAATTTAATTATAGAAATAGATAAAAAAAATACTCCTATTAATATTCCTATCAATATGTGGCAAATCAATAATAAAGATAAAGGAATTTCTATACTATTAATATAATAATTAAAAATAACAAATCCAGAATTCAACGAAGAAAAAACTAAACCTATAATTAACAAAACTATAGACATAAATATCATTAACAATCTAAACATAATCAACTCTCAAAACATAAAAATTATAATAAAATAATTTAATTAAATTTATTTTTTTAATTCATTATTCATAATATGATCTTTTAATAAATCACCCAATGTAGTATTAATAATTTCTGAATTACGATTAAATTCTTTTAAAACCTCTTCCTCTTCTTGAGCATCTTTTGCTTTTATAGAAAGCATAATGCTTCTATTTTTTTTATCTATATTAATAATTTTAGATTCAATAAAACTCCCTTCTTTTATATCAATTTTATTTTCTTCTAATTTATTAACTTTCAATTCATTGATTTTTAAATATCCTTCAACCTCTTCATTTAATTTTATTGTTATTCCCTTTAAAGTAATTTCTATAACTTCACCTTTAACAATACTACCTTTAGGATTATTTGTTATATAGTCTAAAAAAGGATCTTGATTTAATTGTTTAATTCCTAAAGATATTCTTTCTCTTTCTGAATCTATTCCCAAAACAATTGTTTCTATTTCATCACCTTTATTATATTGATGTAATATTTCAATACTATTTTCATTCCAAGAAATATCACTTAAATGAATCAAGCCATCAATATCACCATTCAAACCTATAAATATACCAAAATCTGTAATAGATTTTATTTTACCAGAAACTTTATCGCCTTTTTTATAATTTTTAGCAAAAGAATTCCAAGGATTTTCAGTGCATTGTTTTAATCCTAAAGAAATCCTTCTACGTTCTTCATCTATATATAATATAATAACTTCAACATTTTTTCCAAGTTTAACAATTTTATTTGGATTTATATTTTTATTTGTCCAATCCATTTCTGAAACATGAACTAAACCTTCAACACCAAATTCAATTTCAACAAAACAACCATAATCAGTAATATTTGTAACAACTCCTTTTAATTTAATCCCTTCAGCATATTTTTTAGAAATATCTTTCCAAGGATCTTCTTCTAATTGCTTCAACCCTAAAGAAACTCTATTTTTATCTTTATCAAATTTTAAAATTTTAACAAAAATTTCTTCATTTACATTAACAATTTCATTCGGATGTTTTATTCTACGCCAAGACATATCTGTAATATGTAATAATCCATCAACTCCTCCAAGATCAACAAAAGCACCATAATCAGTCAAATTTTTCACTATTCCTTTAACTTTTTGTCCTTCAATCAATTTATCTAATAATGCAACTCTTTCTGCACTAATCTCATGCTCTAACATAGCTTTTCTAGAAACTACAACATTATTCCTTTTTTGATCCATTTTTATGACTTTAAATTCTAAAATTTGACCCTCAAGAACAAATTGATCTCTAATAGGTCTTATATCAACTAAAGATCCTGGTAAAAATGCTTTAACTGATTGTAAATCTACAGTAAAACCACCTTTAACTCTACTAGTAACAATTCCTTTAACAACTTCATTATTTTTATGGGCCTTTTCTAATTTATTCCAAGATTGAAGCCTTTTAGCTTTTTCTCTAGATAACTGAGTTTCTCCTAAACCATTTTCTAAAGCATCTACAACAATTTCTACAGTATCTCCTATATTTATTTCTAATTCTCCATTTTCATTATAAAACTGAGATATAGGTATTTTTCCTTCAGATTTTAAATTAGCATCAACAATAACAAAATCATTATCTATATTAACAACAACTCCAGATATTATTGCACCAGGATATACTTTTCCTTTAGATAAAATTTTTTTATACAATTCACCAAAACTTTCGCTCATAATCAACATTCCTAACTATAAATAAATATTATTTCCATATAAATTTAAATAAAAAAATTAAAATTAGTAAATAAAAGAATGAAAAAAACAACAATCTAATATAAACTAAATAAAAAAAATAACTTATAATATACCATAAAAAAAAATAAATATCAAAATAACAGCAATTATATTGATAAATAAATATACAATAAAAAAATAAATATAACAATAAAAAAAATATTATAACATATAATCAACAGATTTTATTGCAACTAATTTTTCACCACTAATTAAATTTATAAGTTTCATTCCTTGGGTATTTCTTTTTATTTTAGAAATTTCATCACTTTTTATTCTAACAAGTAAACCCTGACAACTAATTAACATAACATCATTATTATTAAAAACTTGTATAGCACTAACTAAAAAACCATTTCTTTTAGAAATTTGGATAGAAATAATTCCATGACCACGTGTTAACACAGATTTAAATTCATTAAAATCAGTCCTTTTTCCATATCCATTAGTAGTCCCTAAAAGAATACTGCCTCCATCTTTAATAACAACTAAAGAAATAACAAAATCTTTATTTATCAATTTAATACCTCTAATGCCAATAGATAATCTGCCAGTACATTTAACTAATGAAGAATTAAATCGTATAGCTTTTCCATAACTGGTAAATAACATAACTTCTTCATCTTTATTTATTATTTCAACTCCTATTAAAACATCATCATTTTTTAAATTAATAGATATTATTCCACTAGATCTTATATTATTAAATTCTTTAATTAAAATTTTTTTTACCATACCATTTTTAGTACACATAAATATCATTTGATCATTTTTAAAATTATTAATAGATAATATAGTACTAATTGTTTCATTTTTTTCCAAAGGTAATAAATTTATAATAGGTTTACCTTTAGAAATTCTAGTAGATATAGATATATCAACAACTTTAAGATTATAAACTTTTCCTTTACTAGAAAAACACAATAATATATCATGAGTTGTTAAAACGAATAAATTAGTTAAAAAATCTTCTTCTCTAATGGAAGTAGCAATTTTTCCTTTTCCTCCTCTATGTTGTACTTTATACAAACTTAATAATTGAGATTTTATATATCCAGCTTTAGATAAAGTAACAACAACATTATCTTTTATAATAGAATTTTCTTTACAAAAAATTTTATCTTCATTAACTATAAATGTTTTTCGAATATCAAAAAATTCTTTTTGTAATAATAATAATTCTAATTTAATAATTTCATTAATCATATAATAATCTAATAAAATATTATTATAAATTTTAACTTTTTCATTTATAAAATTATATTCTAAAAATAATTTATTAATTTCCATTTTTAATAAAAATTGTAAATTTAAATTCAAAATAGCAATAACTTGTTTTTCAGAAAAAAAATATATTTTTTCAAAACGATTACAATATTCATCATTTTTATTAAAAAAATCAATTTTTTTATTAAAAGAAAATAATAACAAACTTTTTTTTATTTCAAAAACAGATTTAGAATTTTTTATCAAATTTATTATAATATCAATATTATATAAAGCTATTATCAATCCTTCCAAAATATGCAAACGCTCTTTAACTTTTTTTAATTCATATATACTTCTTCTAGAAATAATTTGTTTTCTATGATTTAAAAAATAAAATAATAAATTTTTTAAATTTAATAATTTAGGAACCCCATTAAGTAAAGCAACCATATTAATACTAAAATAATTTTGTAATGGAGTATACAAATATAAATTATTTAAAATAATATCTATATCTTCATTTTTTTTTATTTCTATAACTATTCTCATTCCATCTTTATTAGATTCATCTACTAAATCACTAATTCCTTCTATTTTTTTATTTTTTATAAGTTCAATAATTTTTTCAATTAATTTTAATTTATTAACTTGATATGGTAATTCATAAATAATTATTTTAGATTTTATATTTTTATTATCTTTTTCAATACAAATTTTTGACCTAATTATAATTCTACCTTTACCAGTTTCATAAGCATTCATAATTTCTTTTTTGCCTATTATTAAACCACCAGTTGGAAAATCTGGACCAAAAATATAATTAACTAAATTAAATATTTCAAAATTATAATTATCAACCATATATATTAAAGCATTTATAACTTCGGATAAATTATGAGGGGGGATATTAGTTGCCATTCCAACAGCTATTCCACTAGATCCATTTATTAATAAATTAGGAATAGCACTAGGAAAAACAAAAGGTTGTAATTCAGAATTATCATAATTTGAAATAAAATTAACAGTATCTTTATCTAAATCATTTAATAAATAAGAAGATATTTTAGACATTTTAATTTCTGTATATCTCATAGCTGCTGCAGAATCTCCATCTATAGAACCAAAATTTCCTTGACCATTTATCAAAACATATCTTAACGAAAAAGTTTGAGCCATTCTAACAATAGCATCATAAACAGCAACTTCTCCATGAGGATGATATTTACCAATAACATCTCCAACAACTCTAGCTGATTTTTTATAAGGTTTATTCCAATAATTTCCAAGTTCATACATAGCAAACAAAACTCTCCTATGAACAGGTTTCAACCCATCACAAATATTAGGCAAAGCTCTACCAACAATAACACTCATAGCATAATCTAAATATGATTTTTTTAATTCATCTTCTATACTGATTAAACTAACTTTTTTAGCAAAACATTCCACTTTTCTTCACCATATATATAAAAAAATTTTTATATGTTATTATATGTAATAATTAATAAACATAAAATAACAAATAAATAATATAATTTTTTGCATAAAAAATAAAATAAGGTAAAAAAATAAAATGAATTTAATTAATATTGTACATAATATTTGTTATGAAGCATTAATATCAAAATTTTCAATTTATAATGAAATTATAAATAAAAATATTGAAATAACACAAACAAAAAAAAAAATATATGGACAATATCAATGCAATAGCGCAATGAAATTTTCAAAATTAATAAAACAAAAACCTAATATAATAGCAAATATAATTTATAATTTTATAATAGAAAAAAATATATATAATGAAATATTTGAATCAATAAAAATAATAAAACCAGGATTTATAAATTTTACATTTAAAAAATTTTATATTATAAATTTTATTAAAAAAAAAATAGAAAATAAAAAATATTGCTTACCTATTTTAAAAAAAAATATAAAAATAATAATAGATTTTTCTAGTCCAAATATTGCAAAAGAAATGCATATAGGACATTTAAGATCTACTATAATAGGAGAAAGTGTATCAAATTTATTAAAATTTTTAGGATATAAAGTAATAAAAATAAATCATTTAGGAGATTGGGGAACACAATTTGGAATTTTAATAAATTTATTAAAAAAAATTTATAAAATAAATACAAAAACTAAACTAAATTTAACATTAAAAAATTTATCAATTTATTACAAATTATCAAAAATACATTTTGACTTAAATAATAAATTTAAAATCTCTTCACATAAAGAAGTTAAAAAATTACATTATAAAAATCCAATTTCAATAAATATATGGAAACAAATATATAAAATATCAATAAAATCATTAAAAGAAATATATAAATTATTAAATATAAAAATATTAAACAAAGGAGAATCATTCTATAATTCATTATTAAAAGATATAATAAAAAATTTAAAAAAAAAAAATTTAATAATAAAATCATATAAAGCTAAATGTATATTTATTAAAAAATTTAAAAATAAAAAAAATAATATATTACCATTTATTATAGAAAAATCAAATGAAAGCTATAATTATTCAACAACAGACTTAACAACTATAAAATATAGAATATTAATAGAAAAAACACAATGGATAATTTATGTAACAGATAACGGACAAAAATTACATTTTAATATGTTATTTAAAACAGCATATAAAGCAAAAATATATAAAAAAATTCACAAAGTTAATCATATAAAATTCGGACTAATTTTAAAACCAAATGGCAAAAAATTTCAAACAAGAAAAGGAAAAAATGAAAAATTAATTGATTTAATAAAATTAAGCATAAATAAATCTAAAAATATTTTATCTTTAAAAAATAATAATGATAATATTTTAAAAAAAGAATCAAAAAAAATAGGAATAAATAGTATTAAATTTTTTGATTTATCTTATAATCCAATAAATAATTATAAATTTAATTATAATAGAATGTTAAATTTTGACGGATATACATCTTCTTTTATTTCATATGCAAATGTTAGAATAATAAGTATAAAAAAATATATAAAAATTAATAATAAAATAAAATACACAAAACAATTTTTAAATTTTTCATCAGAAGAAGAACAAAATTTATCATTAAATATATGTCAATTTTCAGAAGCAATATCTAATAGTATAAAAAATTTAAATACACAAAAAATAACATCATATTTATATAACTTAGCAGATAGTTTTCATATATTTTTTCATTCATGTAAAATACATAATTCAGAAAAAAAAATTGTCAGATTATTATTATGTAATATAACAGCAAAAATTTTAAATATTTGTTTTTTTATTTTAAATTTAAAAAAAATAAATAAAATGTAAAAAATATAAAAATGAATATATATATAAATGAATTAAAAAAATTTAACAAATTATCAAATTATTGGTGGGATCATAATGCAAAAATTTATAATGCTTTACATATATTAAATATAATAAGATTAAAATTCATAAGTTCAAATATTATATTAAAAAACAAAAAAATATTAGATATTGGATGTGGGGGAGGAATATTAACAGAAAGTTTATCAAAAAAAGGAGCAAAAGTAACAGGAATAGATATTTGTGAAAAAGCAATTATAATAGCTAAAAAACATGCAAAATTATCAAATTTAAATATAAAATATAAAAAAAAATCAATAGAAAATTATAAAAAAAATTATAGAAATAAATATGACATAATTACTTGTATGGAAATAATAGAACATATTCCAAATATAAATTCATTAATAAAAAAATGTAATTATTTACTAAAAAATAACGGTCATATTTTTTTATCTTCAATAAACAAAACAACAATAGCAATGATAAAAACTATATTAATTGGAGAATATATATTCAAAATAATTCCAATTAATACACATTCATATCATAAATACATAAAAATAAAATTTTTATTGAAAAAATTAAAAAAAAACAGTTTAAAAATAAAAAATATAAAAGGAATAAAATATAACCATTTATCAAAAAAAACTAAAGTAACAACAGATACATCTATAAACTATATATTACATATTATAAAATCGTCCCCAAGGGGGTTTGAACCCCTGTTTCCGCCGTGAAAGGGCGATGTCCTAGGCCACTAGACGATGGGGACATAATATAAAAATAAAAAAGCAAAATTTAATGTATTATATATTATACAAAAAGTTTACTATTATTTAAACCATAATTTTCATATGGTATATTTTATAATAATTAATGTCAATAATGATTAATAAATAATTTATATATATATTTAATACTATTTATTCTATATATAAAAAATTTTTTACCAATTAAAAATATAACATCAATTAAAGAAGGGCTACTAATTACTCCAGTTATAATTATTCTTAAAAAAAAATATAAATCATTTAAAACAATATTATTATCAACAGATATTTTAATTAATAAATCTTTAAGAGATGATATATTCCAATTTAATTCATTATTAAATAAACATAAATAAATTTTATCAAAAAATAAAAAAAATTTATTATAAATAAAAATATTCAAATTACTATCATAAAATAAATTACGTTTATAAAAATAAATATTATTTTTTATAAAATCTAAAAATGTACTTATTCTAAATTTTTGTATTAAAAAAACTAATGAAATATTAGGCCCTTCTTCAAGAACAATATTTATTTTTTTTAAATAATCAACTATATTTTCAATAATATAATTTGTAGATAAATTTCTAATATAATATTTATTATACCAAAGTAATTTTTTATAATTAAATTTTACAGAAGATAAATGTAATTTTTCAATATTAAAAAATTCTATCATTTCATCTATATTAAAAATCTCTTTATCATAATAAGACCAACCCAACATTAATAAATAATTTAATAAAGAATAAGACAAATAACCACTATTATGAAAATAAATAATACTAGCAGAATTTAATCTTTTAGACAATCTTTTACCAATATCATTTAAAATAATAGGTATATGATAAAATTTTGGCAAATCAACACCAAGAGAATTATAAATATTTATCTGTCTAGCCGTGTTTGTTATATGATCAGCTCCTCTTATAACATCTGTTATTTTCATATCAATGTCATCTATAACTGCAACAAAATTATAAGTAGGTATTCCATCACTTCTAAAAATAATTAAATCATCTAATTCACAATTATTTATAATAATATCACCATAAACACCATCAACAAAATGTACATTTCCTTCATCAGGATTTTTAAAACGAACAACATAAGATCTATTTAAATTTGTCTTTAAATCACGACAAAATTTATCATATTTAGGTTTCATTTTGTTTTTAAGTTGAAAAAGTCTTAAAGAATTCAACCGTTCTTTTTTGCAATAACATTTATAAGCTTTACCTTCGTGCAATAATTTTTTTAAAATTTCATTATATATATCTAACCTTTTCATTTGATAATATGGACCTTCTGTCCAAAATAATCCTAACCAATTTAAAGTATCAAAAATATTTTGTATATAAATATCACAAGATCGATCAAAATCTGTATCTTCAATCCTTAAAATAAAATCTCCTTTATATTTATTAGCATAAAGCCAACAATATAAAGCAGTTCTAATATTTCCTAAATGCAAAGAGCCACTTGGACTTGGAGAAAATCTAGTCCTAACTTTCATATTAAAATCCTAAAATATATATAAAAAATTAAATTAATTAAAAAATTATAAAATAATATTGACAAACAATATAAAAACATCGATCATATTCAAAATGGCTATATAGCTCAGTTGGCAAGAGCGCGGCACTCATAATGCTGAGGTCGATAGTTCAAATCTATCTATAGCCATGATATTAAATAATATAAAATAAAAATATAAAATATGAAACGTTTATTTATAAAAACTTTAGGATGTCAAATGAATGAATATGACACTCTTAAAATATACAATATATTAAATAATACACACAATTTAAAATTAACAAATAAAATAAATAATGCAAATATATTAATATTAAACACATGTTCTATAAGAAATAAATCTCAAGAAAAAGCATTTTCTGAAATTTGTAAATGGAAAAATTTAAAAAAAATAAATAAACAAATAATAATAATATTAACAGGATGTTTAGCTACTCAAGAAGGAAAAAATTTACATAAAAAATTACCTTTTATAAATATAATAATAGGTACACAAACAATTCATAAAATTCCAGAATTAATTAATAAAACAATAATTAATTACAAAAAAAAAGATTCATTAATAGATATATCCTTTCCAAAAATAGAAAAATTCAATTATATTTTAACAAAAAAATACTCATCATTCATATCAATTTCTGAAGGATGTAATAGATATTGTACTTACTGCATAGTCCCATATACTAGAGGAAAAGAAATACATAGACAATTTAAAAACATAATAACAGAAGCATTAATTCTATCTAAAAAAGGAATAAAAGAAATAATTTTATTAGGACAAAATGTAAATAATTATGAAGGAACAATAAATAACACAAACAAAACAAATTTATCATTACTAGTATATTATATCGATAAAATAAAATCAATAAAAAGAATAAGATTCATAACTTCTCACCCATTATCTTTATCAAATAACATAATACAATTATATGCAAAAATTAAAAAACTTGCAAATAACATTCATTTGCCAATGCAAAGTGGATCAAATAAAATATTAAAATTAATGAAAAGAGGATATAAAATACAAGATTATATTTCAAAAATAAATTTTTTAAAAAAAGAAAGAAAAAATATTACAATTTCAACAGATATTATAATAGGATTTCCAGAAGAAAATCATCAAAATTTTTTAGAAACATTAAATATAATAAAATATGTAAAATTTGATAAATCTTATAGTTTTTTATATAATAAAAGACCAAATACTAAAGCAATAAAAATAAATGATACAACAAATTATTCAGAAAAAAAAGAAAGATTAAAAATAGTACAATTATTATTACATAAATACACTATAATACAAAGTAA
This sequence comes from Candidatus Azosocius aquiferis, assembly GCA_043390185.1. Classification (GTDB taxonomy): domain Bacteria; phylum Pseudomonadota; class Gammaproteobacteria; order UBA6186; family Azoamicaceae; genus Azosocius; species Azosocius aquiferis. The sequence continues at coordinate 104,097 of DAWERO010000001.1, read as the reverse complement.
AAAAATGATAAATAATAAATATACCATATTATATATTGGAAAATCAAAAAACAAAAAATATATAAAAGGTAAAACTGAAAATAACAGAATTATACAAATAATAAATAAAAATAATAAAATAAAAAATACAATAAAAATAACAGTAACAAAAATAAAAAACAATTTATTAGAAGGAAATATAATTTAAAAAAAATAAAAATTAAATAATATGAAAAATATATTAATAAATATAGAAAAAGAATCTTATAAAAATATACCAAAATTAAAAATATTTTATGACTGGATTAAATATTTTAAAAATAAAAATTTTATAATAATAAATATAAAAATAGTCGATATAAAAAAGATAAAATATTTAAATAAAAAATATAAAAAAAAAAATAAAGAAACAAATGTTTTAACATTTAATTTAAATTTTAACAAAGATAAAAATATAATAGGAGATATAATATTTTGTTACTCTATAATAAAAAAAGAAGCAAAAATTTTAAAAAAACCAATAATTGAACATTGGAAACATTTAACAATACATAGTATACTACATTTAAAAGGTTATTCACATAATGTAATTAAAAAAACATTAAAAATGGAACTCATTGAAGAAAAAATGCTATTTAATAAAAAAAAATGAAAACTAAAAAAAACTATAATCATTATATAACAGAAAAAAATTTACATTTTTTTTGGAAAAAAAACAACTCTTTTAAAGTAAATAAAAATAATATAAATAATTATTTTTGTTTAGTAATGTTTCCATATCCAAGTGGTGTATTACATGTAGGGCATGTAAGAAATTATACGATAGGAGATGTAATAGCAAGATATAAAAAAAATATAGGAAAAAATATTTTTCATCCTATAGGATGGGATTCATTTGGATTACCAGCAGAAAATGCAGCAATAAAAAATAAAACAAATCCTTTAAAATGGACCAAAAAAAATATAATTCATATGAAATATCAATTAAAATTTTTAGGTATTAGCTACGATTGGAATAAAGAAATAAATACATATCAGTCTAATTACTACAAATGGGAACAATGGATGTTTATAAAATTATATAAAGAAAATTTAATTTACAAAAAAAAATCAATAGTAAACTGGGACCCTATAGATAAAACAGTTTTAGCAAATGAACAAGTAATAAATGGAAAAGGATGGAGATCAGATGCAAACGTAAAAAAAATAAAAATATACCAATGGTTTTTAAAAATAACAAATTATACAAAAGAGTTATTAAAAAATTTAATAAATTTAAAAAATTGGCCAAATCAAGTAAAAATTATGCAACATAATTGGATAGGCAAATCAAAAAATATATTAATTCCATTTAAAATAAATAAAACATTAAAATCTTTTTTAAATTTAAATATAGATAATTTTAATGATATATTTAATATAAATGCTTTATTATTATCAATAGATAATAATTTATCAATTTTATTATCTAAAAAAATAAAATTAATTAAAAATTTCATAAACAATAATAAAAAATATAATTATTTTAATACAAATCAATCAATTATTAAAACAAATTTATATATAATAAATCCTATAAATAATAAAAAAATACCTATATTAATAAGTAATTATATTTTACTTGAAAAAGACTATGAAATTTTAAAAATTAAAAATAAAAGTAAAAATAAATTACCACAAAATAAACAAAAATTAAATTTTATATATTCAAAAAATTTTAAAAAATTAAATTACAATAATAAAAATAAAATAATTATATATATATTAAAAAAATTAAAAATTAAAAAAAATTTAAATTATAAAATAAAAGATTGGGGTATATCAAGACAAAGATACTGGGGGACACCTATCCCAATAATATATTGTAAAAATTGTGGTATAAAATCTATACAATATAATAATTTACCTATAATTCTTCCTAAAAATATAAAAATAAATAACAATAATATTTCTTTAAAAAATATACCAGAATTTTATAACACAATATGCTTTTCATGTAATTCAAGTTCATATAGAGAAACAGATACATGTGATACATTTTTAGAATCATCATGGTATTATGCAAGATATTCATCATATAATAATAAAAAATCAATATTAGATTATAGATCAAAAAATTGGACTCCAATTAATCAATATATAGGAGGAATAGAACATGCTATTTTACATTTACTATATTCAAGATTCATTCATAAAATAATAAGAGATTTTGGATTATTAAATTCAAACGAACCATTTAAAAATTTATTAACACAAGGAATGGTATTATTAAATGGAAAAAAAATGTCCAAATCATATGGCAATATAATAAATCCAGAAATATTAATAAAAAAATATGGATCTGACACATTAAGATTTTTTACAATATTTTCTTCACCTCCAGAAAAATCATTAGAATGGTCTGAAGATGGAATTAATGGAGGACAAAATTTTATTAAAAAACTAAAAATAATATTAAATGATCACATATTAATAGGATTATCAAAAAATAAAATAAAACATAAATTAAATTACAAACAAAAAAACATTTATTTTATAATATATAAAACAATTAAAAAAATAAACAATGATATTGAAAAAAAACACACATTTAATACAGCAATTTCTTCTTTAATGGAATTAATAAATATAATACAAAATTATAAAAAATTAACTATAAATGATCATATTATTATACAAAAAAAATTAAAAATAATAATATTATTATTATCTCCAATAATTCCACACATTTGCAATCTACTATTAAAAAAATTAAATAATTTAAAAAAAATAAATGAAAATATATGGCCAAAAATAAATAAAAAATATTTAAACAAAAATAAATTTAATATAATAATACAAATAAATGGGAAATTAAAATCAGAAATAAATATACATGAATCAAATTCATATAAAGAAACAAAAATAGAAATTTTTAATGAAAAAAAATTATTTAAATATTTTAAAAATAAAAAAATAAAAAAAATTATTTTTTTAAAAAAAAAACTAATTAATATAATTACTAATTAAAAAAAAAAAATTATGATTTTTTTTGAAAATATTAAAAAAATAAATAATATTTTAAAAAAAAAAGATTCTAATATTTTTTTTATATATAAAAATAAAATAAATAATCTAATAAATATAAATTTACTAATTAAAAAATATATAAAAAAAACATTTCCAAAAAATAAATTTATAAAATTTAAAATAAACGAAAAAACAAAAAATATAATAGATAAAATATATAATATTCCATTTAAAAAATATATAACAATAGAAATAAATATAGAAAACGATGAAAATGATGAAAAAATTAAAAAAATAATAATAACAATTATAGAAAAATTAAAAAAAAAAAATATATATATATTAATAAATATAAAAAATACTTTTTTTTTTAATTTAAATACAAATTCAATAATTTTTAATAATAATAAAATAATAAAAAAAAATATATCTTTATGGATAAAAATAATTTTAGAAAAAAAAAAAATATATATATCAATAAATATAATAAATATAATGAACAAATATTTATCAAAAGATATAAATTACATTTTCATTTTTATAAAAAATACTTTTTTTAAAAACTATAATAGTATATATATAATAAACTTAATAAATAATTATAAAAATATAAATTTTAAAATATTATTAAAAAAATTTATATATCATAAAAATAACAATTTTATTAGTATATTAAGCTATTTAAAAAAAATAAATATAAAAAAATCATGGTATTTTTATTATTTATTTCAATTATTTAAAATAAAATATAATATAAAAATTAAAAATTTTAATAATAAATTCCAAAATATAAAAGAAATACAAAATTGGAAAAATTTTATTACAACAATAAATTCAAAAATATATAATAATAAAAAAATAATATAAAAACATTAAATTAAATTTTTAAACTTAATTAAATCATCATAAATTTTTAATTTATAAAAAGGATATAAAATTAAATCTCTAGGAGAATAAGTACGTATCTTAAAAAAAAAATTATCTAACAAAATTTTTTTTTCATTTCCTTTATCTAATAAAAGAATATGAGAAAAATTTTTTTTTTTTAATTCATAATTAACAAAAAAATCAATATATATTTTATATTTTTTATCAAGAATACAAACATAACAAATACAAATATTATTTATTTGAATAATATTTATCATTTTGTTTAAAAAAAAATTTTCTTTTTTAGAAGGAATAAAATTATCATACAAAACAATTAAAACAACATATTTAGAAATAAAATTATTATTTAAATAATATAAATAAGAAATAATTTTACCATTAACAATAATATTTTTATATTTATATTCATAAAATAAAAAATTAATATTTTTTAATAAACTTAACATAAAAATATATTACATTTTATTATATTTTATAAAAGGTGACAAAATTAAATCAAAATCATATATTTTTCCTAAATCAATTACAAATTTAGGTAAATTATAAAAATATATATTTTTATTATCTATATTAGCTTTTTTAATCCAAGATAAAAATAAAACAAATATACTACTATCAATAATTTTTAATTCTGATAAATCAATTTTTATAATAATCAAATTATCAAAAAAACAAACACTATTATTATATATATCAACAATATTATCAAAAATAACAGACCCTGATAATATATAATATTCTTTTTTTTTCAAAAACATATTATAATTCATAAATTATCCACTATTATGCTGTTTCATTCTATTTATAACAAAATCTATACCATTTTTTTTAATATCATTACCAAATTGAGCTTGAAATCCTTTTAATATGCTAATTCCTTCAATAATCAAATCGTATAATTTCCAAGAATCTTTATAAAAAATCATCCTATAATCAACATGAAGATTTTTTCCTTTTTCTATTGTTTCTATTTCACTAGAAATTTGTATTTTACGACCATATTGAACATTTTGATTATCAAAATTTTTATTTTCAAAAAATATAACCTTAGATCTAATATATTTATTAAGAGTTGTAGAATAAGTTTTTATAACCAATTTTTTAAATTCATAAATAAAATCATTTTTTTTATCAATAGAAAGATTTTTCCAAATTCCTTTTCCTACAATAAACAAACACATTTCATCAAAATTTATGTAAGGTATAATATATTCACCTAACAATTCGTTTAATTTTTCATCAACAAGATTAATATTTTTATCAACTATAGTTAATATATCTTTATTTATATTTTTTAATACATCAACAGGGTTTTTTACATCAGAAAATAAAAAATTTATATTAATAAATAATAAAAAAATAAATAACTTAAAAATTAACCTATACACAAATTACCCCACACCAAATTTAGCAAGCAAATCTTCAAGCAATAAAGCTTGAGATGTTAATGTAATAATACCATTATTTTCAATAAAAACATCATTACAACCAATATCTATACTTATATAATTATCTCCAAGTAATCCAGAAGTTACAATGCTGGCTGATGAATCAATAGGAATATGTATACTAGATTTAATACTCATTTCTACTACAGGAACATATTCAAAATATTCATTTTCTTTTAATGTAATATTTGTTACATAACCTATTTTTACTCCTCCTATTGTAACTTTAGCTCTTTTTTTTAATCCACCAATATTTGTGAATTTAGCACTAATTTTATAATTACTTTTATCATTTTTTAAATTTCCTATATCACTAACTTTAAAAGCAAGTAATAATAAAGATAAAAATCCTAAAAAAATAAAAAAACCAACAAAAATTTCTATTTTACGCATATTAAATTAAACATCTGTATACATAAAAATTGTTAAAAAAAAATCAATAATAAAAATTGATAAAGAAGAATAAACAACACTATTTGTAGTTGCATATCCAATACCTTCGGAAGTAGGAATGCAATAAATTCCCTGAAAAACAGATATCCATGCAATAACAAAACCAAAAATAAAAGTTTTTATAACACTATTAAAAACATCTTCTTGAAAAATAATAACTGATTGCATATTAGACCAAAAAGCTCCACTATCAATACCTAAAAAATAAACTCCAATAAAAAAAGCCCCAATGATAGAAATTTGAATGAAAATTAAAGACAATAAAGGTAACGATATTTGAACAGCCCAAAATCTAGGACCAATAATTCTTTTAAAAGGATCAACACCCATTATAGACATAGAAGATAATTGTTCAGTCATTTTCATAAACCCTATTTCAGCTGTTAAAGATGATCCAGATCTACCAGCAAATAGTAAAGAAGTTATAACAGGACCTAATTCTCTAATAACACTAACAGCTATCATTTGCCCTAATTCTTGCTCCGCACCAAATTTAATCAATACATTATAACCTTGTATACATAAAACCATGCCAATAAAACAACCAGAAACTATTATAACAATTAAAGACAAAAATCCAACAAAATATAATTGATTAATAACTCTTTTAATACTTTTAAAAAAATTAGGAATACAAAATAATGAATAAATTAATAAAAAAAAAGCTTCACCAAGTCTAAAAAAAAAATATATAGTTTTTTTTCCAATATTTTGAAATAAATCAAATATCATAATTTAATAAATCATTTTTATAATTATTAGAAGGATAATGATATGCTATCGGACCATTATACAAACCTTTCATAAATTGATTAACCCACTTATTATTTAAATTCATAATATCTTTTGAATTTCCATGCGCAATAATATCTCCATCAAAAATTAAATATATATAATCAGAAATACTTACTGTTTCATATATATCATGAGAAACTAAAATAGTTGTCATATTTAAAGTATCATTTAAAACTTTAATTAATTTCAATAAAACTCCTATAGATATAGGATCTAACCCAGCAAAAGGTTCATCATACATTATTATTTTAGGATCTAAAACAATAGCTCTTGCTAAAGCAACTCTTCTAGCCATACCTCCTGATAAATTAGATGGCATAATATTTCTAGCCCCTCTCAACCCAACAGAATGCAATTTTATCAAAACTAAATCTTTTATCATTTCATTAGATAAATTTGTATGTTCTTTTACTGGAAAAGCAACATTATCAAACACATTTAAATCTGAAAATAAACCACAATTTTGATATAACATACCTATTTTTTTTCTAAGCTTATATAAATTTTTTTTATCTATATTAGTTATATCATAACCATCTAAAATAATTTTTCCAGAAAAAGGTAAAAGTTCACCACTTAATAATCTCAAAAGAGTTGTTTTACCACAACCACTTGGTCCCATAATAGCTGTAATTTTTCCTTCAGGAATATCTAAATTAATTTTATTAAAAATTTTTTTAGATCCTCGAAAATAAGAAACATCAAATAAACTAGCAATCATAATATTCTAAAATAAAATATAAAATATAAAATATAAAATATAAAACAAAAATAAAAATAACACGCCTGAAAGGATTTGAACCTCCGACCTCCTGGTTCGTAGCCAGGTGCTCTAATCCAACTGAGCTACAGGCGCAAATAAAAACGGAGAGAGTGGGATTTGAACCCACGATAGAAATAAAAATCTATACTCCTTTAGCAGGGGAGCGCCTTAAGCCACTCGGCCATCTCTCCAAAAAAAATTAAAATTTAAACATTATTTTTAGATTTTTCTACCTGAATTTTTTGATAAATTTCTTCTCTATGAACAGAAATAATTTTAGGAGCATTCACCCCCAATCTTATTTGATTACCTTTTATTCCTAATACTGTTACAGTTATCTCATCTCCTACCATTAATGTTTCACCAACTCTTCTAGTTAAAATTAACATTATATACTCCAAAGTAAAAATATTCTTAATCATATAACAAAAAAAATCAAAAATATATAAATTTATACAATTTCCAAAAAAAAAATTATATAAAAAATTAATTATAAAATAATTTTCATTATAACACACATCTTTTTAAAAATTCAAAATAATTATTTAAAATAATATTAATATCAATAAAATCATTAAATTTCTTCATTCCACCTGAAGAATATAAATGATTTCCTCCACCAAATCCTCTAATTTTTATAAAAAAATATTTTATCAACAAATCAGCATTAAATATAAATTTTAAATTATCAGTAATACCAAAACAAATATTTAACATATTATCTTCTATAATAAATAAAATAACAATTCCATTAACATAAAAATTTTTATAATTATCAATTAATTTTTTTAACAAAATATTATTTCCAGTAATAAACTGAAAAATTAAAAAATTAATATTCTTATATAAAATAATATTGTTAAATAAATTTTTTTCAATATTTAAAATTATATCTTTTTTTAATTTATTTATTTTTTTAAACAAAAATAAATTTTTTAAAATTAAATTATCAACACAATTTAATAATAATAAATCATCACATTTAAATAAAAATTTAACTGAATCTATTAAATAAAATTTTTGCTGAATAACAAATAAGGAAGAAAATGCGGTTACAGCTTCTATACGTTTAACACCAGAAGATACTCCAGATAAAGATAAAATTTTTAATAAACCAATATCTCCAGTAGATTTAACATGAGTTCCAGCACACAATTCAGATGAAAAATTTTTTCCAATATATACAACTCTAACTTTATCACTATAAATATCATTTTCTAAATATGATATTTTTTTTTTTTTAGCATCAAAAAAATTAATATAATCATAATGAACAAACAAATTATTTAAAATATATTGATTTATCAAAAACTCAATTTTATTAACAATATCAATATTTAAAGAATAATTATATAAAAAATCAAATCTTAATTTACAATCATCAATATATGAACCCAACTGTTTAACATTTTCAGATAATATTACTTTTAAAACATAATTAATAATATGAGTAGAAGAATGATTTATTGAACATCTTTTTCTAAAATTAAAATCAACGCAACTTTTTATATAGTCTCCAATTATTATATATCCAAATTTCAAAAATCCATAATGTATATAAAAACCATTAACATTTTTTACATTTTCAACAAAAAAAATAAAATTATTTCCAATTAAAAAACCTTTATCTCCTATTTGTCCACCTGATTCAAAATAAAATGGACTATTATCTAAAATTAAAATACATTTACAATAATTTTTTAACACATTAATAAATTTATTATCAACTATAATTTGTTGAATTTTAGAAACATAATTTATAAAATTATAACCTATAAAATTTGTATTTTTTACATTAAAAACATTATTTATAACATAAAATTTATTAAAATCATTAGAATTTTTTTGTAATAACATATGCTTATAAAAATCTTCAACATCAACTTCCAAATTATACTCTTTTGAAATTTCAACAGTTAAATCAATAGGAAAACCATACGTATCATATAAAATAAATGCATCTTTTCCACAAATTTTTTTTTTTTCAAAAAAAATAATTTCATTTAATTTTTTCAATCCATAATTTAAAGTTTCATCAAATTTAACTTCTTCTTCTAAAAAAATTTTTTCAATACGAAAAATATCTTTTAATAAATAATTATAATATTCTAAATTATATACCATTTCTTTAAACAATTTATACAAAAATGAATCAAATATATTAATTTTTTTTCCATGTATAATAGCTCTTCTTATAATTTTTCTCAAAACATAAGATCTTCCATCATTAGAAGGTAAAATGCCATAAAAAATCATAATACTAGCAGATCTTAAATGATCACTTATAACATTTAATGAAAAAGAATCATTAATAAAATTTGTATGATAAGAAAAATTTTTTATAATTAAATTTTTCAAATCTTTAAATATATCAATATTATAATTATTACTAACTCCTTGCATAACAGCAGAAATTCTCTCTAAACCCATTCCAGTATCAACACAAAAAATTAATAATTTTTCCATTTTTAAATCAAAAAAATTATATTCCATAAAAACTAAATTCCAAATTTCTATATATCTATCTCCAAAATTACAATTTATATCAAAATTACCATTTAAAAAATCTCCATGATCATAAAATATTTCAGTACAAGGACCACAAGGACCATTATTTCCCATCATCCAAAAATTATCTTTTTTTCCCAACTTAATTAAATTTTTTTTATTAATTTTAACATTTTCAAACCAAATACTCTCAGATTCAAAATCATTTTCATAAATTGTAAAAAATAATTTATCTTTTAATATAAACAAAATATGAGTTAAAAAAAACCAAGCATAAAAAATAGCTTCATTTTTAAAATAACCTCCAAAACTAAAATTACCTAACATTTCAAACAAAGTATGATGCCTAGAAGTATACCCAACATTAGATAAATCATTATGTTTTCCACCAGCACGTATACAAGATTGAGATGTTGTAATATTTTTATGCCGTATAGCTTTATACCCTAAAAAAAAATCTTTAAATTGTACCATGCCAGAATTAGTAAATAATAAGCTATTATCATTCTGAGGAATTATAGAACATCCATCATAAATTTTATGATTATTTTTTTTAAAATAATCCAAAAACAAAAATTGAATTTCATAAAAATTTAAAAATTTCATAAATACACCATCAAAAAAAAATAATAAAAATAAACAAAACATCAATAAAAAATCTATAAAAATTTATAAAAAATATATATATAACGAATAATTCCATATTTTAATATAAATTTTAAAATAAAAAATTTAAAATTAAACAAATAAAATTTAGAAATTTTAGAAGAAATATATTTTAATTTAACATTAATATTAAAAAAATATAAATTATTATAATAAAAATTATTAATAAAAAAATTTTTTCTATATATTATCCAAATATATCTATAAAAAATAATTTTTTTATTTTTAAATACATTAAACCAATTATTATAAACATCAATTCCTAATATAATAGAAAAAAAATTATAACTAAATTTTTTAAATTTAAAATAACTATAAAAATTATCTATACCTTGAATAAAAAAAAATATTTTATAATTATAAAAAAACAATATAAAATAATAATCTTTGAATATATATTTAAACATTTGTAATCTTTTTTTTGATGAAAAATAATAATTTTTACAATTATTATTATTTATAACAATAAAAATACAAGAAACATAAAAAAAAGATTTAATTATTATCTCTTTATGAGCTAAAGTAGGAGGATCAAAGCTACCCCAATATATACCTATATTTTTTTTATAAAACACAAATTTAAACTTAATAAAATAAAAAATAAAATCAAAAACATAATAACAATAATTTTTTTTATCAAAACTTGAAATATATATAATAAAGTATATAATAAAATTATTGTAAAATATATTTAATAAGGAAATAATATAATGAATTTCGCAGGAATAAGTCCAGGGTCTTTGTTATTAATATTTTTAATAATTTTACTAATTTTTGGAACAAAAAAATTAAGAAACATTGGTGAAGATTTAGGACAAGCCTTTAAAGGATTTAGAAAAGGATTACAATCTTCAAATGAAGAATCAAAATCTATAATAAACAATGATAAAAATATAGAAAAATAAATATGTTCGATATTGGCTTTTGGGAAATAATATTAATATTGATAATATCAATAATAATATTAAATCCTGATGATTATCAAAATTTATTTTATAATATAGGTAAATTTATAAACAATTTAAAACAAAAAAAAGAAAAATTAGAAGAGGATTTTTCTTTATCATTAAAAAAAAAAAATATAAACAATAATGATAAAGAATAAAATATGAATGTTCATTTTATAGAATTAAGAAAAAAAATAATAAATTGTTTTATATTTATATTATGTGTTTTTTTAATACTTTTTTCATTTTCTCAAAAAATATATGTTTTTATAGCAGAACCAATGATACGCCAATTACCAGAAGGAAATACATTAATTGCAACTCACGTAACAACACCATTTTTAATACCATTAAAATTAACATTTTTAATAAGTATAATAATAAGTATTCCATATATAATAAATAATATATGGAAATTTATAGCTCCAGGTTTATATAAAAATGAAAAAAATAAAATTTTTCCTATAATAATATATAGTACTATATTATTTTATATCGGATTATTGTTTTCATTTTATATAATTTGTCCTTTAGCTTTAAGTTTTTTTGCTACTTGTTCTTCAACAAGTATAACAGTAATGACTGATATATCAAATTATTTAGATTTTATAATATCAATATCAATAGCAACAGGAATATCATTTCAAATACCAATAATTACAATATTAATAATTAAATTAAATGTAATTAAAAAAAAAGATTTATCAAATAAAAGAAAATATATAATAATACTAGCCTTTATATTAGGAATGCTTTTAACACCTCCAGATGTTATTTCTCAAATATTATTAGCGATTCCAATTTGGTTATTATTTGAAATAGGACTTTTATTATCTAAAAATTAAAAAAAAAAATAAGAGATTTTTATGTTAGATACACCAGTAATTAAACAATATAAAGAAATAAAAAAAAATTATATGAATGAATTAGTATTATTTAGGATAGGAGATTTTTATGAATTATTTTACAATGATGCTGTTATAGCTTCAAATATATTACAAATAGTTTTAACTAAAAAAAAATCTTCTAAACATTATATACCAATGGCTGGAATACCACATCATGCATCATCCTTTTATATAAAAAAATTATTAAAAAATAAATATACAATTGTAATATGTGAACAAGAAAATGAATCAATAAAAGAAAATAATTTAATAAAAAGATCAGTTAAAAAAATTTTAACTCCAGGAACACTTGTAGAAGAAGAATATCAAGAAGAAAATTCAACAAACACAACAACATGCATATATAAAAATAAAGAAAAATATAATTTATCATCAATAAACATATCTTTAGGAGAATTTTATGTAACAGAAGTTAATACAAAATTAGAATTAATTTCAAAATTAGAAGAAATAAACCCTTCAGAAATAATAATAACACAAAATATAGAAAATGAGATAAATTCAAATAACTTTTATATAAATAAAATCACTAACAATTTAAATTTTAATAAATCATATAAAATATTAATAACAAATATAGAAGAAAATTTAGAAATAATACAAAACAAAAATAAAAAAGAATCAATTATACCTGCAGGAATAGTTTATAATTATGCATTAAAAACACAAAATTGCAAATTAAAACATATAAGAAAATTAGAATTTATAAATAATGAAAAATACATATATTTTGGACCTAATACATTAAAACATCTAGAAATATTTATAAATCAAGATAATGAAAAAAAAAATACTTTATTTAAAGTACTAAATAAAACAAAAACTCCTATGGGTGAAAGAATGTTAAAAAATTGGCTATCTACACCTATAAAATGTAGAAATCATATAAACGATAGATTAAACCTAGTAAAAGAATTTAAAAGAAATCAAAATTATATAAAATTACAAAAATATTTAAATAATATAAATGATTTAGAAAAAATAATTTCAAAAATAAATTTATCAAAAACTAAACCTAAAGATATAATTTTACTAAATAACACATTAAAAACATTACCATATATAAAAAAATATATAAATAAACTAAATAATACAAATTTATTATCTAAAATAAAAAAAGAAATTAAACTTTTTCCAAAAATAACACATTTAATAAAAATTTGCATAAACACTAATTATATGACTAACATTTTTGAAAACGGGATTATAAAAAATAAATTTAATAAAAATTTAGACAATTTAAAAAAATTAATTATAAATTCAGAAATTGATATAACTAATTTACAAGAAAAAGAAAAAAAAAATACATCTATAAAAAATTTAAAAATAAAATATAATAATTTAAACGGATATTATATAGAAATAACGAAATCACAAAACAAAAATATACCAATAAATTATATAAAAATACAATCATTAAAAAATTCAGATAAATATTATACAGAAGAATTAAAATTAATAGAAAATAATATAAAAATATATAAAGAAGAAATGAAAAAATTAGAAAATATCATTTATAACAATGCTATAGAAACAATAAAATTACATACTAATGAAATGAAAGAAACTTCCATTGCATTAGCAAAATTAGACATATTAAGTAATTTTGCAGAAAGGGCAGATATTTTACAATGGACATTTCCAAAATTAACAAATAAAAAAGAAATAATTCTTAAAGATAATAGACATCCTTTGATAGAAAACAATAATGATAAAACTTTCATAACAAACGACGTAATATTAAACTCAAACAATTTAGTATATATAGTAACTGGTCCAAATATGGGTGGAAAATCAACATATTTAAGACAAATTGCTATTTCTATAATAATTGCTCATATAGGATGTTATGTTCCAGCAAAAAAAGCAAAAATAGGAAAAATAGATAAAATTTTAACAAGAATAGGAGCTGAAGATAATTTAACAAAAGGGCATTCAACTTTTATGATTGAAATGATAGAAGCTTCTAATATAATAAAAAATGCTACAGAAAATAGCTTAATATTATTAGATGAAATAGGAAGAGGAACAAATATATTAGAAGGATTACCTTTAGCTTGGTCAATAATATTACATTTAAATAAAATAAAATCATTAACTCTTTTAACAACACATTATTATGAATTACATAAATTAAAAAATATTTCAAAAACGATAAAAAATATATATTGTGATAGTATAGAATATAATGGTAAAATAAATTTTTTATACAAAATAAAAAAAGGAGAATCAAAAAAAAGTTATGGAATTGAAGTAGCTGCTATGGCTGGGATACCAGAAGAGATTATAAAAAACGCATATGAAAAAAAAAAAGATTTAGAAAAATATCAATTATTTTAAATATATATATATTAGGAGCCGTTTATGAATATAAATATAAAAATATCTGTAAATTCTGATAATAATTCTTTAAAAGAATATATAAAAACAAAGGTAAAACGTTTAGAAAAACATTATAATCATATAAAAAAATTTCATATAGTTTTAAAAATAGAAAATAAATATCAACATAAAGCAGAAGCTGAAATATATATATTAGAAAATAAAAATAAATTAATTGCAAATTCTATAAGCAAAAACATGTATTCATCAATAGATACATTAATAGATAAATTAGATAAACAAATAATAAAATTTAAAGAAAAAAGCCAAAATTATAATATATAAAATTAAATTTAATTTTTATTATTATTAATAAACAATATGAAACTAAAAAATATATGTCTTATTATTATAGATTTAGAAACAAGTGGATTAAATTCTAATACTAATGCTATACTAGAAATAGCCTTAATAAATATAAAATATAATGAAAAAGAAGAAGCATATCCAAACAAAATTTTACATTTAAATATAAATCCATTTAAAGGTTCTAAAATAAACAAAACATCTTTAAAATGTAATAAAATAAACATATTTCAAAAATTAAGATTTGCCATATCAGAAAATGAAGCGTCTATATCTATATTAGAATTTATAAAAAACACAATAATTGAAAACAAAGTATCTAAATGTATATTAATAGGACATAATTGCTGGTTTGATTTAATGTTTTTAAATAATTTAATTGAAAGAACAAAAAAAACAAATAATTACTATCATAAATTTAATGTAATAGATGCTTCAACATTAGGATACATAACATATAAACAATCAATACTATCAAATATTGCTAAAAATATAGGAATAAAATTCAACAATAAAAAAAATCATTCAGCAATATATGACGCAAAAATAACAACTCTAATTTTTTGTCATATAATAAACAAAATAAAAAAAACATATAATTAGATAATAGATTTCATACTTAATCTTATTTTACCTTGTTTATCAATATCAATTAACTTAACTTCAACCTCTTGTCCTTCTGATAAAACATCCCTAACATTAGTTAATTTATAATTAACTATTTGAGAAATATGTACTAAACCATCTTTTCCAGGAATAAGATTAATAAAAGCTCCAAAATCTGTTATTCTAACAACTTTTCCTTTATATATTTTTCCAATTTCTAAATCTGTAGATAATCTTTTTATTTCTCTATAAACTCTTTCTCCTTCTTCAACATTACAATATACAATTTGTACATTTCCATTATCTTGTATATCAACACTAACATCAGTACCTTCTATTAAAGATTTTATAACAGCTCCGCCTTTGCCAATAACATCTTTTATTTTAGTAATATTTATTTTAAAATTTTTTATTTTAGGAGCAAATTTAGATATTTCTTTTTTTGGTTCAGAAATAAATTTATTCATTATTAATAAAATATAATTATAACCTTCAACTGCTTGTTTCAATGCATAAGTCATAATACTTTTATCTATATGAGAAATTTTTATATCCATTTGCAATGCTGTTATACCAATTTTTGTACCAGCAACTTTAAAATCCATATCACCATAATGATCTTCTTCTCCACTAATATCTGATAAAATAATAAATTTATCATTTTTTTTAATTAATCCCATAGCTATACCAGCTATATGATTACTTATATTAACACCTGCATCCATCAACGCTAAACTTGCCCCACATACAGAAGCCATAGAACTAGACCCATTAGATTCCGTAACCTCAGAAACAATTCTAACAACATATGGACAATCATTTTCTAAAAAAACAGCTTGCATTGCCTTTTTTGCTAAATTACCATGTCCAATTTCTCTACGTTTAGGACTACCTATAATTCCTATTTCTCCAACACAATACGAATTAAAATTATAATGAAATATAAATTCATCTTTTTGTCTATTAAAAGGGTTATCAATAATTTGAGCATCCTTTTTTGTTCCTAAAGTAACTGAAACTATAACTTGAGTTTCTCCTCTAGTAAAAACAGCAGAACCATGTGCTCTAAATAAATATCCTAAATAAATATCAATAAATCTTATTTCATCAAAATTACGATTATCTAATCTTTTACCAGTACTTATTATATAATTTCTAACAACATCTTTTTCAACTTTTTCAATAACAGATATAATATCAGAAACAATAAAATCTTTTTCAAAATTATAACATCCATTATCTATTTCAACAATTAATTCTAAATTAATTTTTTCATATAATTTATTTAATAAAGATTTTTTTACTAATTTATCTTGTATATTATATATATCTATAATTTGTAAATTATATTTATCATATAACCAATTATATAAATAATTATTAATTTGATTATTTTCCAATATAAAATTTTTTTTTTTTAAATTATTAGAAAAATCATTAATAAATTCTATAATTGGTTTAATATTTTTATGACCAAAAATTATAGCTTCGATCATAATATCATCAGATAATTCTTTTGCAGAAGACTCAACCATCAAAACAGAATCTTTAGTTCCAGCAACTACCAAATTTAATTTCGTATTAATAAATTCATCTACTTTAGTATTTAAAAAAAATCCATCAGAATTATAACCTATTCTAACAGCTGCTATAGGCTCTTTAAAAGAAACATTTGAAATACAAAGAGCACAAGAAGCACCAATAATAGATAATATATCAGGATCAACATTAGGATTTATAGAGATAACTGTTACAATTATTTGAATTTCATATTTATTTATATTATAAAACAAAGGACGTAAAGGTCTATCTATTAATCTCGAAACTAAAACTTCTCTTTCAGTTGGACGACCTTCTCTTTTAAAAAAACTACCTGGTATTTTTCCACAAGCATAAAAACGTTCTTGATAATCCACTTTCAATGGAAGAAAATTTTTATTTTCATTATTCAATAAAGAAACAACGGTAACCAAAATTTTTGTTCCATTCATTTCAACAACAACAGATCCAGTTGATTGTTTAGCTATAAAACCAGTTTCTAAATATATATAATCATCACATATTTTTATTTTTTTTTTTATAACAGACAAAATATAATCCTCATTATAAATTATTTACGAATTCCTAACTTTTTTATCAATTCAAAATATTTATTACAACATTTTTTTTTTAAATAGTTTAATAATTTTCTACGCCTATTTACAAGTCCAATTAAACCTCTTCTAGAATGTTTATCTTTTTTATGAACTTTTAAATGCTCAACAAGTTCACTTATATTTGCAGACAATAAAGAAATTTGAACCTCAGAAGAGCCTGTATCTTTATCATGAATTTTATATTCATCAATAATACCTTTTTTCATTAATTTTGTTAATTTCATATAAAACCTCTCTTTTAAAAATTATTTACAAAAATTTTATAAAATAAAACTTAATAAAAAAAATAAAAATCATAAAAATTATAATGATTTATTTTATTATTCATAAAAAAATTTAAATAACTAATTATATAATAAAAAAACATTATATAATAAAATAAAAGAAAAGAACAATCAAAAAAATATGAAAAATCAAATAATAATAATAAATAAAAAAATAAATTTTAATTACTATATAGAAAAAAAATATGAAGCAGGAATAATTTTAAAAGGATGGGAAGTAAAAAGTTTAAGAGAAAAAAAAGTTCAAATAATTGAAAGTTATATAAAAATTAAAAAAAATAAATTCTATATTACAGAATCAATAATAAATCCTTTGATTTTTAATTGTGCTTTTACAAATATAAATCCAAAAAGAGAAAGAGAATTATTATTACATAAAAAAGAAATGATTTATATAAACTCATACATTAAAAAAAAAGGATATAACATAATACCAACAAAAATATATTTTAAAAACCATTTAATAAAAGTAGAAATTGCAATAGTTATAGGAAAAAAATTATATGACAAAAAAAAAAATAAAAAAGAAAAAGAATTAATAAAAGAAAAATTAACATATTTAAAAAATATGTGATATAATAATAAAAAGGGGGTGTTATGGAATCGACATAAAAAATAAAATTAAAAGTGCATGTCGAGTATGGTGACTTAAATCTCGTAATCTTTAGTCACAAGCATTATAAATGCAAACAAAAATAATTACGCATTAGCAGCTTAGTTAATGCTCTCTTAATAATGAATGCTTATTTTCATTTAATAGATTAAAAGAGATAAAATATAATAAGATAACAGATTTTAATGGTTTATAATAAATTTGCTAAAAATAATAAACCAAAATATATTATTCATTCCTATATGAACTATATATTACTAATAATAGGATAAACATGTAGAAACAATAATTTAAAGTTTATGGACGTGGGTTCAAATCCCACCACCTCCATAATAATTCATGTTATTTTTTACAAAATAGGTATTAAAATGAAATTTAACATAATTACAGGACCATTAGAAAAACAAAATGTTTCTTGTATAATTACAGCAATTTTTAATAACAATGAGTTATCTCACACAACAAAAATTTTAGATAAAATAAGTAATAACTATATATCAAACACTATAAAAAATTTAAACAATGAAATAATAGACTCATTAATTTTATATAATATACCAAATATTTATAGTAACAAAATAATTTTAATCAATTGCAAAAATAAAAATAATTTATCAAAATCAGATTATAAAAAAATTATAAATAATAGTTTACAAATAATAAAAAAAACTAATTCTCAAAGTGCTTTATATTTAATAAACAATGATTGTAACATAAAAAATCAAAATATATTTTATAATACAAAAAATTTAATAATAAATATAAATGAAGAAATATATTCTTTTAATAAATATAAAACAGAAAATAACAATTTTATTCTAAAAAATATTATAATATATTCAACGAAACATGAATTAAATAATATACAAAAATCTATAAAATATGGGATAATTATATCTAAAAGCATAAAATATACAAAAGATCTATCAAATCATTCTATAAATACTTTTACTTCTTCTTATTTTTCAAATGAAGTACATAATTTATCAAAAATATATAAAAATTTATCAATAAAAATAATAGAAAAAAAAGAAATTAAAAAATTAAAAATAAATTCAATATTAACATTAAAAAAAAAAAATTTAAAAAAATCAAAAATTATAATATTAAAATATAATAATAATATTACACAAAAACCAATAGTTATTATAGATAAAGGAATAATTTTTAATGATAATAATATATTAAATAAAAAAAGATATAATATACATAATATAAATTCAATATTAGGAATTTTTATATTTATTTTAGAATTAAAAATAAAAATCAATATTATAGGAATTATTCCATCAATAGAAAACGACTTAAATAATAAAAAAAACAAAAATTATAATATAATAAAAACAATGTTAGGAAAAACAATAGAAATATTAAATAATGAAATCAAAGAAAAAATAATTTTATGCGATATATTAACATATAGTCAAAAATACAATCCAATGGTTATAATAGATATAACTTTTTTTAATAATACAATAATATTTTTAGGTAAAAATTACAATGCTTTATATAGTAATAATTCAAAATTAGCAAATGATCTAATAATAGCTGGAAAAATGATAAACGACTTATGTTGGAAAATGCCGTTGCAAAAAAAATACAATAAAAATAATAATAATTTAACTGATATAAAAAATACTGAAAATACAAATGAAAATACACTAGAATTTGCATCATTATTATCAAAATTTACAAAAAATACTCCATGGGCTCATATAGATATTTCTGGAACAATTACAAAAATAAAAAATAATAACGAAGAAATTACAGGTAGACCAATTAAATTATTAATACAATATATTATAAATTTAGCTTCAACTTTTAAATAAAAAAAATGAAAAATATATATAATCCTGAAAAAATAGAAAATTTTTGGTATAAAAATTGGATAAATAATAAAATATTTGAAAAAATAAACAAAAAAAAACCATATTGTATAATGCTTCCTCCACCAAACATAACAGGAAGTTTACATATGGGACATGCTTTTCAAAATACAATTATAGATATTTTAATAAGATATAATATTATGAAAAAAAGAAATACTCTATGGCAAGGTGGAACCGATCATGCCGGAATAGCAACACAAATAATAGTAGAAAATAATTTATCAAAAAAAAACATAAATAAAAATACAATAGGAAGAAAAAAATTTATAAACATAACTTGGGAATGGAAAAAAAAATCAAGTAAAAATATAATAAATCAATTAAAAGTTTTAGGATGTTTTATTAATTGGAAAAAAGAATGTTTTACAATGGATAAAAAAATATCTCATGCAGTACAAACAACTTTTATAAAATTATATAAAGAACAATATATATACAAAGGAAAAAAATTAGTAAATTGGGACCCAATATTAAAAACAGCAATATCTGATTTAGAAGTTATATCAAAAAAAGAACAATCTTTTTTATGGTATATAAAATATAAAATATACGATAGTAATAATTTTATTATTATTCCAACAACAAGACCAGAAACAATTTTCGGTGACACAGCTATTGCAATTAACCCAAAAGATAATAGATATAAAAATTTAATTAATAAAAAAATAATATCCCCTATAACAAATAGAATAATTCCTATAATAGAAGACGAATACGTAGATATAAATTTTGGAACAGGATGCCTAAAAATTACCCCAGCACATGATTTCAATGATTATAAAATAGGAAAAAAACATTCATTAAAAATTATTAATATTTTTACAAATGATGCAAAATTAAATATAAATGTTCCTAAAAATTATAGAAATTTAGAAAGAATAGATGCAAGAAACAAAATAATAAAAGAATTACAAGAACTTAATTTAATATATAAAAAAGAAACATATATAATAAATATACCTAGAAGCGATAGAACAAATGCAATAATTGAACCTTTTATTACTGATCAATGGTATATAAAAATGAAAAAATTATCAGAGGAAGCAATAATATCAGTAAAAAAAAAATCAACAAAATTCATACCAACACAATGGAAAAAAATATATTTTAATTGGATGAATAAAATAGAAGATTGGTGTATCAGTAGACAATTATGGTGGGGACATAGAATTCCAGCATGGTACAGTAATAAAGAAATATATATAGGATATAATAAAAAATATATAGAAAAAATATATAAAATAAAAAATCAAATATTAACACAAGATCCTGACGTATTAGATACATGGTTTTCATCAGCGCTTTGGCCATTTAGCACATTAGGATGGCCAAATAAAAATAAAGAATATTACACATTTTTTCCAACAAATATATTAATAACAGGATTTGATATAATTTTTTTTTGGGTAGCTAGAATGATTATTTTTAGTTTAAAATTTACAAAAAAAATACCATTTAAGAAAATATATATACATGGGTTAATAAAATATACAGATGGGCAAAAAATGTCTAAATCTAAGGGAAATGTAATAGATCCTATAGATATAATAAAAGGCATAGATCTAAAAAAACTTATATATAAAAGATGTGATAATTTACTAAATGATAATATAAAAACAAAAATAACAAATACAACAATAAAAGAATTTTCAAATGGAATCGAATCACATGGGACAGACGCACTAAGATTTTATTTTTGTAATATAGCCACTTCAAAAAAATATATAAATTTTGATATAAAATTAATTAAAAAATATAAAAATTTTTGTAATAAATTATGGAATGCAACAATATTCATATCAAATAATAAAAAAAATTTAATTGAAAATAATAATACAATTATAAACAATATAAATGTATTTGATTCATGGATATTATCTATATGGCAAAATATAAAATATGAAATAATTAAAAATATAAAAAATTATAAATTTGATTTATTAGCTCAAAAATTATATGAATTTATTTGGAATCAATTTTGTGATTGGTATTTAGAATTTATAAAACAAATAATAAATAATTACAATAATAAGCAAATAAATAATACAAAAAATATATTATTAAATATATATAAAGAAATAATAATAACAATTCATCCAATAATGCCATATATAAGTGAAGAAATATGGCAAATAATAAATAATAAAAAATCTAATTTAATAAATATAAAATATGTTATTAAAAAAAATATATATATAAACAAAAAAATAGAAAATGAAATAAAAATAATAAAAAATTTCATTCTTTATATAAGAAATTTAAAAAATGAAACAAATATAAATATAATAAAAAAAATAAACATATATATAAAAAAAAATAAAAATAAAAATTATAATATAATAAAAAAATATATATATAATATTCAAATTTTAGAAAAAATTAATTTTATAAAAAAACATATAAAAAAATATAAATTTATAATTTTAATTAATAATAAAATAGAATTATACATGTATATATATAATATAATGAATATTAAAAACGAAATAACCTATATAAATAAAAATTTAATAAAATATAATATTAAATATAAACAAATAATTAAAAAATTAAATAATAAAACATTTTTATTAAAAGCACCTAAAAATATAATATATTTAGAAAATAATAAATTAAAAAAAATAAAAATTTTAATTAAAAAACTAGAAAAAAAAATAAAAATTCTATCATAAAAAAAATTTAATTTTAAGAACAAGATTTTAAAATACGATCTTTAAAAATTTCATTACTTTTATCTAAAACATCTATTATTATATCATCAAAATTAATAATAATTCCTTGATATTTATCAACAAATAAATTAGCATATATAATATCCGTAAAAGGAACATAAGATATTCCCATAGCCCCATATTTAATACTATCTATAACATATACAACTTTACAAGCTTCTACCCAATTATTTGTATAAGAACCCCATTTAATAAAAGAAAAATCTTGAACATAAAATTTTTTAATTCTTTTTCTTTTTATAAAATTAGTCCATTCAAAAAAAGCTTCTCTAACTTCACAATAAAAACTTATAGAACCATCTTTCCAAATAATTTGAGCTTTTGGCCCCTTATATTCAATAATAGTCATTCCATCATTAGCACATATATTCTTATTAGATATATTTATAGGAAAATCACTTTTATCATTTATTTTTATAAAAATAAAAAAACAAAAAAAAATAAATAAACAAAAAATAAAAACAAAAATATATTTTTTCATGAATAACTCTAAAAATAATTATTTATAATTAATTTTATTTCTAAATAAATAAACAAAAAATATAGGAAAAAAAACCCAAAAAAACATAAAAATAAATATAATATATATATTTAAAGCTTCAATATTTAAACCAAAAATGTCATTAGCATCAAGAGGAAGAAAAAATATAATAGAAATTAATCTAAAAATTTCAACAGGATTCAACAATAAAAAACTATTAATAATACTATATGAAAAAATTCCATTAGTAGAAACAACCAAAAAAATAAAAAATAAATCATATAAAAATATATAAAAAATCCATATTAATATACTTATTAATATAATAAATGTTCTATCTTTCACTTTAAAAGATACAAATATTCCTATAAAATTAAATATTATACTTAACCAGATACAATTTAACAAAAAAATAAAAACACTAAAAAAAGAAACTTTTATATCATATAAAAAATATAATATAGGAGAAAATCCCAATAAAAAAGATAATATAAAGATAAAACAATAACTAAATAATTTACTTAATAATAAATCAGTATAATTAAAAGGATAAGAAAAAAACAAATCTAAAGTTCCTAATTCTCGTTCTCTTAAAATACTATCATATGATAAAATTAAAGAAAATAATGGAATTATATACATTTGTAAATGTATTAAAGACAATAATAAAGATCTATTATCAACAACAGATTTATCTAAAGAAAAAAAATTACCAAAAGAAAACAATATAAAATTAACAAAAAACAAAAATAATGCCATAAATAATATCCAATAATTATTTATATAATCGAAAATTTCTTTTTTAAAAATTATATAAATAATATTAAACTTTAATTTATTCATAACAAATTCATAAGATAATTATCAAATTCTCTATTTTCTGTTCTTATATTATTAACAGAAACACAATATTCTCTAAAAGAAAAAAATATATTGACTAACATATTCATACTAAATTCACCAAACATGATATTATTATTAAAATTTAAAAAAGAGTAATTTATATTAATATAATTAATAAAATTTAAATTAATATTATCTAAATAAAAACAAATATATATATTTTTTTTATTATTATTATATAATTCATTAATATTAAATTCCTTACTAATTTTTCCATGAGATAAAATAACAACATTATCTACGTTATTATATACTTCACTTATATGATGAGTTGATAAAATAACAATAGATCCATTATTTGCTAATCGTTTTAAAATTCTATAAAACATTAAAATACTATCACAATCAAATCCATTAGAAGGTTCATCAAATAAAACAATACTTGGATTGTTAACAATTGCTTGAGCTAAATTCAATTTTTGTTTCATTCCTTTAGATAATTCTTTTACTTTTTTTTCATAATGATTTTTTAATCCAACTGTTATTAATATATCAACAATAGTTGAATTATCAAAATTACCTTTTAAAAAGTTAAAATATCTCAAAACTTCTATAACTTTCATATCTGGATAAAATTGTAAAAATTCTGGCATATAACCAACAACTTTTTTATATTTTATAAAATTAATATTATCAATAATATTATTATTAAAAATAATACTACCATCATAATTTTTTATTATGCCACATAAAATTTTTAATAAAGTTGTTTTACCACTACCATTTATTCCTAATAATGCAGTAACTTTTCCTCCTTGAAAAGAAACATTTACATCATTCAAAACGACATTAGAATTAACTTTATAAGAAAAATATATATTATTTAAAGAAAGAAAATTATTTATCATATTAAAAAAAAGGCCTCATCAAAGGATAATTATCTATTATAGCTGCTTTTCTAAAAGCTGGAAATTGATTTTCAATTTTTTGTAATAAAATCATTGAAGGACTTTTAAAAATAATTCTTAATATAGGATAAGAAAAAATTAACCAATCAGATATATTTGTAACATAAAATTTTTTATCTCCAATTCCATCACAATTTAAATCCCATCCAACATAATGAGACCAATAATTTCCAATATTATTTATATTCCAATATATAAATTTAGAATCTAAATATTTTATTTGCTGTCTATTTTCAATAAAATTATTTTTATAAACATCATTATAAGAACTACCATTAGATACTTTAGCAGCTATACTATTTTTTATAAAATTATTACTATTTATATTATTATAATAACTACTTCCCAAAAAAAAACCATCAGCATTATACAACGATTTATTATAAGTAATTTTACTATATAAAACATCTCTAAATAAAAAACCATGTTCTTTATTATAAATAGAAAAATTATCATATATTTTAACAAATTTAGAATACATAATAGCAGTTCCAACAGAAGAACTTATTAATTGATTTTTTTTTATTAAACAATTATGACTATACATATAATGTATACAAAATCTATTATTAATAAAAAAATTATTAAAAATATCAACATACATAGAATTAGAAATATATATTCCATCTCTTCCATTATAAATATAATTATTTTTTACAATAGTACTACAATTTCTAAATAATTGAATATTATTTCCCCTATCTGAAACAACTTTATTTAAAGTACCACATATATTATTATAAGCAATATAGTTATTATTAGATTTATCAATCCAAATAGAAAATCCACAATTTAAAAAATTATTATTAACAATATTGATATTATAAGCTTGCTTTTCAACAAAAAGACAAGCATCTCTTGTAGACATATTTTTTCCACTATTATAAAAAATCAATCCTTTAACAATAATATTATTATTAAATAATCTTATAATACTTCCTATTCCACAACTAGTTATTATAGAATTTTCATAAGAAATTAAATCAATATTTTTAAAAAAAATAAAATTACCTTGATAAATTCCTGATCTTAAAATAATATTATCAATATTTTTAATAATAAAATTGTTATTTAAATTTGATAAAAGAAAATTCATATCATTAGAATTATTAATAATTATACTTGAACAAAAAACAGGTTTGGCAAACAATGCCAAACCTAAAATAATAATAACAAATTTCATAATTAAAAAATAAAACAAATCAATTAATTGCAGATAAATACTTTATTGCATCCAATAATTCATCATCTGTGCAATTAGAACAAGTTCCTTTTGGTGGCATCCCTTTTGGTGTACCCTGTTTTGCTGTAAGTAACAAAGCACCTAAAATTTCACGTTCTTTAATGATAAGATCAGATTCATTAAATTTATTTTTTTCAATCGCTCTTTTAAATGCTAATTCTTTTCTAACTTCCCAAGCTGATTTATCATTAGCAGCTGGAGCTCCAAAAACAGAAGCCATACTAGGTGAATGACATGTAGTACAATAATTATTAAAAATTTCTTTTCCCGTTCTTGCGGAAACCATACTTGTAAAAACCAATAACATAACAAAACTTAAAACATATATTATATTTTTCATATTATAATTCCTAAAAAAAATACTTAATTAAACATCCTTGATTTTTTCATATTTTATCCATATTTTATTACTAACTAAAGGAGGACAAACTTTATTATCATACATTTTATTAATACAACTAAAACAAGCTAAACAATCAAAAGAATTTATTTGGCCATTATTTACACCAATTGCTCTGCTTTCACAATGATTAAAACAAACTCTACAAATTTTACAAGTATTTCTTCTTTTTATTTTTATTAAAGAAAATTTTGATAATAAAGATAAAAAAGCCCCTAAAGGACATATATATCTACAAAAAAATCTATAAATAAATATAGAAACAAACAATAATATAACACTATATATTACAAATTCATATTCTTTTCTATTTAAAATACCTATATTCCAAACAGTTTTGAATGGCTCTATTTCAGATAAAAATTCCGCAATTTCTGATGAGTATAAAAAAAATACCAATAATAAAAATACAAAAATATAATATCTAAATAATTTAAAAAAAGAATGAATTTTATCACTAAACTCAAATTTATACTTATTTTTAAAAAAAAAAATTCTTACCTTAAAAAATAATTCTTGAAAAGCTCCAAAAGGACAAATCCATCCACAAAAAAAAGATCTTCCCCAAAAAATTAAAGTAATAAATATCATCATCCAACCAATAAACAACAAAGGAGATAATAAAAATAACGAAATATTTTGATCAAGTAAAGCAAAAAGATTAACAAAAGAAGGTTGAGCACAACAAATAAAACCAAAATAAAAAACTGATATAAAATAAATAAAAAATTTAATATTAGATAATTTATTATAATTATTAGAAAAATATTTTTTAAAAATAAATATAAAAATAACAAAAAACCATAAAATAAAATATAATATAACATTATAAATATCATCAATCCATTTTTGTACATATTTTGACGAATCATTTTCAATAAATTTTGATGGTAATTTATATTCAACAGAAAAAGTATTATATTTTTTTATATTATCAATTTCACTAAATAATAATAAAATTAAATTCCATGATTCAGATAAATTAAAATCATTTTTTTTAACAATAAATAAACCTGATTCTTTAAAAAAAGGCACAGTTTCATTCAATTTATAAACATTAACATTGACATAATCAGAATATCTAAATCTTATATCATTATTTTTTTGAGATAAAATAAATCTATCATAAATACCACCACGAGAAAAAGCACTTCCTTTAAAACTCCAAGATCCATTATTCATCAATAAAATATAACTACAATCATTATCTAAATTTTCAAATAATCTATCATATTCTTCATGAAAAAATAAATTTTTACCTATTGATACAGGCATTATATTTGTATAATATAAATCTATAAAATGGTTATCTATTCCATCTTCATCTTTAAAAAAAGATTCATAATGGCCTATAGCCCCACATTTTATTAATTCATCCCAAGATAAAACTTCATATTTATTAGATATTTTTTTTTTAAACAATAATTCATTAGAAATAATACCTAAATCCATAGCTACTTTTTTACTGCTAATTACTACAGTTTCATCTAAAATACAAGAAGTTACTGTTGCTCCTGTAATTATATCAATTTCTGAAAAAGATAAATTCATTATATTTTTGTTTTTATAAAAATTAACAGCATCATATAATTCAAATAAAGATATACCAGCCAACAATATAGGTTCACTATGTTTAATTAAACTTATATCTTCTATAACCCCTTCAATATTCAATCCTATTAATAATTCTATAGGTTTTCCAGAATAAGCAGAAAAATCAACTATATTAGAAGTGTAAAAATAATATCTAATACTTTTTTCAAATTTCATTTCTATTATTGGAAAAGAAGAATTATTTAAAAATCTTAAATTATTATAAGTATCAATATTTAAAAAAAATTCTGATTTTTCAAAAACAACATTATTATTTAAAAATAATACATTATTTTTATCATTAGCAAAACAACAATTAAAAAAAAGTAAAAATAATATATAGGAACTTAATATAAAATTCCTATATAAATTGTTTATAAAATTAAGTAACAATAAGTCTACCTCTCATTTCCAAATGAAGAGCATGACAAAACCAAGGACAATAATACCAAAATACACCTTTTTTATCAGCTATAAATGTAACAGAAACAGTTTCCATAGGAGATACGCCATAATTTATATTATATAAGCTCAAACAAAATCCATGGGTCAAATCTTCTATATTATCTAAATTAGTTTGTATAATAGTAACTTCATCACCTAAATTAACATGTATAGAAGTTAATCCAAAATTAGGAGCTATGCTTGACATTACAGCATAAACTTTATTACCTCTTCTAATAACTTTATTTTCTCCAAATTCAACACCTAATTTTTGCACAATACTTTTTTCAAAAGAAAATTTATGATCATTTTTATCCCATATCTGCTTAGTTTTAATTAAACTTACATCTACAATTACAGCATCATGAGGTTCAGGACTAACAGGACTATCATGTAATAATTCCATTTTTTTACCAGATATGCTTATTAATTGATCATTATCAGGAAAATACGGACCAACTGGTAAAAATCTATCTTTAGAAAATTTATTCAAAGATACAACATATTTACCATCAGCATTTTTAGTTTCACTCATAGAAGCATTAATATGGCCAACTTGATAATGCACATCTAATTTTTGTATAATAGGATTTTGCCCTTTTACTGCTTTTTCAATATCCCATTTTGTAACTACTGAATCTATAAATATTGAAGTATAAGCTCTGCCCTCATTATCAAAAGCAGTATGCAAAGGCCCTAATCCTACTTCAGGTTCAGCTACAACACAATCTCTAGGATTAGTAATAACTCCAGCAAAGGCTTTATCAACTTTTTCTAAAGAAACAATAGAAACAGTAGGTGACAATTTTCCAGCACAAATAGCATATTTTCCTTTAGGATCAACATTTACTCCATGAGGATTTTTAGGAATAGGAATATATAAAACATAAGGATTTTTTCCTCTTCCATCTAATACTGGAACATCGCTTCCTTCAATGCGTTCACCACTCCCAGAAGCAATTGCTTCTTCTATTCTTTTTAAATTAAAAACAGTTAAATAATCTCTATCAGCAGACATCATTTCATCTAATAAAACACCATTTTCTGAATTATAACAAGTTCCCATAGAATACTTACCATGATAATCAGTAGCACACAAATCTAAATTACCATCAACAATAATTTGCCAACGAACTTTCATACTAGCAGCATCTATGCAAGTATGAAGAGCTAAATATTTTTTAGGCTCATCAGCATCTCTACCATCATTAGGAAGTGGAATATGAAATTCGCTATTACAATAAACAGCATCTAACTTATTTCTAGAAGGAAATATTCCATGTGTCCCTTGAGTATTAGGAATTTTTGTTATAGCATCAGTTTCCATATAATCTAATCTAATTCTAGCTAAACGAGCTTGAGATTTATCATTAACAAAAGCATATTTTCCATCATACGTTCCATTATTATATGACAAATGTACATGATGAGTATCACCAATAGTATAATCACCCAATATTTTTTTACTATAATTTGTAATACCCCATCCATAAGTACAATCATAATTAAAAACAGGAATACGCTTAATTTCCCTCATTGATGGGACACCCATAATTCTAACTTCACCAGACTGTCCACCAGACCAAAAACCATAATATTCATCTAATTCTCCAGGTTTAACCTCTGCAGAAGGTTGTTTATTAGATTTTGGAGAGGCATGAACTAATCCTCCAGATGTTATACTCAAATAAGTTGCGGCAGCTAAAATACCACCACAAAAAGATTTTTTAATAAACGAACGTCTATCTGATAAAATTTTTAAATCTTCTTTATAATTATCTTTATTAATCATAAAAATTTACTCCAATTTAAAATAAATAAAAAACAAAATATATTTTATATTTCATTTTATATAATTATATGCAATAAATAAAAAAAAATATATAACAAAATATTTTAATATTAAGTATAATGAAATTATTATACGTGAATTAATAATGGAAAAAAAATGATAAAAAGAAGAATTTTTATAAAAAATATATTATATTTATGCATAATAGTGCCATTTACAAATGCAAAATGTTTTTCATTTATAAAAAAAGAACAAAATTTCATTCAAAATTTTTTTTCAATGGGAACAATAGGAAAAATAATTATAATAACAAATAATAAAAAAAATGGAATTAAAGCAATAAATGAAATAATAAATAAAATAACATATTTTGAAAAAATTTTAACAATGTTTTCAAATAATTCTTTCATAGGAAAATTAAATAAAAATCCAAAAAAAGAATTTACTGTCCCTAACAGTGTTATATATATTTTAAAAATAAGTGAAATTTTAAAAATAAAAACAAACAAAAAATTTAACATAAATTTAAATAATAAAATTTATTTAGAAAAATATAATAAAAATAACAATATAAAAAATGAAATATCAGAATCAATAAAAATAAACAAAAATAAAGTAATGATACAAAATAATTCAAATATAGATTTAGGAGGAATTGGAAAAGGATTTGCAATAGAAGAAGCAATGAAAATAACAAATAAATATGAAATAAACAATGCAATGATAGAATTAGGTGGAGACATAAAAATAAAAGGAAAAAATGAATTTAACTTACAATGGAAAATAAAAATAAATAATAATCAAAATTCAAAAAATAACTACATTATTCCAAATAATACAAGTATAGCATCATCAGGTCAATTTATTAAAAATAGAATAACAAACAAATATGATATAAAAAATCATATTATAGATCCAATAACTCTAAAAAATAATCATTATTATCAATTAGCTACAGTAATTGGAAAAAATGCAACAATATGCGATGCATTATCAACAGCATGTTACAACACACCAATAGAAGAAATAAATATTTTAAAAAAAAATTTCCCAAACTATGAATTTAAAATATTTACATAAAAAGTCTTCTAGATAAATTATTCTAGAAGACTATTAAAAAATAAAAAATCACCAATAGCCAAGAACTTTCCACCATATTCCACCAAAAATCACCCAAATAATAATGTTTATAACACTTACTATAAAGCCATAAAACCACCACTGCCCTAAAGTAAGATAATTAGAACCAAAATATACTGGAGCAGATCCAGTGCCATAATGAGTTAAACCAGCACTCATACTAGAAGCAACACCTAATAATAAAGCCGTAACCATAGAAGGAGCTCCAGCTGTAAGACAAACTACAATAAAAGTTCCATATAACGCTGATATATGAGCTGTCATACTAGCAAACATATAATGAGCATAATAATACAATAACCCTATGATCATTAGGACTAACATCCAAGATTTACCAACTACTAATGTTTTTACATAACCACCAAACCAATTAGTAACCCCCAAATCTGATAATTTAATAGATAACATTATTAAAACGGACATCCAAATAAATGTATCCCAAGCATTTTGTTCTTTAACAATATCATCCCAACTCAAAACACCAAAAGTTAATAATATAAATAAACCTGTTATTCCAGCTGTTGTAGCATTTATTCCATATTGTTCACCAAATATCCATAAACATAATAAAAAAATAAAAACAAACATCATTATAATTTCATTAACAGACATAGAGCCCAATTGTTTAAGTTTTTCTCTAGCAAAATTTGGAGCTTGAGGAGTAGATTTTATTTCCGGAGGAAATATAAAGTATAGCAAAACTGGTAATAAAATTAAATTCATTATTCCAGGAACAGAACAAGCTAAAGCCCATGTGCCCCAATCCAATTTTATTCCATGACTAGCCACAATAGTTATTATTAAAGGGTTACCAGCAGTAGCAGTTACAAACATAGCACTAGTAATAACATTAACTTGAAATAATAATTTAATTAAATAACTTCCTAAACGTCTTTGGGTTCCATCTTTTACATTACTTTTATACTCAGAATTCAATCCATTTATAATAGGAAAAATTATACCTGCTCCTCTAGCTGTATTACTAGGAGTTCCTGGAGCAAATAACAATTCAGTAATTGTTAAGCCATAAGCTAAACCCAGAGTACTTTTTCCTAAAAAAGAAATAAAATAATAAGCTATTCTAGAACCTAATCCAGTTTTTATAAAACCTCTAGCTAACAAAAAAGCAGAAACTATTAACCAAACTATAGGAGATCCAAAACAACTTAACGCTTGTCCTAATGGTATTGTATTAGTTAAACAACAAGCGCATACAGCAAAAATAGACATAGCACCCATAGGAAGAGGTTTTAAAATTAAACCTATAATAGTTGATATAAATATAACAAACAAGTGCCAAGATTTTGCATTAAGACCAGTAGGAGGATCAATATACCATAAACCTAAAAATATAACAAAAACAATAAAAAAAGGTACAGGTTTTGCTCCATTCCATTTATATCCTGTAGAAACATTTACAGGAATAGCATTATTGCTCATATTTCACTCCATATTAATGTACATATAAATAAATAATAATATTATTCAAAAATAATCTATCATTATACTAAATTATAAAAATATAGATTAACATATTTTAAAAAATAAATATATAAATAATAAAATAATGTTAATAAAATTATATATTTGTATAAATATATAATTTTAAAATATCATTACATATGATACAATAAATATATAGTTAATATAATCTAATAATAAAAAAATGTCATTAAAATTAAAAGATATAAAAAAATTAGCTGAATTATCAGCAATTAAAATAAATAATAATAAAAAATACAAATTGAAAATTTTATTTGAATTAAATCAAATTTTAAAAATAATAAATGAAATAAATCAATTAAATATCAATAAAATAGAACCACTGTTTCATCCAATTAAAAAATATCAAATACTTAAAAAAGATAAATCAAAAAAAAATAAATATAAAGAAAAAATAAAAAAATTATATAAAAAAAATATAAAAAACAACTTTTATACAGTACCAAAAATAATTAATAAATAAATATAAACAAAGGTTTATTATGCATACAAAAACATTAAAAGAGTTATATGAAGGTATTAAAAACAAAGAATTTAGTTCTTTAGAATTAACAGAGCATTTCATAAAAAGAATAAAAAAATTAAATAATAAAATAAATGGATTTATCCACATAAATGAAGAATATGCAATAAAAAAATCTAAAATTTTTGATAAAAAAAAATCATATAATGGAGGTATTCCATTTGCACATAAAGATATAATATGCACAACAGAATCAAAAACAACTTGCTCTTCGAAAATATTAAAAAATTTTATTTCTCCATATAATGCAACTATACATAAAAAATTATTACAAGCAAATTTTATACTTATAGGTAAAACTAATATGGATGAATTTGCTATGGGATCAAGTAATGAAAAAAGTATATTTGGTCCTGTATATAATCCATGGAATAATAAATATGTTTCAGGAGGATCATCTGGAGGATCAGCAGCATGTGTTGCAGCAAGATTAATTCCAATAGCAACAGGAACAGATACTGGAGGATCAATAAGACAACCTGCAGCATTTTGTGGAGTAACAGGTATAAAACCAACATATGGATTAATATCAAGATATGGAATCATAGCATTCGCTTCAAGCTTAGATCAAGCTGGACCAATAGGTAAAACTGCTGAAGATTGTGCAATATTATTAGAAATAATAGCAGGATATGACAAAAATGATTCTACTAGCATAAAAATTAAAATTCCTAAATACAGTAATTATATAAATAATTCTATAGAAAAAACAATTATAGGAATACCAAATGAATTTATAACAAATTTAGATGATAATATAAAAAATAATTTGTACCAAGCATTAAATATATTTAAAAATTTAAAAACAATAATAAAATATATAACATTACCTAACATAAAATTATCTATTCCTGCATATTATATAATAGCTCCTGCAGAATGTTCATCAAATTTATCAAAATATGATGGAATAAGATTTGGATATAAATATGAAAATTCATTAAATATTAAAGATTTATATTCAAAATCTAGATCTGAAGGGTTTGGTGAAGAAGTAATAAGAAGAATAATGATAGGAACATATGTTCTATCATCAAGTTACTACAACGAATATTATATAAAAGCACAAAAAATTAGAGCAATAATAAGAAACGATTACATAAATGCTTTTAAAAAAGTAAATGTAATATTAGGGCCAACAACACCAACAAATGCTTTTAAAATAAATTCAAAAAAAATATCACCAACAGAAATGTATAAATCTGATATATATACATGTTCAGTAAATCTTGCTGGATTGCCAGCAATATCAATTCCAACGGGATTAATAAATAATTTACCAGTAGGGTTACAAATAATAGGAAATTTTTTTAAAGAAAATGAAATTTTAAATTTAGCTCATCAATATCAACTTAATACAATATGGCATAAAATTTCACCTCCACAATTTATAAATTAAAAAAAAACAGAGAATAAAAATGAAATTAATTCCGAAAATAGGACTAGAAGTACACGTTCAATTAAATACTAAATCAAAAATATTTTCAACCTCTTCTACAAAATACAACTCAAAACCAAATGAAAATATTTCTTTATTAGACATAGGATTACCAGGAACACTACCAGTACTAAATAAAAATTCTATTGATATGGCTTTAAAATTTGGTTTAGCAATAAAAGGAAACATTTTACCAATATCAATATTTGATAGAAAAAATTATTTCTATCCAGACCTTCCTAAAGGATATCAAATAAGTCAATTTTTTTTTCCAATAATAAAAAATGGATATATAAACATATATAATAATAATAAAAAAAAAATAATAAATATAGATAGAGCACACTTAGAAGAAGACGCAGCAAAATTATCACACAAAAATAACATTACAGAAATAGATTACAATAGGGCAGGAATTCCATTACTAGAAATCGTATCAAAACCTAATATAAATTCTGCAAAAGAAGCAAGTTTATATTTAAAAAAATTACACAATATAATATGCAACATAAAAATATGTGATGGAAAATTACAAGAAGGATCATTTAGATGTGATGTTAATATATCATTAAAAGAAAAAAATAATAAAAAATTAGGAAAAAAAGTAGAAATAAAAAATATAAATTCCTTCAAATTTGTTGAAAATGCAATAAATTATGAAATTAAAAGACAAAAAAAATTAATTAAAAAAAAATATATAATAATACAAGAAACAAGATTATATGACCCAATAAAAAATAAAACTAAAAGTATGAGATCAAAAGAAGAATCAAAAGATTACAGATATTTTCCAGATCCTGATCTTTTACCATTAAAAATAAATAAAAAATATATAAAAAAAATAAAAAATAAACTTATATATTCATCAAATTATATAAAAATAATATTTATGAAAAAATATAAAATAACAGAATCAGAATCAATAATAATTACACAAAATAAAACACTAACTAAATATTTTTTATATATAATAAAAATTTACAATAATCCTAAACTTATTATAAATTGGATAACAATAGAATTATTAGGACAATTAAATAAATATAAATTAAATATAAATAACATTATATTTACTCCAAAATTTTTACTATCTTTATTATTAAAAATAAACAATAAAAACATTTCTAAAAAAATAGCAAAAAAAATATTAGAAATAATTATTAAAAAAAATAATAATAATATAAATTACATTATAAAAAAATATTGTTTAGAACAATTAAATAACAACAAAATATTAAAAAATATAATATCTAAAACTTTAACAAAATATAAAATAGAAATAATTCAATATAAAAATGGAAAAGAAAAATTATATCAATTCTTTTTTGGAAAAATAATGGAAAAAACAAAAAATAAAGCAAACCCTAAAAAAATAAATTTTAATATAAAAAAATATTTAAATGAATTAAATATTGCCGAAATAGCTCAGAGGTAGAGCAATACACTCGTAATGTAAAGGTCAGAGGTTCAAATCCACTTTTCGGCAAAATTTAAATTTCATATTTATTGTTAAAAAAAATAATTTATATATTTAATAAATAAAAAAAATATGTAATAATAAAAAAAACATTGGGGCATGGCCAAGTGGTAAGGCATAGGGTTTTGATCCCTACATCTCAGGTTCGAATCCTGATGCCCCATTTATTATTTTTAAATAAATAATATAAATATCATATAGGATTAAATATTATGTCAATAAAAAATTTATACATAGCTACAATAAGAAATGAAATAGGAACAAGAAATTCAAAAAGATTAAGAAAAATAGAAAAAAAAATACCAGCCGTTATATATATAAAAAACAAAAAATCAATATCTATTTCTATAAATCATAATCAATTTTATTGTTTTTTTAAAAACAAACAAGAATATGATAAAATAATAAATATAAAATTACAAGAAGAAATTTATCAAGTAATTACAATGAATATACAACATCATCAATATAAATCAACAATTTTGCACATAGATTTTAAAAAAATAGAAAATAATTAATATTTCACACCAATTGTAATTCTATCAAAATAATTTTTATCTATATAAGTATTAACATTAAAATACCCAAAATAAAAAAAAATTTTTCTTATCATAAATGATTGTCTGTAACCATGCTCGATAATAAGAATACCTTTTTTATTTAAAAAAATATAAGACATTTTAATAATAAAAATTATACTATTAAAACCAAAATTATCAGATAATAAAGATTTTTTCGATTCAAATGGTACTAAATTATCAGTTAAAAAAACAAAAGATTCAAAACAAATATATGGAGGATTTGAAAAAATAATATCAAATTTAAATTTATTACAATAAAATATATCCCAATTATTATAATAAAACTCTATATTTAAAATTTTTAAATTATATAAATTCTTATTAGAAAAAAAAAAAGAATTTAAATCAAAATCAACTCCAATTATATTTAATTTTTTACACATACTTAATATTAAAGAAATAGCTCCAGATCCTATACCTAATTCCAAAATATTTTTTATTTCATATTTATAAATAACATTAATCAATTTATCAATAAAAATATAAATTTCATATCTAGGAATTAAAACTCCAACATCAAATAATATTTCAGTTTTATAAAAATAATCATTTTTAAAAAAATAAGATAACGGCCAATTTAACAACTTCTTATTTAAAAAATATACATATTTAATATACAACAAGAAATTAATTCTATAATTAAAAAATATATATAAATAATTATTAGAAACATTAAGAATATCAGATAATAAATATTTTGAAAAAAACATACATCCACAAAATTTTTCTCCAATAAATAAAATAATTTCAATATTAAAACTAAGCATAAAAAATCAATTATAAAATAATTTTATTCATTTTCTAAATTTTTTTCTTTAAATTCCATTTGTAAAGGATCAATAATTAATCCCAAATATCCATCCATAATATATAATAATTTATATAAAGTTAAATTAATTCTATGATCAGTAATACGATTTTGAGGATAATTATAAGTTCTTATACGTTCTGATCTATCACCAGTACCTATTATTTTTTTTCTAACGTTATCAATCTTATTTTTTTGTAAATTTTGTTCTCTATCTAAAATTTTAGCTTGTAACAAAGAATAAGCTTTAGCCTTATTTTTATGTTGAGATCGTTCTTGTTGACATTCAACAACTATACCAGTTGAAATATGCGTAATTCTAACTGCAGAATCAGTTTTATTAACATGCTGTCCACCTGCACCTCCAGCTCTATATGTATCAATTCTAATATCATTAGAATCTATTTCAATAGATTCCATAATTTCTATTTCAGGCATAACAACAACTGAACAAGTAGAAGTATGAATTCTTCCTTGAGATTCAGTACAAGGTATTCTTTGAACTCTATGTACTCCTGATTCAAATTTTAATTTACTATATATATCATTACCAACAATTCTAAGAACTATTTCTTTATATCCGCCAAAGTCACTAGAATGATAACTTATTATTTCACAATTCCAATTCATAATTTCAGAATACATCATATACATTCTCGCCAAATCACCAGAAAAAACAGAAGCTTCATTACCTCCTGTTCCAGCTCTAATTTCAAGAAATATATTTCTTTTATCATTCAAATTCTTTTCAATTAATAAATTATATATTACATTAATTAAATCTTGTTTTTCTTTATTAAGAATTTTATTTTCACTTTCTGATAATAACCTTATTTCATGATCAACATCAAACAATAAACTTTGAATATTTTTTATATTTTTTTCTATCAAAATATATTTATCAAAAATTTCAACAACATTTTCTAAATCTGATCTTTCTTTTAATAATAATTTATAATTAAAAGTATCTTTTGTTATATCTGGATTAAGTAATAATAAATTTATTTCATTATATCTTTCAGATAACTTTTTTAATCTATTGTAAACAGAAATTTTCATATTCAAAACACCTAAATAATATTAAATAAATTATTAATAATTTTTAAAAAAAATTTATCTTTTAAAATTATTGACTTTTTAATTTGTATTGTTGGAATGTGTAACAACTTATTGGTTAAAGAATAAACAACATATTTAATAACTTCTATTGAATCATATTTATTTTTTATCATATTTAACCCATATAATAAAACATCATTACTAATATTATAAAATTTATTTCTAAAATTTAATAAAAAATATAAACTTTTTTGAATATTAATCCAATTAAAAAAAATAAAAACACTATTTTTTATAAAAATTTTTGATTTTTTAGAAGAAAAAAATTTTAATTTATAATTTTTTTTTATAATAATTTCTAAATCATCAATGCAATATAAATATACATTTTTTAAAACACTAACAGATTGCTCAATATCACGTGGAACAGCTATATCAATCATATACAAAAAATTATAATCTTTTTTTTTTATAAAATTTTCTATTTTAGATTTTGTTATTATAGGACAATTACTACCAGTAGAAGTAATAACTAAATCAATATCAATTATATCATCAAACAACATTTTTATAGATATAAATTCTATATCAATTTTAAAATCAAAATTAATATCATTTAACATATCAAGAACATTTGAAGATGTTCTATTCGATATAATCAATTTTTTAATTCCTTTTTTTATTAAATATTTCAAAATTATTTTAGAATTCTCTCCAGCGCCTAAAACTAAAATTGTAGAATTTTTTATATCAGATATATAATCTGCTAATTGAACAGCAATTTTAGCAATAGATGTAGAATTAAAACATATATCAGTATTACTTCTAATATGCTTAGATATATAAAATGCATATTGAAATAATCTATCAAGCACTTTATCTAAACATTTCAATTCATTAGATAAATTATAAAAAAATTTGATTTGACCAAAAATTTGTGTTTCACCTAAAATCATAGAATCTAAACCACAAACAACATTAAATAAATGATTTATCATATGTATTTCAGTATATACATATATATACTTTTTTATTTCTTTAAATTTTAAACCATATATGTTATTTAATAATTTAATAATAGAATATATTTTAGCATTACTAAAATACATTTCAGTTCTATTACAAGTACATATAATAACAACACCAGTAGAAAACTTATTTTTCATAATGCTATTAATAATTACCTTAACTTTAAATTTATCATAACTAACTTTTTCCCTTATAAATAATGGTGCTGATTTATAATTAATACCAAAAACTAACAAAGACATAAAAATCCTTTAAAAATAAAAAAATAAAACATTTTTTAAATTATTATTATGATATAATTAAATTTAAATACAATACAAAAAAAAATTATTTAAATGAAATACAAAAAAATTTATAATCCAGATACTAATTCACTAAAAAATAAAATAATATTAATTATAAAACCATTAAAAAACATTAAAAATAAAATTATAAAATCATTTATAAACTGTGAAGCTATAATAATCATTTTAGATAAATCAATAAACAATTTATCAAAAATATATGATAAAATACAATCAAATAAAAAAAAAAATATATATTCATATATTATAAATATAGACAAAGCAACAAATAAAGATTTTTATGAATTAACAAAAAAAATATATATAAATTTCGGAAGAATAGATGGAATAATTTATGATATTCCAAAATTAGGAAAATCAACATTATTTGAACAATATAATATTCAAGATCTACATAAAATAATGATTTTAAATTTTTATAATAAATTTATTATAATAAAATCAATGTTACCATTAATAAAATTATCAAAAAATCCATCAATAATATTTATAACACATAATATAAAACATATAAATACATATTGGAGTTCATATTCATGTGCAAATTCAGCTTTACAAACATTGATAAAAATCATTTATGAAGAAAATAAAAATATAAAAACAATAAAAATAAATCAAATACAATTACAAAAAAACAATACAGATTTATATAAAAAAGAATTTCCAGGAATAAAAAAATCTTCAACAAATATAAAAAAATTAATTAATATATTAATATATATAATAAGTAAAAAAAATAAAAATTTAAATAACAAAACTTTTATTATAAATAAAAATATACAAATTTATAAAAAAACAAAATGAAATTCTTTATATTAATTAAAAAAAACTTAATAAATATTAAACTTAAATATCTTATTTAAAAAATAAAAAAAAAATTATGAACTTATTAAACATATTAAATATAATATTATTTTTTATTTTATTTCAATACAGTAATATTTATTATTCTATAGTAATAATCATTATAACGTGCATAATAAATATAATTCATTATAAAAAAAAAAATAATAATAAAATATATATAATTATTATCATATTAACATTAGGATTATTAACAATAATATCTCAAAATGAATTATTTATAAAATGGAAACCAACAATAACATATACAATTATTAGTTTAATATTAATAAATGATTCTAAAAATAAAAAAGAATTAATAATACAAAAAATAGGACAAAAAATAATAAAATTACCCAAAAAAGATTGGGTAATTTTAAACTATATATGGAGTACATTTTTTTTTATTATATCTTTAATTAATATATATATTTCTTATAAATTTAATATAAAAATTTGGTTATATTTTAAAATTTTTGGAATAACAACAATAATCATAATATTTTTATTAATACAATTAATATATATAAAATATATATACAAAAAGTAAAAATACTATATGTACTCAACATTTAAAGATCTACCCAAAGCTTTTTCTATATCAATTTGAGAAATATATCCATCTAATTCTTCAGTTTCCAAATACATATTTCTATATTTTCTATGATACTCTAAACCTGTTCCTGCAGGAATTAATCTTCCAACCATAACATTTTCTTTTAAGCCTCTTAATAAATCTTTTTTTCCATAAATGGCAGATTCTGTTAAAACTCTAGTTGTTTCTTGAAAAGAAGCAGCCGAAATAAAAGATTCTGTAGATAATGATCCCTTAGTTATACCTAATAATATACGCTCATATTTAGCTAAATTTCCACTAGAAGAAATTTTATTATTTAACTCTTTTACAA
Organism: Candidatus Azosocius aquiferis; assembly: GCA_043390185.1. Taxonomy (GTDB): domain Bacteria; phylum Pseudomonadota; class Gammaproteobacteria; order UBA6186; family Azoamicaceae; genus Azosocius; species Azosocius aquiferis. Next base: position 61,384 of record DAWERO010000001.1, on the reverse strand, counting down.
GATTTATATCAAACTGTTCGCCATCATATAAACCAGTATCACCTGGATTTATTATTACAACTTTTTTCAACATTTGTCTTAAAATAACCTCTATATGCTTATCATTTATTTTTACACCTTGTAATCTATAAACATCCTGCACCTCTTTACCAATATAATTTGCTAACATATCAACACCTAATAATCTCAAAATTTCATGAGGATTAGAAGCTCCTTCAGAAATAATTTCTCCTTTTTGAATAGACTCACCTTCAAAAACATTTATATATCTCCATTTTGGAATAAGAACATTATATGTACTACCATCAAAAGCTGTAATTATTAAACGCCTTCTATCTTTTGTTTCTTTACCAAAAGAAACAATACCAGAAACCTCTGCTAAAATAGAAGGATCTTTTGGTTTTCTAGCTTCAAATAAATCAGCTACTCTAGGAAGTCCTCCAGTAATATCTTTAGTTTTTGAAGTTTCTTGAGGCATTCTAGCTATAACATCTCCAACTCCAACACGGGAATTATTATCTACACTAATTATAGTACCAGCGGATAAAAAATAATGTGCAGGAAAAGTAGTCCCAGATAAAAACAAATCATTATCATTTTCATCAACCAATTTAACCATTGGGCGAAGATCTTTACTAACACTACCTCTATGTTTAGGATCCATAACTACTACAGTAACTAAACCAGTCATTTCATCTAATTGATAATTCATAGTAACATTATCAATTAAATCAACATATTTTATTTTTCCAGAAACTTCAGTTATAATAGGACGATTATGAGGATCCCAAGTTGCAATTATTTGTCCAGATACAACTTTATCACCATCTTTAACACTTAATTCAGAACCATAAGGAAGTTTATATCTTTCTCTTTCTCTACCAATAAAATCAGTAACAATTAACAAACCTGATCTAGATATGACAACAAAATAATCTCTATTATGTTTAACAAATTTAATATTATAAAATTTTATAATTCCTGAATTTTTAACTTGAATATCACTTGATAAAGTAACCCTGGAAGCCGCTCCACCAATATGAAAAGTTCTCATAGTTAACTGAGTTCCAGGCTCACCTATAGATTGTGCCGCCATAACACCTACAGCTTCTCCCATATGAACTAAATTACCTCTTGCTAAATCTCTACCATAACAATAAGCGCAAACCCCATACTTAGTTTCACATGTTATAACAGATCTAACTTTTATTTCATCTATTCCATTTTTTTCTATAAAATTTATTAGTTTTTCATTTAATATACTTTTTTCAGATATAAGTAAAGAGCCTGTTTTCATATCATAAATATCTTCTGATAAAATTCTTCCAAGAACTCTATCATACAAAGTTTCTACAACATCTCCTCCTTCTATCAAAGAAGTCATAATTAAGCCTTTTTTTGTACCACAATCCTTTTCACTAACAATAACATCTAAAGAAACATCAACCAAACGTCTAGTTAAATAACCAGAATTAGCAGTTTTTAAAGCAGTGTCAGCTAAACCTTTACGAGCACCATGAGTAGATATAAAATATTGCAATACACTTAATCCTTCTCTAAAATTTGCAATTATAGGGGTTTCAATTATAGATCCATCTGGTTTCGCCATTAATCCCCTCATTCCAGATAATTGTCTCATTTGTTCAACAGACCCTCTAGCACCAGAATCAGCCATCATATAAATAGAATTAAATGACTCTTGTTTTAAAACATTACCATGAAAATCAATCACAGTTTCTAATTCTAATTCTCTCATCATAGCACCAGCAACTTGATCATTAGTTCTAGACCATATATCTATAATTTTATTATATCTTTCTCCATAAGTTACCAAACCAGAATCATATTGTCTTTCAATTTCCTTTACTTCTAATTCTGCCTTAACAATATATTCTTTTTTTTTACTAGGAATTATTAAATCATCTATACAAATAGAAATCCCTGATTTAGTAGCATATAAAAAGCCAACATACATTAATTGATCAGCTAATAAAACTGTAGCATTTAATCCAAAATCTCTATAACACATATTAATAAGAGGAGAAATCATTTTTTTTGTCATTGTTTTATTAATAATATCAAAATTCATTCCTTTTGGTAAAATTTCTGAAAGTAAAACTCTACCAACAGTAGTATTAACAATACAATTTAAATTTTTATCATCTTTAAAAAAAAATTTTTCTAATTTAACTTTTATTTTAGCATGTAAATCAATATATCCTTCTTCATAAGCTCTACGAACCTCTAAAACATCACTAAAACACATTCTTTCACCTAATGAATTTATTTTTTCTCTTGTTAAATAATATAAACCTAATACCATATCTTGAGAAGGAACTATAACAGGATCACCATTAGCTGGAGATAATATATTATTTGTTGACATCATTAATACACGACATTCCAATTGTGCTTCAATAGTTAAAGGTATATGAACTGCCATTTGATCTCCATCAAAATCAGCATTAAAAGCTCCACAAACTAAAGGATGTAATTGAATAGCTTTATCCTCAATCAATAAAGGTTCAAAAGCTTGTATTCCTAATCTATGTAAAGTTGGAGCTCTATTTAACAAAACAGGATGTTCTTTTATAACATCAGCTAATACATCCCAAACTTCTATTCCTTCTTTATCTACTATTTTTTTAGCAGCTTTAACAGTACTAGCTAATCCTCTAAATTCTAATTTACTAAATATAAAAGGTTTAAATAATTCTAAAGCCATTTTTTTAGGAATTCCACATTGATGAAGTTTTAAATTTGGACCGACAACAATAACAGATCTACCAGAATAATCAACTCTTTTACCCAATAAATTTTGCCTAAATCTTCCCTGCTTACCTTTAATCATATCAGCTAAAGATTTTAATGGACGCTTATTAGAACCAGTAATGACTTTACCCCTTCTTCCATTATCTAATAAAGCATCAACAGATTCTTGTAACATTCTTTTTTCATTTCTAACAATTATATCAGGAGCACTTAATTCAAATAATCTTTTCAATCTATTATTTCTATTTATAATTCTTCTATATAAATCATTTAAATCAGATGTAGCAAACCTACCACCATCTAAAGGAACTAAAGGTCTCAAATCAGGAGGCAAAACAGGCAATATAGTAAGAACCATCCATTCTGGTTTATTATCAGATCCCATAAAAGCTTCAATAATTTTTAATCTTTTTTGTAATTTTTTTATTTTAGTTTCAGAAGAAGTAATTATAATTTCTTCTTTTAAATATCTTGCTTCTTCCTGCAAATCTAAAATGGATAACAATTGTTTAATAGCTTCAGCCCCCATTTGTGCATTAAATTCATCACCATATTGCTCAAAAGCTTCTAAATAATCTTCTTCAGTTAATAACATACCTTTATCTAAAACTGTCATACCAGGATCTATAACAACATAAAGTTCAAAATATAAAATTTTTTCAACATCTCTAAGAGCCATTCCTAACAATAAACCGATTCTAGAAGGTAAAGATTTTAAGAACCATATATGAGCAACTGAAGTAGCTAAATCAATATGCCCCATTCTTTTACGTCGAACACAAGACAAAGTAACTTCTACACCACATTTTTCACATATAATACCTCTATGTTTTAATCTTTTATACTTACCACACAAACACTCATAATCTTTTATTGGACCAAAAATTTTAGCACAAAATAACCCATCTCTCTCAGGTTTAAAAGTTCTATAATTTATAGTTTCTGGTTTTTTTACCTGCCCATAAGAACGTGATTCTATTAATTCAGGCGATGCTAAACCAAAAGAAACTCCAGATATATCAGAATGTTCAATTTTATTTTCTAATAAATTACGTATTTTATCCAAAACATAACTCCTAAACTTAATCTTGCTCTAATTCTATATTTAAACCCAAAGCACATATCTCTTTAATTAACACATTAAAAGATTCAGGAGTTCCTGCTTCCATATCTTGTTTTCCATCAACAATATTTTTATATATTTTTGTTCTACCTTCAATATCATCTGATTTAACAGTTAACATTTCTTGTAAAGTATATGCTGCCCCATAAGCTTCTAAGGCCCAAACTTCCATTTCTCCAAACCTTTGTCCACCAAATTGTGCTTTCCCTCCTAAAGGTTGTTGTGTAATTAAACTATAAGATCCTGTAGATCTTGCATGAAGTTTATCATCCACTAAATGATTTAATTTTAACATATACACATAACCTATAGTTACTGGTCTATCAAATTTACGTCCAGTTTGCCCATCATATAAAACAACTTGACCAGATTCTTGAATATCTGAAAATTTTAATAATTGTTTAATTTTTTTTTCAGATATACCATCAAAAACAGGAGTTGCCATTGGTATTCCATCTTTTAAATTATTTACTAAAACCAATAATTCTTTAGAACTTAAATTTTTAAAATCAAAAATTTTTGCTTGATTATAACAATCTAAATATGATTTATTATAAATATTTTCTAAAAAATTAATTATCTCATCTCTATTACTATTATTTTCTATCAATTTACAAAGTTTAATTCCTAAATTTTTAGCAGCCAAACCTAAATGTGCTTCTAAAACTTGTCCAACATTCATTCTAGAAGGAACCCCTAATGGATTAAGAATCATATCAATAGGAGTACCATCATACAAATAAGGCATACTTTCAACAGGTACAACTTTAGATATAACACCTTTATTACCATGTCTTCCTGACATCTTATCACCAGATTGAATTCTTCTTTTAACAGCTAAAAAAATTTTAATAATTTTTAAGACTCCTGGAGCCAAATCATCATATTCACATATTTTTGTATATTTTAAAGACAAATTTAAATTATGCTGATTATAAATATCTTTTAATTGCTCCAAAATAACTTTCAATTGATTATTAATAAAATCATCTTTAAAAATTAAATTCAACCATTTATCTCTTGATAAAAATTTCAAATAAACCTCTGTAACAATTTCAAAATTATTTAATTCTTTATTTAATAATAACAAATAAATTCTTTCATATATATCATTAATTTTAACTTTTAATTCATCATTTAAATTTTTTTTTATTTTTTCAAATTCCAATTCTTTTATAGATAAATATCTAGAATCTTTTTTTACACCATCTCTAATAAAAATTTGTACATCAATAACAATTCCATTAATACCAGAAGGTACTTTCAACGAAGTATCTTTTACGTCAGAAGCTTTTTCTCCAAAAATAGCACGTAACAATTTTTCTTCAGGAGTTAATTGAACTTCTCCTTTAGGAGTAATTTTACCAACTAAAATATCTCCAGGTTTAACATTTGCTCCAACATAAATTACTCCAGAATCATCAAGATTTCTTAAAGAATAACTTAATACATTAGGTATATCAGAAGTAATATCTTCCATACCAAGTTTTGTATCTCTAGCTATACAAATCAATTCTTCAATATATATACTTGTAAATTTATTATTTTCAACCAATTTTTCAGAAATTATAATGGAATCTTCAAAGTTATACCCATTCCATGGAAGAAAAGCAACTAAAACATTCTGTCCTAAAGATAATTCTCCTAAATCAGTTGAAGTACCATCGGCTAAAACATCTCCTTTATTTATAATATCACCAGAATAAACTATAGGCTTTTGATTCATACAAGTATTTTGATTAGATTTTTCATATTTAATTAAATTATATATATCTACTCCTATTTCTCCAGAAAAAGTTTCAAAATCATTAACTCTAATAACTATACGAAAAGCATCAACAAAATTAACCTTTCCTCCACGCTTTGCTATAACAGTAACCCCTGAATCAACAGCAACAACTCTTTCCATGCCAGTGCCAACTAATGGTTTTTCATTACAAATTAAAGGAACAGCCTGCCTTTGCATATTAGATCCCATTAAAGCTCTATTAGCATCATCATGTTCTAAAAAAGGTATTAAAGCAGCAGCAATAGAAACAATTTGCTTAGAAGAAACATCCATATAATTAACTTTTTCAGAAGGTAAATATATAAATTCACCTTTATTTCTACATAAAATTAAATTTTCTTTTATTTTTTTATTTAAATCTAATAAAACATTAGCTTGTGCTATAACATAATTTCCTTCTTCTATAGCAGATAAATAACAAATTTCATCAATAACATAACAATTCATTATTTTTCTATAAGGAGTTTCTAAAAAACCATAATTATTAATTCTAGAATATATAGCTAAAGAATTTATCAATCCAATATTAGGACCTTCAGGTGTTTCTATAGGGCATATTCTTCCATAATGTGTATTATGAACATCCCTAACTTCAAAACTAGCTCTTTCACGAGTTAACCCACCAGGACCTAAAGCAGATATACGCCTTTTATGAGTTATTTCAGATAATGGATTATTTTGATCCATAAATTGAGATAATTGACTAGAAGCAAAAAATTCTTTAATTGAACATATTAATGGACTAGCATTTATTATATCTTGTAAAATCCCATTTTCTATATCCTCTATTAAAGAAAGCTTCTCTTTTATAGTTTTTTCCATACGTATAAGGCCAATACGAAAATGATTTTCTGTCATTTCCCCTACAGTTTTAACACGCCTATTTCCTAAATGATCAATATCATCAATTTCCCCTTTTCCATCTTTAATTAAAATTAGAAGTTTAAAAACTAAAATAATATCATCTTTCAATAATACTGAAGAATTAACAATATTTTCATTTTTAACTCTAAGATTAAATTTCATTCTTCCAACTGAAGATAAATCATATCTAGAAGAATTAAAAAATAAATTATTAAATAATCTTTCTGCAGATTCTTTATTTGGAGGTTCTCCTGGACGAATGACTTTATATATTTCTAACAAAGCTTCTAATTGTGAATCTACTTCATCAACAGATAAAGTATCAGATATATAAGATCTATTATCAATATCTGCAGTATGTATAGTATAAAAAACAGAAATATTTTTTGCTAAAATTATTCTTAATTTTTCATCAGTAATTTTTGTATTAGAATTAATTATTAAATTTCCATTATCATCAAAAACATTTTTAGATAAAATTTTTCCAATAATATAATCATTAGGGACAAGAATTTCATAAATATGATTATCTTGCAATTTTTGCAAATGTTTTATTGAAATACAACGACCCATTTTAACTAAAACATCATCAAGTAATTTAATATCAAACATAGATATAGTACCACGTAACTGTTCAAAATCAATTTGCAAATAAAATTGACCATCTTTTAAATAAAAAATAGTACTTTTTACAAATATATCCAAAATATTTTCAGTTGTCATTCCTAATGCTTTAAGTAATATACTAGCAGGTATTTTTTTTTTTCTATCAATTCTAATAAAAAGAATATCTTTGATATCAAATTCTATATCAAGCCATGAACCTCTATAAGGAATAATTCTAGCAGAATATAATAATTTTCCAGATGAATGTCCTTTTCCTTTGTCATGTTCAAAAAACACTCCAGGAGCACGATGTAATTGAGAAACAATAACTCTTTCAATACCATTAATAACAAAAGTTCCCTTTTCTGTCATAAGAGGAATATCACAAATATATACTTTTTGCTCTTTAGAATTTTTTTCAACTTTCTCTAATAAATAATCTTTATCATATATTATTACTTTAATAACAATTTTAATAGGAATAGAATAAGTTAACCCTTTTATTCTACATTCATCAACATCAAATTCACTTTTTCCAAACTCATAATCAATATACTCTAAAGAAGAAAATCCTGTATAACTAAAAATAGGAAAAACAGAATTAAATGCACTTTTTAAATCATAATTATCATATTTTTTATCTAAATTATCAAAAGTAGAATATAAAAATTTTTTATAAGATTCTATTTGTATTTCAAGTAAAGGAGGAATTTTTATAATTTCTTCATATTCACTATAATTTGCGCGTATTCTTTTTTTTTCAGCAAAAGAAATGGTAGCGGCATCTATATAAACCATCTAGTCACCTCATAATAAAAATCATTTTAAAATAAATTATAATAAAATAAATAATAATACGATACTGTCATAAACAATATCATATTAAAAAAATTTTATCGTATTTCAACAACAGCTCCAGCATCTTCAAGAATTTTTTTCACATCTTCAGCTTCTTTTTTTGTTACATTTTCTTTAACATTAACTGGTACACTTTCAGTTAAAGTTTTAGCTTCTTTCAAACCTAAAGAAGTTATACTTCTTATAGCTTTAATAACAGAAACTTTATTATCTCCGCCATATCCAGTCATAAAAACAGTAAATTCTGTTTTTTCAACAACATTATCATTCTCATTTATAGATGCAACTTTAGGCTTTTCTAAATTAAAATTCGCAGCTGATACATTAAATTTTTCTTCCATCAATTTGATAAGTTCCATAATTTCAAGAACATTCATTTTTCCTATAGCTTCAAGTATATCATTTTTTGAAATAGACATTATTAACTCCTACTTATTTTAAAATTAAAAAAAAAAAATAAAAACATTTACATTTTTTTTAAAACAGATATCAAATTAAATAATTTAATTAATTTAATATAAGGTTCCAACATAATACAAATCAATCTTTTTAAAGGAAAATTCATAACAAATATTAATTTTAAAATAGATTCTTTATAAGTTGGTAAAGAAACAAGTTTTTCCAAACCAGAAATATCAACATCACCAGATGCAAAAGAAAAAGCTTTAACATTCAATTTAAAATTATTTTTATTAGAAAAATCATACAATAATTTACCAATATTACAAGGTTCATCATAAGAAAAAACAAGTAAAACTGGTCCATATAAAACATCAATTAATGATTCATAATTTGTATTTTTTAAAGCAAGCCTTGCTAAAGTATTTCTAACAACGCTAAATTTAACATTTAATCCACGAGATTTACGTCTAATTTCCATCATTTGAACAGATTTTAATCCACGATAATCAATAACTATAACACATATAGAAAATTCTAATAATTTACGTATTTCTAAAACAACTTTTTTCTTGCTATTCAATTTAACAACCATTTATAATCCTATATAAAATTACAACATAAAACAAAATAAAAAATAAATTATATTTTTATTATTTACATAAATTTAATAAACAAAACTTGATAAATCAATAAATAAACCAGGGCCCATAGTAGTAGATAAAGATATTTTTTTTATATAAATGCCTTTAGATGTAGATGGTTTATTTTTTTTAATAGAACTTAATAAAGCTTCAATGTTTTCTTTTATTTTATCATTATAAAAATTAATTCTTCCAACAGAAGAATGAATAATTCCATACTTATCAGTTTTATACATAACTTGTCCTAATTTTATTCTTTTTACACAAGACAACAAATCTTTAGTAACAGTCCCATCTTTAGGATTTGGCATAAGCCCTCTAGGCCCCAATATAGGCCCCAATTTACTAATAGTTTTCATAGATTCAGGATCAGATATTATAACATCAAAATTAATATTACCTTGACTTATTTGATCAAATAAAATATCTGTTCCAACAATATCAGCACCAGCTGATAAAAAACTATCTTTATCATTATCTGAAAAAACAGCCACTTTAATAAATTTTCCAATTCCATTAGGTAAAACAACAGAACTTCTTATATTTTGTTCTTGTTTTTTAACATCTATACCAAGATTAATAGAAACATCAACGCTTTCAAAAGAATTTTTAAATTTAGCTAAAGGTAAATTTTTTAATAACAAATAAGCTTCATTAAAATTATATAAATTATTTTTATTTATAGATTTTAAAATTAATTTTTTTTTTTTCGAAATAAAAGACATATTAATTATGATCCTTAACAATTATTCCCATACTAAAAGCTGTACCTTTAACAGTATTAAAACCAGCCTCCAAAGAAGAAGAAGTTAAATCATCTCCTTTAATTCTTATAATTTCAATAACATCATCTTTTGTAACTGAACCAACTTTATTTTTATTAGTTTCACTACTACCTTTAGAAATTTTTGCAAATTTTTTTAATAAAATAGAAACAGGAGGAGTTTTAATTAAAAAATCAAAAGATTTATCTTTATAAACAGTAATAACAACAGATAAAGGAGTACCTTTTTCAATATCTTTCATTAACTCAGTTCTTGCATTAAATTCCTTACAAAATTCCATTATATTTAAACCTTTAGATCCTAAAGCAGGACCTATAGGAGGGCTAGGGTTAGCTAAACATGCTTTAACTTGTAATTTAATATAAGATTCAACTATTTTTTTTTTTGCCACTTATTTATACCTCTTAAAATAAAAAATATTTAATATTTTTCAACTTGAGAAAATTTCAAATCAACAGGAGTTGATCTTCCAAAAATCAATACAGCAACACATAAACGATTTTTTTCATAATTAACATCTTCAACAGTACCATTAAAATCAGTAAATGGACCGTCTATGACTCTAACAAATTCTCCAGGCTCAAATAAAATTTTAGGTTTTGGACACTCATATCCTTCTCTTAACTTATTTAAAATATTTTCTATTTCTAACTTAGTCAATGGTAAAGGGCTACCTGAATTATTACCAATAAATCCTAAAACTTTAGGAATATTTCTAACAAAATGCCAAAGCTTTTCTGTTAAATTCATTTCAACTAAAATATAACCAGGAAAAAATTTTCTTTCACTTTTTTTTTTTTTACCAAATTTCATTTCCATAACTTCCTCAGTAGGAATTAAAATTTTTCCAAACATATTTTCAAATCCTTCTTCAAATATTTTTTTTTCCAATACATATTTAACTTTAAATTCAAAACCAGAATAAACCTGTACAACATACCAATATTTAAACAAATTAAAAACTCCATATTAATTTATTATTTTAAAAACAATTTTTGTTAATAAAAAATCAACAAATCCTAAAAAAATACAAGAAAGAAAAATTACTAAAAAAATAATTAACGTAAATGTAACAACTTCACGCCTAGAAGGCCAAACTATTTTTTTAAATTCTATTTTAGCTTCATTATAATATGTATGACAAATAATTCCAATAGATGTTTTAAAAAACAATAAAAAAGAAACAAACAAAAAAAAGAAAAAAAAAGAATAACGAACAATCAAAATTTTAGTATTAAAATAATAAAAACCAAATAACGCAATAAAAACAAAAAAAAAAATAAAAATCCACAAAATGGATTGACTAAATTTCATTTTTTTAAAATCAATAAACACACAATACACCTTTTAAAACAGGCCAGAAGGGACTTGAACCCCCAACCAACGGTTTTGGAGACCGCTACTCTGCCAATTGAGCTACTGACCTATTGAAATAAACTTCAATAAAAAAAATTAAACAAAAATCAATATATAATATAATAATATCAAAATAAAAACAATATTTTTTTTAAAATATATTTAAATGAAAAAAAATAAAGCCCACAACTGGAATTGAACCAGCGACCTCTTCCTTACCAAGGAAGTGCTCTACCACTAAGCTATATGGGCAAAAAAAAAGCGGGTGATGGGAATCGAACCCACACTATCAACTTGGAAGGCTGAAGTTCTGCCTTTGAACTACACCCGCAATAAAATGAAGGAGGTAGGATTCGAACCTACGTAGACATCGTCGGCAGATTTACAGTCTGCTCCCTTTAACCACTCGGGCACCCCTCCAAATAAATTTAAAAAACACATATAGCTGATGATAGGATTTGAACCTACGACCTGCTAATTACAAATCAGCTGCTCTACCAACTAAGCTACATCAGCAAAAAAATTATCATTAATTATAAGAATAAATAAATTTTATTTCAATAATATAATATTAATTTTTATAAAAAAAATTAATTTCTAATAAATAAGATTATATATTTTTTTTATAAAAAAATTTTATTTCATGAACTAAAGAATTTAATACACCATTAACAAATGAATATCCAAAATTAGATCCAAACATTTTAGATAAAAACAAAGCTTCACTCAAAACAATTTTATAAGGAATAAAAGAACAAAATATAAATTCAAAAACAGCAATTCTAACAATATTTAATTCTATAACATCAATATCAACAATTTTTTTACGACCATATAAAAATATATACCTATCTATTAAATTCAATTCCTTTATAATTCCATTAAACAATTTATTAAAATAATTAATATCTATTTTATTGAAATTTTTATTTAATAATAAATTATATTTTATTTTATTAAAATCAATATCATTAAAAAATAAAGAATACATGCATTGTAAAACATATATTTTAGCTTTTTTTCTTTTTTTAAATAAATTTTTTTTCATAATATAACTTAAAAAATATATATAGGAAAAGATTTACACAAATTCAAAACATCAGATTTTATTTTATACAATATTTTTTTATCATTAAAACTATTAGAAAAATTAATAATTTTAGCCATCCAATTACTTAAATAAAGAATTTCTGTTTCTTTAAAACCTCTAGATGTAATAGAAGAAGTACCAATTCTAATTCCACTGGCTATACTAGAAGAACAAAAATCATTTGAAATGCAATTTTTATTAAAAATAATATTAACTTTTTCACAAAAATATTCAAAATATTTGCCTGTTACACCTTTATTTTTTAAATTTATTAAAAATAAATGAGTATCAGTTCCACCTGAAGAAACCATAAAACCATGATACATCATACGATTGGCAAAATATTTTGCATTATCTAAAATTTTTTTTTGATAAAGAATAAAATCATAAGACATAGCTTCTTTAAATGATACAGATTTAGCTGCAATAACATTAACTAAAGATCCTCCTTGACTTCCTGGAAATATAGAAAAATTTATTTTTTTTTTCAACTCTTCATTATTAGTCAATATTAATCCACCTCTAGGTCCTCTCAAAGTTTTATGGGTTGTTGTTGTAACAATATCAGCAAATTTAAATGGAGAAGGATAAAATCCAGCAATTATTAATCCAGCTAAATGAGATATATCAGCTACCAAATAAGCATTAACGTTATTAGCAATATTTTTAAAAATACTCCAATTAATTATTCTAGAATATGCAGAACCTCCAGCAATAATAACTTTAGGTTTATATTTTAATGCCATTCTTTTTACTTCATCATAATCTATACATCCAGATATATGATTTACTCCATAATAAATAGGATAATAAATTTTTCCTGAACAATTTATTTTAGCTCCATGTGACAAATGTCCTCCATGATCCAATTTCATACATAAAATAATATCACCAAAAGAACATAAAGAATTTAAAACAGCAAAATTAGCTTGAGAACCAGAATGAGGTTGAACATTTGCATGTTTAACATTAAATAATCTTTTAACACGTTCTATAGCTAAAAATTCTATTTCATCAACATATTTACAACCACCATAATATCTATTTTTATAATATCCTTCAGAATATTTATTAGTAAAACATGAAGATTGATGAAATAAAACATTTTTACTACTATAATTTTCTGAAGCTATTAAATTGATATTCAATTCTTGTCTATAAACTTCACTATTAAAAAAAAATTCATTAATATTCATAAAAAAAATTTAAAAAATATCATTTTTTTTCTTTAAATAATAATTTTTCTTTTATTTTAACAGCTTTACCAAATTTATTTCTCATATAATATAACTTAGCTTTTCTAACTTTTCCTTTACGCTTTACTAATATATTAGTTATTATAGGGCTATAAGATTGAAAAGTTCTTTCAACTCCAACTCCATTAGATATTTTTCTAACAATAAAAGAAGAATTAAAACCTTTATTTCTTTTAGCAATAACAAATCCCTCAAAAGCTTGTTCACGAACTTTTGTTCCTTCAATAACCTTAACTTTAACAACAACAGTATCTCCAGGAAAAAAAAGTGGTATATCTTTTTTTAACATCTGCTCTTTTTCAAAACAATTTATAACATTCATAATATTTCTCTATTCTCTAATATAAAATTTCTTAATAAAACATATTGATTTTTTGACAAATTAAACTTATTAAATAAATCTCTTCTTTTAAAAAAAGTACATCCTAATTTATATTTCATAAACCACTCATTAATAAAAAAATGATTACCTGACAATAAATTTTGAGGTATAATCATATCATATATTAATTTAGGTTTAGTATAATGAGGGGAATCTAATATAAAATCTATAAACGAATCATTGATAATAGAATTTAAATTTCCTAAAACATTAGGTAACAATCTAACAATAGAATCTATAAAAAACATAACAATAAAATCTGCTCCTGTTAAAACAAAATCTCCTATAGAAATTTCATAATCTATAAAAAATTCAAATAATCTTTCATCAATTCCTTCATATTTTCCAGAAAGAAATATAACACTTTTATATGATAAAATATCAATAATTAAATCTTGATTAATAATAACTCCTTTAGGAGATAAATATATAATTTTAGTTTCAAAATTATTTGATTCCATTTTAGCATAATTAATAGAATTTTTTAAAGATTCAATATTTAATAACACACCAGGAACATTACTATATGGTTTATAATCAATAAAAAAACCTTTTTTAAAATACTTAGGATTAAATGTTGATAAAATTAAACTTCCATTTTTCAAAGCTTTACTTAAAATACCATAATTTGTAAAAATTATAAAATTTTCAGGAATCAAAGTAATAATACCTATCCACATATTTTTCATTAATTTATTATTAAAAATTTTTTATAAAAATTAATACTAAATACATATTTATATTTTATAAAAAGAAAAAATTTTTTTTCTTCTTTAAAATATACCTCTAAAATTATATTATTAAAATTAAAAATAACATTAAAAACATTTCCTAATAAATTTTTATCAACATCATACACACAAAAATTAATAACGTCATAAGTATTAAAAAGGTTTTTTTTTTTATTTAAAAACTTAAAATCAAAAAAATTTACATTCACAATTAATGATTTAAAAAAACATAAATTATTTATTTCATTACAAGACAATAATACTCTATTTTTATAAATTGCATATTTTTTAAAATTTAAAAAAAATAAAGAAAAATTTATATTAATAATAAAATTTTGAAAAATAAAAATATTTTCAATAATATGAATAAAAGAATAAATAAAAAAAGATTCATTTGATTTTTTTAAATAATTAAAAAATCCTATATTTATCATAAACAATATTATTGAATTTTATTTGATAACAAATATTTAACTCTTTCAGATAATTTAGCACCAACACTTATCCAATAATTTATTCTTTCTAAATAAACATTAAATTTTATTTCCTTTTCAGAAGATAATGGATTAAAATAACCTAAAGTTTCTATACAAGCTCCATTTCGTGCCTTACGACTATCTATAACAACAACACGATAAAAAGGGCGATGTTTTGCCCCACCACGACTAAGTCTAATTATTACCATTAAAAAATACTCCAAAATAAAACAAATATAACCTAATTATAAAATAAATACAAAAAAATATTTAAAAAACAATAATTTAAACAAAAAAAATATTAAATAACAAATAATTATTTTACTTATAAAAAACATATTGTATAATTAAAAAGAAATAAAATTGTAAAATAAATAAAATATTTATAAGATATTATGAAATATATATATAAATTATACACTAAAAAAAATATATGTTCAAAACTAATAATTAAAATTATAAATTTTTTAAAATTTTTTAAAAAAAATGATAATATTTTAATAATTTCAGATAATTTACTATTTATAATAGAAATAAAAACATTTATAAAAAACAACAATATAAAAATAAAACAATGGAATAAAAATCAAAAACAGTATATTTTAATTAAACTTAAATAAATATAAAAGGTAAATTATGTTTATATTAAAAAAATCATTTTTTCATTATTTTTTAAATAAAGAAATAAAAATTCTAATAATTTTAATATTATCAACACTATTAATTATAATAAAAATTGGTTCAATTTTGACACCAATAATAATAAGTATAATAATATCTTATTTTTTACAAGGAGGAGTAAAATATCTAAAACAAATAAACATATCAGAACCAATTTCATATCTGATAATATATTTTATTTTTTTAACAATATTTATAACATGTTGTACAATTTTAATGCCATTGCTATGGAATCAATTTATAAACTTATTTAACGATTTACCTCAAATGACACAACAAATAAAAAATACTTTATCACAATTTACACAACAATATCAAGCATATTTTTCTCAAGAACAAGTTAATTCAATAGTAACTCATTTAACTCCTAATATACAAATATTAGGAGGAAATATGTTATCAATTTCAATTTCTTCTATTCCTGGGATTATTGCATTAATAATGTATTTATTATTAATTCCACTATTAGTATTTTTTTTTTTAAAAGACAATAAAAATATAATAAATTGGTTTATAAAATTTATACCAAATAAATATAATTTATTAAATAAAATATGTTTAGAAATGAATAATCAATTAGGAAATTATATAAGAGGAAAAATAATAGAAATATTAATAGTAAGTTTTTTCACATATTTAATGTTTACATATTATAATTTAAATTATTCAGCTATACTAGCTATAATAGTTGGTATCTCTTCATTAATACCAATAATTGGAGCTATAATAGTAATAATTCCTATAATGTTAGTTGGATTTATTCAATTAGGTTTTTCTAATCAACTTTTTTATATACTAATAATATATTTCATAATTCAAACTATAGATGGATATATTTTAGTGCCACTATTATTTTCAGAAACAATAAATTTACATCCAATTGCAATAGTAATATCAATATTAATATTTGGAAAAATATGGGGATTTTGGGGAATTTTTTTTGCAATACCATTAGCAACATTAATAAAAACTATAATTAATGTTTGGCCAAAAAATAAAAACATATAAATAAATAAAAAATATATCTTTTTTAATATAATTTATTTAGTATTATAAAATAAAAATTTAATTTTAATTAAAAAAATTTTTTTATAACTTATTTAAATAATATATAAAATTAAATATAACTTTATTAAGTAATAAATTTTTATAATTAAATTTACTATTAAGAAAAATTTCAAAAAAACAATTATAAAGTTTAATAAAAAAATAATAATTACTAAAAATTTTTTTTATAAAAAGAGAATATTGATAACAATCAGTTAAAATAAACAATTTACCTTTTTTTTTTAAAATAAAAAAAAATAACAAAATAGAATCATTATTAATTAATTTTCTTTTATAATGTTTATTTTTTACCCAAGGATCAGGATAAAAAATTTTAATTAAATCAATATTATTATTATATATATTATTTTTAAATATATAATTAAAATTTCCGTAAATTAATTTAATATTATTTAATATAGAATATTGAAATTTAAATAATACATTATATATACCAGATTTATAGATTTCAATTCCAATAAAATTAATATTTTTAAAAAAATTTAAAAAAAAAAAAAATTATCACCATTTCCAAAACCAATTTCTAAAAAAATTTTATTACGAAAATCAAATAACAAATATGGATTTATATCATTATTTAATAATACATAATTTTGCCAATAATAATGAATTTTTAAATTATATTTTAATATATATTTTTTTTCTCTACAAACATAACTTTTAATAAAACTAGAACATAATATGAATTTCAAAATATTTTCCTTAAAAACAAAATTTAATAAATTCTAAATTTAAATAAAAAAAAAAAACTAAACGACTTGACAATATTTAAAAGTCATGATGATATATATGAAAGGCCAGGTAGCTCAGTTGGTAGAGCAGAGGACTGAAAATCCTCGTGTCGGTGGTTCAATTCCTCCTCTGGCCAGAATATACTTTTTTAATTATTATATATTAATAAAATTGAAAAAATTTTTCTTTGTTAACAAATTTACAATCTAAAAAAAAAAATTACTTGGCGGCGTCCTACTTTCACATAAAAAAAGCTTATACTATCATCGGCGCTGTTAGATTTCACTTCCGAGTTCGAGAAGGGATCGGGTGGGCCACTAACGCTATAACCACCAAGTAATTGAAAAAAAAATATGGTACAAAAATAAATATTAATATATATTATAAATTATAAAATCAAGTCTCACGGTTAATTAGTACAGGTTAGCTCAATACTTTACAATACTTACACATCCTGCCTATCAAAGTTGTAGTCTTCAACAAACCTTTAGAAAGCTTTAAGCTTTGGGAAAATTAATCTTGAGTAAGGCTTCCCACTTAGATGCTTTCAGCGGTTATCCTCTCCACACTTAGCTACCCGACAATGCAATTGGCATCACAATCGGAACACCAGAGGTGTGTCCATTTCGGTCCTCTCGTACTAGAAACAGCTTCTCTCAATTTTCCAACGCCCACGGCAGATAGGGACCGAACTGTCTCACGACGTTCTAAACCCAGCTCGCGTACCACTTTAAATGGCGAACAGCCATACCCTTGGGACCTGCTTCAGCCCCAGGATGTGATGAGCCGACATCGAGGTGCCAAACACCCCCGTCGATGTGAACTCTTGGGGGGTATCAGCCTGTTATCCCCGGCGTACCTTTTATTCGTTGAGCGATGGCCCTTCCATACAGAACCACCGGATCACTAAAACCAACTTTCGTTCCTGTTCGACTTGTTTGTCTCACAGTCAAGCACCCTTCTGCTTTTGCACTCATAACATGATTTCCAACCATGTCGAGGGTACCTTCGCACTCCTCCGTTACTCTTTAGGAGGAGACCGCCCCAGTCAAACTACCCACCATACACTGTCCTTAATCCGGATTACGAAATAAAGTTAGAAATTCAAACAAATTAGGGTGGTATTTCAAGGTTGACTCCACGCAATCTAACGAAAGCGCTTCAAAGTCTCCCACCTATCCTACACAAATTCATCCAAATTTCAATATAAAGTTATAGTAAAGGTGCACGGGGTCTTTCCGTCTTGCCGCGGGTACACTGCATCTTCACAGC
>DAWERO010000001.1:0-37500 GCA_043390185.1 Candidatus Azosocius aquiferis | reverse complement strand
GATATTGCTATACATTCTATAAAAGATATTCCATATTTATTACCAAAAAAATTATATATTCCAATAATAATAAAAAGAAATAATTTTAAAGATGCATTTTTATCAAAAAAATATAATAACATAAATAAAATGCCATTATTTTCAATAATAGCTACAACAAGTTTAAGAAGAAAATTACAAATTTTAAATAAAAGACAAGACTTAAATATAATTCCATTAAGAGGAAATATAGATTCAAGAATTATAAAATTGATAGAAAATAAATTTGATTCTATATTGCTATCTGCAGCAGGAATTATAAGACTAAAACTATATAAATATTTAAAATCATATATAAATATAAATGATATGATACCAGCTATAGGACAAGGAACTATAGGAATAGAAATAAAAAAAAATAATAAAATATATAACAAAATAATAAAATTAAATTGTAAAAAAACATATAAATGCATATATACAGAAAGATATATAAGTAAAATTCTTTATGGCAATTGCCAATCTCCAATTGGAGCAATTTCAAAAATAAATAAAAATTATATTTTTTTAAATACAATAATTTTATCATATAATGGTAAAACAATTATAAAATCATCAAATAATTCAATTATTAATTTATATAAAATAATAGGAATAATAACATCTCAAAACATAATAATAAAAGGATATAAAATGATAAACAAAAAAATAAAAAAAAAAATATTTTAATGACAAGACCTATTGATAATAGTTTAAACATAAATAAAAAAATAAATATTATAAAAATAATAATTTTTCCAATAATAAAAACAATAAAAAAAAAAATTAAAATTAATAAAATTAAAAAAAAAACAATATTAATATTTACAAGTAAAATATCAATAAGAATAATGCTAAAAAATATAAAAAAATATAAATATAAAATAAAATGTTTAACAATAGGAAAAAATACAGCTAAAACATTAATAAATTTTGGAATTAAAAAAATAATGTTTTCAAAAAAAAATATTACAAATAGTGAAATAATAACAAAAATAATAAAAAATATAAAAATAAAAAAATTTATATTTTTCAAAAGTACACAAGGAAGAAATTTAATTAAAAATATACTCATTAAAAAAAATATATATTTAGAAAAAAAATTATATTTTACAAAAAAAATATTTAAAAATATAAAAAAATTATATAAAATAATAAAATATCAAAATATAAATATAATAATTATAACAAGTACATCTATTTTAAAAAATGTAATGGAATTTTTAGGTATAAATGCTATTATTTTAATGAGAAAAATTAATTTATTAGTTACGAGTAATCGCATTCGTTATTATGCATTACGTTTAGGCTTTAAAAATATATATATATCAATGGGACAAAATAATAAAATCATTATTTCTAGAGCAAAAACAATAAAAAACAACTTGAGACCTTTTTATGACAAATAATTATACAAACACAAAAAAATACAATATATATAACATAATATTAATATTAATTGTTAGTATATCCTTAATCCTTATAGGAATAATAGGACATACAACTTATATAAATAAAATCATTCAAAATAAATTTCAAATAGAATTATCAAATCAAAAAAATATCATATTTAAAAATATAACAAAAATAACAAAAAATTTAAATCAAAATAACAACTCATATAATATAATAAAAAAATTACTTTATAATTTAACATATAATATTCAAATAAATAATATAAAAATAGCGAATATATATAATACATTACAATATATAAAACATAATTCTAATATAATAAAACAAAATACAAATGATACACTAATAGAAATAGAATGGTTATTAAGATTTGCAGACATATACTTTTCAAATTTAAATAATTCTCAAGAAACTTCTATATTATTAAATAGAGTAGAACATAAATTAATGTCAATAAACAAACTAAATTTAACAGAATTATCTAAAAAAATACAAAATATATATGAAAAAATAAAATTATCAAATAAATCTAACAATGACAATATATGGAGTATTATAAATAATTTAATAGATTCTTTACCAAATCTAATATATTATAATATAAATTATAAAAATGAAAATTTATTAAAAGATATATCTCCAAAATTTAAAATAAAAAATCAAAATTACTCATTATCAAATATATTTAAAGATATAACTAATGATATATCAGATTTAATAATAATAAATAGAAATTTATCATATAAAGAAATAAAAACTGTAATTTTACCTCCACAAAACTTATTTTTACAAATTTATTTCTTATTAGAAGAAATAAAATTAGCAACTATAAATAATAATAAAGAAATTTACAATAAATCTATTATAAATATTGAAAATATATTAAACACATATTTTCCATCAAATATATTAAAATTTAAAAAATTTAAAACAAAATTAAATTCTTTAAAAAAAAATTTTATACAAACTCCAGATATTGGAATAAAAAATATTATAAAAATAATAACTTCATTACAACAAAATAGGTAAAAAAAAATGTCTTTTTTCAATTGTATATTAATTTTAATATTATCAACAATTTTAGGAACTTTTTTTTATAAAAAAACTGATTATATATTTATAAATTTTTCTCAATGGAATATACAAATTCCATTATGGTTTTTTATAATAATATTATTAATAATATTTTATATATTATATTTTTTAATGACATCAAATTTTTTTACTAAAAAAAATAATAAATATAAAAATAATTAATAAAAAAATAATTTAAATTATTTTTTTATTAATTATTTTAATATTTAAATTGAATTCTTGTACTTATTATATGTAATTTTCTTTTTATATAATCAAATCCAGAATTTATACTAGGGCTTTGATTAGAAAAAATATAATTAATAAAAAAACTTATATTTTTATTAATATATAAATTAAATCCTAAAGTTTTATTACATGAAAATCCTGTAGTAATAAAATTACCACTTTCTAAATTAAAAAAACTATACCTAAAAGCTATTTCACAAATATTAGAAATAAAATTATTTAAAAAAATATCCCCAAATCCTCCATATTTATTGATAAATTCACGTTTTTGTCCTGTTAAAATATAAGAAAATTGAATATAAAAAGCTAAATAATTAAATATTTCCTCAATATTATTTTTTATAAAAGAAGAATGTAATTCAAAATTTCCTAAAAAAGAACCACTTTGAAAAAAAAAATCAAATTCCATACTATATCTATATTTAGATTTAAGTAATCTATTTATATTTAAAAAATTTGTATCTAAAACAGAAATTGTTTTTCTACTTTTTGCCTCTGGAAATATTTTATATCTTAAATAAGAACCATAATTAATTTCATAATGAAAAGAAAAACCTACTTGTAAAATATTTAAAATATTTATTATAGGTCTATAAGAAAATCTTGTAGACAAAATCCAATAATCTGATTTATTAGAATATAAAAATTCATTTTTTAATGATGATAATTTAGGATAATCACCTTGCTTTAATTGATTTATAGATATATTAAATGTATATTTATCTTTCCATTTATCAAACTTAAATCCAATTCCAACATCAGGAGATAAAGATTCCGTTCCCATACTTTTATATAAAAAAATATTATTACTTACATTTTCTAAACCAAAAGAAGATTCTATTTGTCCTATAGAAAATATAATATTATCAACATTTTTAAAATAACTAACATAAATTTTATCTAAACATATACAGGTATTATTTAACATTTTAAAACCTATATTGTATAAAAAATCTTTATCTTTAAAATTAACAGAAAATATAATTTTTTGAATTTTAAATCCATTTTGAAATTGTTTATCTTTATCTATAGATGATCCACTAAATATTGTATAATCAATAGTAGATAAAAAATTAATTTTTAAATCTTGTTTTATATCATTACAAAAAAGTTTCATAGAAAAAAAAAAAAAAATAAAAATAATTTATTTATCATAAAACCTCATAAATAAAAAAATTTTATTTTATTTTATCATTAATAATAATGAAAATAAAATAAATAAATAATTAAATTATAAGAATAAATAAAATATTGACAAAAAAAAAAAAAAGAATATAATTTTAATAAAATTTATATAAATAAAATAAAAAATGAACAAGTATGAATTATATAATATAAAAAATTTTTATTTAAAAACAAAAAACGAAAAATTTATTTATATGAAAAATATACAAAAAGAAAAAGAATTATCTATAAATTTATATATAAAAAATGATCTCTTTTCAGCTAAAAAATTAGTAACTTCAAATTTAAAATATGTAATAAAAATAGCTAAAAAATATGTAGGATATGGATTAAATATATCAGAACTAATACAAGAAGGAACTTTAGGATTAATGAAAGCTGTTAAAAAATTTAATCCAAAAAAAGGAATTAAAATTTTATCTTTTGCAATTCATTGGATAAAATCAGAAATGAATGAATATATAATAAAAAACTTAAGATTAGTAAAAATAGCTACAACTAAATCTCAAAGAAAATTATTCTTCAATTTAAAAAATATTAAAAAAAATATGAATTTACTCTCATTTAAAAATATAAAAAAATTATCTGACGAAACTAATATAAAAATAAAAGATATAATATATATGGATCAAAAATTATCAAACAAAGATTTAAGTATAAATATATATAACAATTGCATTAATAAAAAATTAAACAATGATGAAACAAATAATCCATTTTTAATAATAGAAAATATAAATTTTTATAAAAAATTAACAATAGATTTAAAAAAATTTATAGAAAATTTAAATACAAAATGTAAAACTATAATCAAAAAAAGATGGTTATCAAAAAATAAAAAAACATTAAAAGAATTATCTATAGACCAAAATGTATCAATAGAAAGAATAAGGCAATTAGAAAAAAATTCTTTAAAAATTTTACAAAATAAAATAAATTTATATAACTAAAAATATGATATACGGAAAATTTCCATATAATAGAATGAGAAGAAAAAGAATAAATTATTTTACTAGAAATTTATTTTCTGAAACAATTCTATTATCAAAAGATTTAATACAACCATTTTTTATAATTGAAGGAAATAATAAATTTGAAAAAATTGATTCAATGCCTGAAATTTATAGATTATCTATAGATTTAATAATAAAAGAAATTTCAGAATTAATAGATTTAGGAATACATTATATAATTTTATTTCCCTGTATAAAAGAAAATAAAAAAACAAATGATGCAAAAGAATCCTATAATGATAACGGGTTGGTTCAAACATGCATAAAAGAAATAAAAAAAAAATATTCTAATATTGGAATAATAAGCGACGTAGCATTAGATCCTTATACAATTCATGGACATGATGGAATATTGGATCAATTTAATAATATATTAAATGACGAAACAATTAAAATATTAAAAAAACAAGCATTATCACATGCTAAAGCAGGAGCTGATATAATTGCTCCTTCAGATATGATGGATGGAAGAATAAAATCTATAAGAAAAGAATTAGAAAAAAACAACTTTAAAAATACAATGATATTATCATATTCTGCAAAATACGCTTCAAATTATTATTCTCCTTTTAGAGAAGCAATAAATACAAAAAAAACAAATTTATCAAAAAAAACATATCAGATGGACATAAGAAATTCTTTAGAAGCAAAACAAGAAGTAGCTTTAGATTTAAAAGAAGGAGCTGATATAATAATGATAAAACCAGGAATGCCTTATTTAGACATTATATATAATATAAAAAATACATTTCAAGTTCCTATTTTTTCATATCAAGTAAGCGGGGAATACAGCATGCATATGGCTGCAATTAATAATAAATGGTTAGACGAACAAGCAATTATAGAATCCCTAATTTGTTTAAAAAGAGCTGGAAGTAATGCAATAATAACATATTTTGCTAAAAAAATTGCAAAATTACTAAAACATAATAATATTTAAATAAAAAATAAAAACTAATATTACAAAATACAAATTATTTATATAAAATAAAATATTCCATTAATCAAAAAAAAAAAAATTATAAAAATATGATTTTAACAAAATTAAAAAAAAATAATATATCTGAATTAACAGAAATAGCAAAAAAAATAGGAATAAATAACATAGGGAGGTCAAAAAAACAGGAAATTATTTTTACAATTTTAAAAAAATATTTACAAAATGGTGAAGAAATATATAATTCAGGGGTATTAGAAATATTACCAGACGGATTTGGTTTTTTAAGATCACCATCAAGTTCATATTTAGCCGGGCATGACGATATTTATGTTTCTCCCAATCAAATAAAATATTATAACTTAAGAACAGGTGATGAAATTTTAGGAAAAATAAGACCACCAAAAGAATATGAAAAATACTTTTCTTTATTAAAAATAACAACAATAAATGAAATATCTCCAGAAAAAATAAAAAATAAAACAAATTTTGAAAATTTAACTCCTCTTCATACAAATATAAAATTTGTATTAGAAATAGGTAACGGAAGTAATGACGATATTACATCAAGAATAATAGATATAATTTCGCCAATAGGAAAAGGACAAAGAGCATTATTAGTATCACCACCTAAGGCTGGAAAAACAGTAATGTTACAAAATATTGCACACTCTTTATCAATAAATTACCCAGAAGCAAAATTAATAGTTTTATTAATAGACGAAAGACCTGAAGAAGTAACTGAAATGAAAAGATCAGTAAAAGGAGAAGTTATAGCAAGCACGTTTGATGAACATGCAAGTAGACACGTTCAAGTAGCAGAAATGGTAATAGAAAGAGCAAAAAGATTAGTTGAAAATAAAAAAGATGTAATAATATTATTAGATTCAATAACAAGATTAGCTCGTGCATATAACACAATTCTACCAACTTCAGGAAAAGTTTTAACAGGTGGGGTAGACTCAAATGCTTTACAAAGGCCAAAAAGATTTTTTGGCGCAGCAAGAAATATAGAAGAAAAAGGAAGTTTAACAATTATAGCAACAGCATTAATAGACACTGGTTCAAAAATGGATGAAATAATATTTGAAGAATTCAAGGGAACTGGCAATTCAGAAATTCATTTAGACAGAAAAATATCAGAAAAAAGAATATATCCATCAATAAATGTAGCAAGATCAGGAACAAGAAGAGAAGAATTATTAATACCCACATCAATGTTAAAAAAAATATGGATATTAAGAAAACTATTAACTCCAATGGATGATTGTGGCGCTATAGAATTTTTAATAGAACATATAAAAAATTCTAAAACAAATAATATATTTTTCGAATCAATGAAAAAAAGTATAAAATAAATTATATTTTATAAACAAAATTAAAATTTGTACTAATAGATTTTTCACTTAAAATTTTAATATTATTAAAATTATTAATAAAAAAATGATATTTAAACAAAAAATTTATACATAAATTAGAAGTAATAACTAAACTCGTTCCAAATCCTATTCTAATACCTTTTCTATTAGAAGAAAAATTCATACCTAACAAATGATCTAAACAAATTTTGTAACAATTTATATTTTTTTCTTTTAAATCAATTTTTTTATTTTTTTTATATAAAATAGTATGATTTTTCAAATCATTTTCAGTTATTTTTTTTTTTTTTGATAAATTATAAGAATCAAATACCTTTATATTAAACTTTTTTTGTTCTATTACAGAAATTTTATAAGAATCATATATTTCATTAGAAAAAAACTTAAATTCAGTTTCAGAAAAATCAAATCCAAAAGAAAATAAAAAAAATAATTTTTTTTCTATTTCAAAAAATTTAAATAAATCAACCCATTTACATTCAGAACTACATCTATATTTCCCAATAGAATTTTTTATCAATTGATTTTTAAATAATTCATTAAAATTATTCATTCTTATATTTATATCATAAAAAAAATAACCTTTTCCAAAATTTAAACTTAAATAATCATTAATTTGATATCCTATAAAAAAAGAACCACCTTTTATAAAAGAAAAATCACTAGTTTTTATTTCTTTTAAATAATTAAGGAAATATTTTGTCACATTAAAAGTTTTTTGATTTAAAATATTTTTATCATTTTTATATTTATCTAAGAACAACAAATTACATGACATAAAATTAACAGGTAACAAATCAATTTCAAAATAATTTCTTACAGAACTTCCTTCAATACCAAAATAAAATGAATTTTTAGAAAAAGATATACAAACATTATTAAAAAATATAAAAAATAAAAAAACAAAAATAAAACGAAACATAAAAACACCTAAAAAAAAAATATATACAATTAATATAATAAATTTAAAAAATGATTAATTAATTTTTATTTATATTATGTATTTTTTATAAAAAAAAATATATATAAAAAATACATAATATAAATTATTACATACCAGACATTCCACTACCAAAATTACCTGGCATACCATTCATATCAGAATTAATTCCAGAATCTTTTTCAGATTTTTGAACTTCAACTATCGCACATTCTGTAGTTAAAAACAAACCAGCAACAGAAGTAGCATTTTGTAAAGCTGTTCTAGTAACTTTAGTTGGATCTAAAATTCCAAGTTTTACCATATCTCCATATTCTTTTTTATAAGCATCAAAACCAAAATTTCCAATTCCATTTTTAACTTTATCTATTATAACAGCAGGTTCTTCGCCACAATTTAGAACAATATTTTTTAAAGGAGTATCTAAAGATTTTATAAAAATATTAATTCCCTGATTTTGATCATCATTTTCGCCTTTTAATTCTTTAAGTTTATTAATAAGCCTTATTAAAGCAACTCCTCCACCAGGTAAAACTCCTTCTTCAACAGCAGCTCTTGTTGCATGTAAAGCATCCTCAACACGAGCTTTTTTTTCCTTCATAGATATTTCTGTAGCGCCACCAACTTTAATTACTGCAACTCCACCAGATAATTTTGCTATACGTTCTTGCAACTTTTCTTTATCATAATCAGATGTTAAATCATCCAATTGAGATTTTAAATTAATAATTCTATCTTCTATTTCTACACTAGACCCTTCTCCATCAATAATAGTAGTATTATCTTTAGTAATTCTTACTTTTTTAGAAGATCCTAAATCATCTATTTGAGCCGTTTCTAATGTTAATCCAATATCTTCAGTTATAACTTTAGCATTCGTTAATATAGCAATATCTTCTAATATGGCTTTCCTTCTATCTCCAAATCCAGGAGCTTTAACAGCACAAACTTTTACAATACCACGCATATTATTAACAACTAAAGTAGCTAAAGCTTCTCCTTCAATATCTTCAGCAACTATAAAAAGAGGTCTACCTGATTTAGCAACAGATTCCAATATAGAAATCATATCTCTTATATTATTAATTTTTTTTTCAACTAATAGTATTAAAGGATTTTCTAATTCTGTTACCATTGTTTGTTGATTATTAACAAAATAAGGAGATATATACCCTCTATCAAATTGCATACCTTCAACAACTTCCAACTCATCTTCTAATCCATTTCCATCTTCAACAGTAATAACACCATCTTTTCCAACTTTAGACATAGCATCTGATATAAGTTGCCCTATTTTTAAATCAGAATTTGCAGAAATAGTTCCCACTTGAGCTATAGATTTATCATCATTACATGGAACTGACATTTTTGCCAATTCAATTATAGACAAAGATAAAGCCTTATCCATGCCTCTTTTTAAATCCATAGGATTCATTCCAGAAACAACACATTTATTTCCTTCAATAATCATATTTCTTGCTAAAATAGTAGCTGTTGTTGTGCCATCTCCTGCAATATCAGATGTTTGAGAAGCCACTTCCTTCAACATTTGAGCACCAATATTAGCAATTTTATCTGATAATTCTATTTCTTTAGCTACAGTTACTCCATCTTTAGTAACAACAGGAGAACCAAATGATTTTTCTATTACAACACAGCGACCTCTAGGCCCTAAAGTTACTTGAACAGCATTAGCTAACATGTTTACTCCAGATATAAGCCTATTTCTCGCCTCTTCTCCAAAATATAAATTTTTTGCAGTCATATTTTTTCCTTTAAAAAATATAAATAAGATTAAAATTATATAGTATCTATAATTCCCATTATATCATCTTCTCTCATTACTAGAAATTGTTTTCCAAGTATATTAACATCAGTGCCTGAATATTTACCAAAAAGAACTTCATCACCTATTTTTACTTCAAGTTTAATTAAATTACCATTTTCTAATTTACCTTTTCCAACAGCTTTAACAATACCTCTTTGAGGTTTATCACCTGCTGTATCAGGAATAACAATACCACCAGATGTAATACGTTCATCTATACGCTCAACAACTACTCTATCATGAAGAGGCCTAATATTAATACCCATAATAACTCCTAAACATTATAAAATAAGGATAATATATAATATATGGTCATAACTATTATATTCAACCTAAATAAAAATAAAAATTTTTAATGAAAAAAAAAACAATTTTCTTTTTTTTTTATAATAAAAATAAAATATTTAGAACTTCTATTAAAAAAAATAATATACCAAAAATTAACAAAATAAACAGGAAAAAAAATATTACCATAAAAATTTTTATAACATAAAGATAAAAATAATTTATCAATTAAAAAAAAATATAAATTATATATATACGCTCCACCAAAAAAAAATAAATTATTTAAATTAAAAAAATAATTAAAAACATTATAATATAAATATATATATAATATAAAATTTATATAAAAATTAACAAAAGAAGAAAATTTAATATTATAAATATTATAATAATTAATAATAAAAAAAAAACGACACAATAAATATTTATAATAAAAACAATTAAATGTATTTTTTCCACAAATAATAATATTTCCAATTGTTATAAAT
The DNA here is from genome assembly GCA_043390185.1 of Candidatus Azosocius aquiferis. Classification (GTDB taxonomy): domain Bacteria; phylum Pseudomonadota; class Gammaproteobacteria; order UBA6186; family Azoamicaceae; genus Azosocius; species Azosocius aquiferis. The sequence goes on along the minus strand of DAWERO010000001.1, from coordinate 26,688 downwards.
TTAAGATATTGAAATTCATTAAAATTAAAAAAAAATAAAACATTATAAAAGCCAATACCCCCAAAAGAATTTGAAGAAAAAATAAATATTAAACTCATATATTAAAAAAAATTACTTTTTTTCAGAATAAAATAATACAAAACTACAAAACACCAATATAAAAAACCAAATAAATATATCAAAAAAATTAGGAATTTCTCCAAAAAAAAAAAAACCAAAAATACAACTTATAATCAATTTAAAAGGAAAAAACGGCATTAATAAAGTTACTTCTGAATACACATAAGATTTATTATGAGAATAAATAGATAAAATAGATAAAATTCCTAAAATAAAAAAATAAAAAAAATGATTAATTTCAGGATTAACCCAACCATATTGAAAAATAGGCAATAAACAAAATGGAGCAGTAAAAAATAAAGAATAAAAAGTTAATAAACTAGATTGCTCTTTTAATAATAATAATTTTCTTGATATGACTTTTTCTAAAGAAAAAGAAAAAGAAGCAAATATAGGTAAAAAAAAAACCAAAAAATGAACATTATCTTGATTAACAATTTTCATATTACAAGTTGTAATAAAAACTCCTAAAATAGAAACTATTAAAGCAATGAATTTTTTTAAAGTTATAAGCTCTTTTAAAAAAAAGACAGAAACAATTATAGATAACAAATAACTACCAAAACTTATAATAGCAACTTGTACAAGAGTCATAAATTTAAAACTTAATCCCCATAATAAAAATCCAGAAACAAAAAAAATCAATCTAAAAAAATGCAAAAAAAAATATTTTGTTTTAAACATAAAAAATGTTTTTGTTAAATAAAAATAAGGTAATATTAATACAACTCCAAAAATATATGAATACATTATAATAATATAAATAGGAAGTGGAACTTCAACTAAAAAAACAGATCCTCCTAACAAATATTTAATGATTGAATTACAAAAAGAAAACATTATATAAGAAAAAATTTTCCAAAAAATAGAATATAAAAACATAAAAATATACCAAATTAAATAATTTTCATTCTATAAAAAAAAAAATAATTATAAATTACTAATATAAAATTACAAAAAAATATAAATAAACCTATAAAAATAGGAATATAATTAGAAGTTTCCTGAAAAATATAAAAACTAATAATACCAGCAACAAACAATTTTGTTGCTATTCCAAATGGTAATAAGGCAATAATTTCTCCAACTATATAAGATTTAACAAAAAAATAATTTATTAAAATATTTAAAAATCCTAAACAAAAAATCCAAAACCAATGATAATATTTAGGACTATGCCAACCATATTTGAAAGAAAAAAATAAACAAATTGGAAAAATAAAAAAAAATAAATAAATCGTCAATTGCCATGGGGTATGTTTTAAAATCATTAATTTTCTAGCTATAAGTTTACTTATTGCCATACATAAAGAAGAAAAAAAAGGATATATATAAAAAATATTAAATTCAAATACTTGAGAAAATAAATAATCAGGTCTCATAGTAAAAATAAAACCTATAAAAGATGAAAAAATTATAATTATTTTTTGAAAAGTTACTTTTTCATTTAAAAAAAATATAGCCCCAAAAATACTAATTATAGGAGATATAAAACTAATAGAAACAGCATAAACAATAGGTATATTTTGTAAGCTTAAATACCATAATATAATTCCTAATATGTTTAAAAAAATTCTAATAAAATTTAATAAAATATAAGAAGTTATAAATAATTTAAAAATATTTTTTTTTAAAATAATAAAAACACCAATTAAAGAAAAAAAATTTTGAAAAAATATTATAGTATAAATTGGTAAAAAATCTTGTATATATATGGAAGATCCACCACTCAAATACCTAACTATTACAGCTTCAAAAGCTATAAATGTACAAGTAATTATTTTATAAAAAAAATGTATATACACAAAAAATTCTAAAAAAAAAATTGGGCCCGGTAGGAATCGAACCTACGACCAAGGGATTATGAGTCCCCTGCTCTAACCAACTGAGCTACGAGCCCTTATTAAGAATTATATAATATATAATAAATTTATTCAACATCTTCATCAATAAAACTTTGTATGTGCTCAGCTCTACTAGGTTGTCTCAATTTTCTCAAAGCTTTAGCTTCAATTTGTCTTATTCTTTCTCTTGTAACATCAAATTGTTTTCCAACTTCCTCCAAAGTATGATCAGTATTCATTTCTATTCCAAATCTCATTCTTAAAACTTTTGCTTCTCTAGGAGTTAAACCATTTAATACATGTTGAGTAGATTCTTTTAAACTTTGACTCACAGCAGAATCAACTGGATTAATTTCATCAACACTTTCTATAAAATCACCTAAAGATGAATCTTCATCATCTCCTATAGGAGTTTCCATAGATATAGGTTCTTTTGCAATTTTCATGACTTTTCGTATTTTATCTTCAGAAAGATCCATAATTTTTCCTAATTCTTCAGGGGTGGGATCTCTTCCTATTTCTTGAAGGGTTTGTCTAGATATTTTATTAAGCTTATTAATCGTTTCAATCATATGAACTGGAATCCTAATAGTTCTAGCCTGATCAGCTATAGATCTAGTAATAGCCTGTCTAATCCACCAAGTAGCGTAAGTAGAAAATTTATATCCTCTTCTATACTCAAATTTATCAACAGCTTTCATTAAGCCAATATTTCCTTCCTGAATTAAATCTAAAAATTGTAATCCTCTATTCGTATACTTTTTTGCTATAGATATAACTAAACGAAGATTAGCAACAACCATTTCTCTTTTTGCTCTACGGGTTTTAAATTCACTAATAGATATTCTTTTATTCAATACTTTTAATTCTGAAACATCAAAAGAGGAATCTTCAACAATTTCTTTAATTCGTTTTTGAGCTAGTATAATTCTATCTTTATAACATAATATTTTATTATAATAATTAGAATTTTTATTGATATGCAAATCTATCCATAAAAGATTAATTTCATTACCTTTAAATAAACTAATAAAAAGATCTTTAGGCATTTCAGATTTATTTACACAAATATCTAAAATAATTTTTTCTTGTTTTTTAATTTGAAATAAAGTATCTTTAATAAAATTAGTTAAAGTATCAAAAATTTTAGGAACCCATTTAAATGTTATCAAAATAGTACTTAATTCTTTATATAATCCAAATTTATAAAAAATATTTTTATTATATTTTTCATATACATCCTGAGTTTTTTTAATTAAAAATATTAAATTTATAAATTTTTTTTTTGCTTCTTCCTCATTTAAATCATTTTCTATAACTTCAATATCTGAAACAACATAATTTTCTTTTAAAGAATCATTAAAAGAAACAGAATTAACAAAAGTACCAAATATTTCTTCTTTTGTTAAAAAACCACTTATTAAATCAAATATTTTAAAAGAACCATCGCTAATTTTACTATACTCATATAAAATAAAATTTAACATTTTAGGATGTCTAGAAAACAACATAATAACTTCTCTTATTCCCTCTTCAATTCTTTTTGCAATAGAAACTTCTCCATCTTTTGTAAGAAGTTCCACTAATCCCATTTCTTTCATATACATTCTTACAGGATCATTTATTAATACAATATTATTTTCATAAGAATTTAAAACCTCTTTTTCAAAATAATATACAGAATTGTCTTCTTTAAAAACATTTTCATAATCAATAGAAGAAATACTTTCAATAGATATAGGATCTATAATAGAAGAATTTATAAAGTTTTCTGAATCATATATAGTAATACCTTCATTTACTAAAATTTTAATAACAACATTAATATTAAAAGATTCATTTGAAATACTAGTTAAATAATTTCCAATTTCAGAATAAGTTAAAAAACCTTTATTTTTTCCAAGAGATATCAATGATTTAATTTCTACTTTTAAATAATTAGATTCAATATTCATATAAAACTCATTATAAATAATAATAAAAAAATTTTATTTTTTTAAATTTAAAATTTTAAAAACATTAAACATATTTAACTTTTTTATATCAAAATTTAAAATAATAGAAGAAAAATTTTCTTTTTCATAAAATAAATTAACAATAATACCAAAAGACTCAAAAAAAACATTTTTTAAAAAAAATTTAGGAATCGAATCTATAATTTTAATAAAATCATAATTTTTTAAATAAAAAATAAAATTTTCTGAAAAACAAAAACTTATTTCATTAAAATTCAAATATTTATCTTTCAAAAAAATATTTATAATTTCATATAAAAACATTCCACCAGAAATATTTATTTTTAATAAAAAATCAATATTCATAAAATGATTAACAAAATTCCTATTACAAATTAATATAAAAATAATAACAACAAACAAAAAATTCAAATTATTTAAATTAAACAATTTATCTGAAAAAAAATTTTTACTAAAATCATTTTCATTTAAAAAAGAAAAATCAATATCACTATATAAATTAATAATACGATTATAATATACACTTTTTAAAAATTTATTAGATAATTTATCAAAAAAATTTTTAATTTCATTATAAAAAACAATATTATCAAAATTATGATCAAAATTATATTTATCATACAAAAAACTTATATAATAATCAAACAAATCCTTTGCTTTACATAATTTATCTAAAAATTTAATTTTTCCAAATTTTCTTATATAAGAATCAGGATCATACCCATCTTCTAAAAAAACTATACTAATTTTTTTGTATTCATTTATAATACATAAACAAATATCAAAAACTTTTTTAGACGCTTTTTTACCTGCATCATCTCCATCAAAACAAAAAATAATTTCATTGGTTTTAGTAAACAAAAAATCAATATGATCTTTATTAATAGAAGTTCCTAAAGTTGCTACAACATTTTTTATATCATTTTGAACCAATAATAAAACATCAAAATACCCTTCAACAACTATAATATTTTTTATATAATTAAAACTAGATAGAGCCTCCCAAATACCATATAATTCTTTTTTTTTTTTAAAAAAAAAATTTTCAGAAGAATTTATATATTTAGAAGAATCATAATTACCAAAAATTCTACCACCAAATCCTATAACATTTCCTTTAAAATTCTTAATAGGAAAAATAATCCTATTATAAAACATAAAAACATTTGAACTTTTTAAAAAAACAAATCCACAATTTTTTAAATCATCAAAATTAAAACCCTTAAATTTAAAAAATGAAATAGACTCATCTATAGAAGGGGAAAACCCTAATTTAAATGAATCTATTATTTCATCGCTTATTCCTCTATCATATAAATACTTAATAGCATTTTTATTTATTTTTAATCTATAAATAAAAAATTCAACAGCATAATTAAATAAATAAACATATTTATAAAAATTCAAAGAATAATTTTTATAATTTTTATAATTTAATTTTAAATTATGTCCAGTTTTTAATAACAAAAATTTAACTGCTTCAAAAAAAGATATATTTTTATAATCAATAATAAATTGTAAAACATCACCATGAGATAAACAACCAAAACAATAATAATATTTTTTTTCTATATTTATATAAAAAGATGGAGTTTTATCATTATGAAATGGACAATTTGCTAAATAATTATTTCCAACATTTTTTATATTAATAAATTCACCTATAATTTCAACTATATTAATTTTACATAAAAGAGAAGAAATATTTTCTCTTATATTAAATTTCATAATTTCTAATTAAAAATAAAATTATTTTTTATAAAAAGAAGGAGAAATCTTATTTAATAAAAATTTCTGTTTTTTTAGTTGACGTTTTTTTGCAGCAGCTAATTCTCTTTGTCTTTTTTTTGCAGGTTTTTCATACCTTTCTCTTTGTCTAAGCTCTCTAGGTATTCCAGCTTTTTCTACATATCTTTTCAATCTTCTTATAGCTGCATCAAGATGCTCACCTTCTCTAACAATAATATAAGTCATAATTAATAATTTTCTCCAAATGATAGGTTTTTTTATAACATTATAATATAATAAGAAAACAATAATGCAAGTATTATAAAATATATATTAAAATAAAAAAATTAATTATGAAAATATTAGGAATAGAAACTTCTTGTGATGAAACAGGAATAGCTATATATGATAGCAAAAAATTACTAATTTGTAATGAAATATATAGTCAAATAATAATACATAAAAACTTTGGAGGCCCAGTTCCAGAATTATCATCAAGAGATCATATACAAAAAATAATTCCATTATTTTTAAAAACAATAAAAAATTCTTCAATAAAAATATATGATATAATAGCAATATCTTATACATATGGACCTGGGTTATCAGGATCTTTAATGATAGGAACATCATTTGCAAAATCATTAAGCTATAAATTAAAAATTCCAACAATAAAAATAAATCATCTAGAAGGACATATATTTTCATCATTTATAAATAATAAAAAACCTAAATTTCCATTTATATCTTTAATAATATCTGGAGGTCATACAATGCTAATAAAAATAGAAAAAATAGGATTTTATAAAATATTAGGAGAAACTTTAGATGACTCAACAGGAGAAATATTAGATAAAATTTCAAAATTATTAAATTTAGGATATCCAGGAGGAAAAGAAATAGAAAAAAAATCAAAAAAAAATATAAACAATTATTATAATTTTCCAAAACCTTTAACAAAAAATAAAAATTTAAATTTTAGTTTTAGTGGATTAAAAACACACATAAAAAATATTATTAATAAAACAAATTTAAATAAAAATATAATAGAGAACATAGCTTATTCTTTACAAGAAACAATAATAGATACATTATTTATAAAATGCTTCAGAGCAATAGAATTTAATAAAATTAATAATTTATCAATATCTGGAGGAGTAAGTATAAATAAAAAATTAAAAATAAAATTTTTACAATTAATAAAAAAAAATAAAACAAATATTTTTTTTCCAAAAAATTCATTATGTACAGACAACGGAGGGATGATATCTTTTGTTGGATATCAAAAATTTATAATGAATAATTTAGATAATAATAATAAAATAAATATAAATACAAAAATTAAAATTTAATATTACAAAAAAAACAAAATAATATGATAAAAAAAAATAATTTAAATTATTATATAAAAAACTTAATATTTATAAAAAATTATATAAATTTTTATACCTATATGAAAATATGCTTATATGAAAAAAAATTAGGATATTATTCAAATAAAATAATAAATATAGGTAATAAAGGAGACTATACAACCTTTTCAGAAATGGGAATTATATTTACAAATTGTTTATCTTTAAATATAAATAAAGCTTTAAACTTACTAAACGGAGGGTATATAATAGAAATAGGAGCTGGAACTGGAATGCTAGCATATAAATTATTAAAAGAATGTTACAAACTAAAAACAAAATGTAAAGGATATAAAATAATAGAAATAAGCGAAAAATTAAAAAAAATACAAAAAAAATTCTTAAAAAAAAAAAATTTACAATACAAAATAGAATGGATATCAAAATTAAAAAAAAATGTAGATATAACAGGAATAATAATATGTAACGAAATAATTGACGCTTTTCCAAATTATGCTTTTTCCATAAAAAATAAAAAATTATCAGAAAAAATAATAACCTTAAATAATTTTAATTATTTTCAATGGTCTATAATAAAAATTAAAAAAAATTTAATAAAATATATAAATTATATAAATTTAAAATCCAATAATTACGAATCAGAAATAAATTTATTAATATTTCCATGGATAAAAAAAATATCCTCAATTATAAATAGGGGATATATATTTATTTTTGATTATGGTTACACAAGAAAAGAATATTATAATTATATAAGAAAAGAAGGTACGATTATGTGTCATTATAAACATTACGCAATTAAAAATATTTTTATAAATAAAGGGACACAAGATATAACATGTCATGTAGATTTTACTTCTATATATGAATCTATAAAATTAAATAATATGAATTATATAAAATTTGAATATTTATCAAAATTTTTTTTTAAAAATAAAATAAAAAAATTAATAAAACAATATAATAAAAATAATATAAAAACAAATAAAGAAATAAATAAATTTATGTTTCCTCAAGAAATGGGAGAAGTTTTTAAAATAATATGCTATGGAAAAAATATAAATAAAAAAATATAATTAAAAAAATAAATAATTATCCAATAAACTTAATTTTTTTTTATAATTAAAATATTTAACTTTTTTATAAATAAAAAAATTATAATTCAAAAAAAAACATTTTTTATTTATGAAAGACATAATATCATATAAAATTAATACATTAATAAAATTACAAAAAAATATATCTAATTTTATTAAAACTAATAATAAAAATTTTTTACAAAATCTAGAACGTCTAAAAAAATCTAAAAATGTTAAAATTTTAAAAACAATTCTAGAATCAAAATAAAAAAAATTTAATAAAAAAATATTAAGAAAATATAAATTATTAATTAAATAAAAATAATTATTAGATAATTTATAATAAGAAAAAAAAATATTGATAAATAAATTACAAAAAAATTTATATTTAAAAAATAAAAATAAAAATTTATATATTAAAAAAAAATTAATAATTTTATAATAAAAAACAATCATTCTATAATTAAAATTATAAAAAATTAAACAAAATAAATTCATATAAAAATATATATAATTTTTTAAACATATACTATTTTTAAAAAAAGGTATATATAAAAATATACTTAATAATGGCTTAATTATAAAAATTCCTTCACATTTATATAAAATAGAAAAAAAATAATCTAAATTACCATAATTAAAAACTTTTATTAATTCTTTCCAAACCCTTTCTGCTGGTAAAACACTAATTTCTAATGTGTTAACAATATATTTAATAAGATCTAATGTTTCATATGCAACAAAAAAACTATAATTATAAAATTTAGCACTAAATCTAGCAATTCTCAAAATTCTTATAGGATCTTCTATAAAAAATAAAGAAACGTGTCTTAATATTCTAATTTTAACATCATTTATTCCATTATATGGGTCTATAATAAAATAACCAAAAAAATTTTTAGCAATAGAATTTATACTTAAATCTCTTCTATACAAATCTTCTTCAATAGTAACAAAAAAATTAAAATTTATATAAAAATTTTTATATCCATAATGATATTTTTTTTCAACTCTAGCTAAAGAATATTCTTCTTTTGTTATAGGATGAATAAAAATTGGGAAATTTTTTCCAACCTGAAAAAATTTATATTTAATTAAAAAATTTTTTATTCCACCAACAATAACCCAATCATTATCAACTATTTTTAATCCTAAAATTCTATCTCTTAAAGATCCACCAACTAAAAATATAATCATAATAATTTACATTTTTTTTATAATATAAAATCTAATATTTCCAAGAACTCTCGATTTAAAAATTTTATAACTAAAATATATAAATTCATTTTCATAATTAACATAAGACTCAATATATATATAACTATTTTTTGTTATAAAATTATTTTTTAATAAAATTTCTAAACAACAAAATAAATAATTACTATCATAAGGTGGATCTATAAAAATAATATCAAAAGATTTTATATAAAATTTTGTAATTTTTAAAAAATCAAACCATTTAAATACATCAATATTAATCAAATTAACATTTAATAAATTTAACTTTTTCATATTCAATAAAATATTTTTACAAATAAAATCTATTTTTTCTATAATCAACAAATAAGAAGCCCCTCTAGAAATAGATTCAAACCCTAAAATTCCAGAACCACCAAAAATATCCAATACTCTTGCCCCAATAATACAATCTTTAAGCCAATTAAATAAAATTTTTCTAATAATAAAAATTGTAGGCCTTACATTTGAAGAATAATATAAAATTTCTTGACCTTTAAAAATGCCACCAAATAATTTTATTTTATTCATTTCAATCTTAAAAAAAACTAAAAAATTAATATATCAAATTTTTTATATAAAAAATATTTAATGTTAAAATAAATTATATAAAATTAAATAATAATAAAATAAAAAAAAACAATCAATATATTATATAAGGATCATAAATTCATAATGAAAAAAATAACATTTGCTGGATCTTCAAAATTTTCACATATAATAATAAAAAATTTATTAAAAAAAAATATAGAAATAAATCATGTAATATCTCCATTAATAAAAATAAAACATAAAAAAAATTCCCCTATTAATGAAATAATTACACTAACAAAAAAAAAAAATATTGTATTTAGCCAATGTGAAAATTTATCAAACAATGAAACAATAAAATTAATAAAAAATTTTAACCCATTTATGATATTAGTTGCATCGTATGGTCATATATTTCCAAAAGAAATACTAAATTTACCAAAAATAGGATGTATAAATATACATGCATCATTATTGCCAAAATTTAGAGGTTCATCTCCTATTCAAACATCATTAATAAATAATGACAAATATACAGGAATTACTATAATTATAATGAATGAAAAAATAGATGAAGGTAAAATAATATATAAAAAAATATGTAAAATAAAATATTATAATACACTTTTTCATTTAAATATAAAATTAGCACAAATAGCTTCAAAAATTTTAATAAATAATATAAATAAATTATATAACAATAAATTTAAACAAAAAAATCAAAATAAAAATTTAATTACATACGCACAAAAAATAAAAAAAATAGATGGATTAATAAACTGGAAAAATACAGCAAATAAAATAAATAAACAAATAAAAGCATATTATGGTTGGCCATCTTCTTTTACGTTTTTTAAATCAAAAAAAATACAAATAATAGAAGCAACAATATACATTAAAAATATAAAATATAAATATGGACAAATAATAAAAAAAAATAATAAAGGAATATATGTATCAACAATAAAAAATATTATAATAATAAAAAAATTAAAAATAGAAAATAAAAAAATTATAAATACTAAAATTTTAAATAATACAAATTTTTTCATTATAGGACAATTTTTAAAAAAAATGTAAAAAATATAAAATACAAATAAAAAAAATTAAAGACAATAAAATTTAATTTTAATATATAAAAGGTACCATATCATGAAAAAAAATTTTTTAACAATACAAAATATAATATATGAATTGCAAAATTTTTGGCAAAAACAAAATTGTTTAATATTACAACCAATAGATATAGAAGTAGGTGCTGGATCATTTCATCCTGATACATTTTTTAGATCAATTGGCCCAGAACCATGGAAAGCTGCATTTATTCAACCATCAAGGCGACCTATTGATAGTAGATACGGATCACATCCCAATAGAAATCAACATTATTATCAATATCAAGTTATACTAAAACCAAGCCCAAAAAATATTCAAAATTTATATATACAATCATTACAACAACTAAAAATAAAAATAAATAAAAATGATATAAGATTCATCGAAGACAATTGGGAAAGCCCATCAATAGGAGCATGGGGATTGGGATGGGAAGTATGGTTAAACGGAATGGAAATAACGCAATTTACATATTTTCAACAAATGGGTGGTTTAGAATGTAAACCTATAATGGGAGAAATAACATATGGAATAGAAAGAATTGCTATGTTTATACAAAAAAAAAATTCAATTAATAAATTATATTGGTCAAAAAATTTAAAATATGAAGATATATTTATTCAAAGAGAACAAGAAATATCAAAATATAATTTAGAAATAGCGAACCAAAAATTATTACTAAATAATTTTAATAATTTAGAAAAAGAATGCACAAATATAATAAAAAATAAATTACCATATCCATCATATGAAATAATAATAAAATTATCACATATATTTAATTTATTAGATTCAAGGGCCACATTATCAACAACAGAAAAACAAGTATTAATATACAGAATAAGAACACTTTCTTTAATAGTGGCAAAATTATATTATAATATTAGAAACAAAATGAAATTTCCACTATTAATAAAATAAAAAAAGGAAAAAAAATGAAAAAAAATAATTTATTAATAGAAATAGGAATTGAAGAATTACCAGCTAATCAAATACTAAATTTATCAAATTCTTTTATTCAACAAATTTTAAAAAATATACAAAAAAATAAAATAAATTTACAAAAAATTAAAAGATTTTATACCCCAAGACGAATATCAATAATATTATATAATGTAGAAAAATATACAAAAGAAAAAAAAATCATAATAAAAGGCCCAGAAATAAATAATTCTAATGAAATAATAAATATTTTTTTAAAAAATCATAATATAATAATAAACGATTTAAAAACAACAAAACATAAAAACAAAGAATACTACATTTATGAAAATATAATTAAAAAAAAAAATATTTTAAAACTATTACCTCAAATAATAAAAAATTCAATATCTGAAATTCATATACCAAAAAAAATGAAATGGGGAGAAATAGATAAATATTTTATTAGACCAATAAATTGGATAATTGCAATTTTTAATAATATTAATATATATTTAAAAATTTATAACATAAATAGTAATAACTTTAGTTTTGGACATAATTTATTATATAATAAAAAAATAATAATAAATCCATTTTTTTATGAAAAAATATTAGAAAAAAAAGGAAAAGTAATTGCTTGTCAAAAAAAAAGAGAATTAATAATAATAAATTCTTTAAATAATATAATAAAAAATACAAAAATTTTATTAATAAAAAATGAAATTTTAATAAATGAAAATACAAACATGACAGAATATCCAAATACTTTAATAGCAAGTTATTCAAAAAAATTACTACAAATTCCAAAAGAATTAATTATAAATGTTATAGAAAAACAACAAAAATGCTTTTTATTACAAAATTATAAAAAAAATTTCATAAACAAATTAATAATAATATCAAATACAAATCAAAATAAAGAAAATATAATAAAAAATTATCAAAAGGTTATAACTTCAAGATTAAAAGATATAATATTTCTATTAAATGAAATATCAAACATATCGTTAATAAAAAAAAAAAATAATTTAAAAAATATTATTTTTCATAAAAAATTAGGATCTATTTACAACAAAATATTAAGAATAAAAATTATAGCGTTGTACATTACAAATAGTATAAACTACAATAAAAATATCATAACTAAAATTTGTTTATTAACAAAAAATGATTTATCAACCAAAATAGTAAAAAATTTTCCTGAAATGCATGGAATAATAGGATATAATTTATCAAAAAAACTAAATTTAAATAAAAATATATCAATAGCAATAAAAGAAGAAAACAAACCAAAATTTTATAAAGATAAAAGACCAAATTCAATTTCTGGAACAATCCTTTCAATATCTGATAAAATAGATACAATCACAGGATTTTACAGTATTAATATAATACCAACAGGAAATAAAGATCCATATTTTTTAAAAAGGATTTCTATGGGAATAATTGAAATATTGATAACAAATAATTTAAAAATAAATTTTTTAAACATTATAACAATAGCACTAAAATGTTATAAAAAAAATTTAAATAATAAAATAAAAAACAATTTATTATTAATATTTAATAAAAGATTACAATATTTTTACGAAAATAACTATAAAATAAAAAACCAAATATTAAAAAAAAAAAATATAATAACAAACAATTCAAATAAAAAAATTTCAATTTTTTTAAAATTAAAAAAATCAATTCAATATATAATAATAAAAAATAGAATTAATAAATTTATTAGTAACAAAAAAGTATATAATAATAAAATAAATAAAAATTTAATAAAAACTAAATATGAATATATATTATTCATAAAAATAAACAAAATAAAATTAATTAAAAACAATAATATAACTCTAATAATAAAATATATAATAATAAATACAAAAAATTACTTAAATAAAATATTGATTTTAACAAAAAATGAAATAATAAAAATAAATAGAATAAAATTTTCAATATTAATAAATAAAATATTATCTATAATATATTAAAAAAAAAATACAGGTAAAAAAAATTCACCTGTATTTAAAATTACTTTTGTTTTAATTGTCTTATCAAACGAAGTTGAGCTACAGCAATAGCTAATTCCATTCTTGCTCTATTATAATCTATCTTATTATTACTTTTTACAAGATTTTCTTCACTATTTTTTTTAGCTTCCAAAGCTGCAGATTCATCTAATTGTGAAGATCTCAAAGCAGAATTAGCTAAAATTGTAGCTATTTTAGGTTGTACTTCTAACATCCCACCATAAATAACAATTCCATCTTTAATTCCAGAATCATTAACAAATAAAACAAGTCCAGGTAACAATGAAGTCAACAAAGGAGCATGATTAAATAAAATTTCCAATTCCCCCAATTGTCCAGGCACAAATAATTTTTGAGATAATCCAGAAAATATATTTTTTTCAGCAGTTACAATATTTAATTGAAAACACTTCATCACAAATCCTTAAATCTTTTTAGCTCTTTCTATAACTTCATCTATTCCACCAACCATATAAAATGCTTGTTCTGGCAATGAATCATATTCTCCATTAACAATTCCTTTAAATCCTTTAATTGTTTCTTTTAAAGAAACATATTTTCCATCTGATCCAGTAAATATTTCAGCAACAAAAAATGGTTGAGATAAAAATCTTTGAACTTTTCGTGCTCTAGAAACTATCAATTTATCTTCATCTGATAATTCATCCATACCTAAAATTGCAATTATATCCTTAAGCTCTTTATATCTTTGAAGTATCCCCTGTACTCTTCTTGTAACATCATAATGCTCAAATCCTACAACTTGAGGATCTAATTGTCTAGATGTTGAATCTAAAGGATCCACTGCTGGATATATTCCAAGTTCAGCTATTTGTCTAGATAATACTACAGTTGCATCCAAATGAGCAAATGTTGTAGCTGGAGATGGGTCAGTCAAATCATCAGCTGGAACAAAAACCGCTTGTATAGATGTAATAGACCCTGTTTTAGTAGAGGTTATTCTCTCTTGTAAAACTCCCATTTCAGCAGCTAAAGTTGGTTGATATCCTACAGCAGACGGCATTCTTCCTAAAAGAGCAGAAACTTCTGTTCCTGCCAAAGTATATCTATAAATATTATCGATAAATAATAAAACATCCTTTCCTTCATCTCTAAAACGTTCAGCTATAGTTAATCCAGTTAAAGCAACTCTTAATCTATTTCCAGGAGGTTCATTCATTTGTCCATAAACTAATGCTACTTTATCAAGAACATCAGATTCTTTCATTTCATAATAAAAATCATTTCCTTCTCTTGTTCTTTCACCAACACCAGCAAAAACAGAATACCCACTATGTTCAATAGCAATATTTCTAATAAGCTCCATCATATTTACTGTTTTTCCAACTCCAGCTCCACCAAATAATCCAACCTTTCCACCTTTAGCAAATGGACAAATTAAATCAATAACTTTAATTCCAGTCTCCAACAATTCATTACTATCTGATAATTCATCAAATTTAGGAGCGGAACGATGTATAGGTAAAAATTCTTCGGAACCTATTTCTCCTTTATTATCAATTGGATTTCCAAGAACATCCATTATACGTCCTAATGTTTTTTTTCCAACCGGAACTTTTATTGGCTGTTTAGTATCAACAACAGAGAGCCCTCTTCTTAACCCTTCTGAAGACCCCATAGCAATAGTACGCACTATGCCATCTCCTAATTGTTGCTGCACTTCTAATGTCAAGCCATGCTGACTTACAATAAGTGCATTATAAATATCCGGAACAGCATCACGTTGAAATTCAACGTCAATAACAGCACCTATTATTTGTGTAATTTCCCCTGTACTCATAGTACTTTAATCCTCTAAAAAATATTAATATAAATTTAAAAAAATAAAACTATAATATAATTACTAAACAGCTGCAGCCCCAACAACAATTTCAGATAATTCTTGAGTTATTGATGCCTGTCTAACTTTATTATAAACCAATTTACATTTAGAAACAATTTCTCCAGCATTATCAGAAGCACTTTTCATAGCAACCATTCTAGCAGCTTGTTCACATGCAGAATTTTCTACAACCCCTTGATAAACTAAAGATTCAATATATCTATTAAATAATTCATCTATCAATGGTTCAGCTGAAGGTTCATATATATAATTCCAATTAAAAGTAGAAATACCAGAAGTATTTAAAGTTGGGATTAATTGATATAATTTAGGAACTTGCACCATAGTATTAATAAATTCATTATATGCTAAATATAATTTATCTATAAATAAATTTTCATATAAATCTAACATAGCTTTAACAACACCTATAAAATCTTGTGAATTAGCTTTATCTCCAGAGCCAACTTTTATAGAAATAAGTTTTCCACAAAATTTAGAAAAAAAACCAACTCCCTTTTTGCCAATTACAGAAATTTTTATATCTATATTTTTTTTTGAATATTCAAAAATTGATGATAAAACAATTTTAAATAAATTAACATTTAATCCACCACAAAGTCCTCTATCAGTAGAAATTATCAAATATCCAACGCTTTTAATATCTCTAATGATAGTATAAGAATGTTTATATTCTAATTTACCTTGAGTAATATGATCAATAACTTCTCTAATTCTTTCGGAATAAGGTCTAGAAGCTTTCATTTTTTCTTGAGCTTTTCTCATTTTACTTGCTGCAACCATTTCCATTGCACGAGTAATTTTTTGAGTGCTTTGAACACTTCTAATTTTTGTTACAATTTCTTTAGTACTTGGCATAAAAAACTACTCCAAAAAAATTTATAAAAAACATTTGCGTAATTTTATACATAAAATTTATTCCATAAAATGAGTACTTTTATACTCAACAACAACATCTGATAATTTTTTAGAAATTAAATCATTATAATCACAATTTAAATTAATCTCATTTAATAAATCAAAATATTTATTACGCATAAATGTTATAAGATTTTCAGAAAAACTTACAACCTTTTTAATATCAACATCGTCAATAAAACCTCTATCAACAGCAAATAAAGATATAGCTATTTCAGCTACAGTAAGAGGAGAAAATTGTTTTTGTTTCATAACTTCAGTGACTCTTTGCCCTCTTTCTAATTGCTTTCTAGTAATTTCATCAAGATCAGAAGCAAATTGAGCAAAAGCAGCTAATTCCCTGTATTGAGCTAAAGCAAGTCTTATTCCACCACCTAATCGTTTTATAATTTTTGTTTGAGCCGCTCCACCAACTCTAGAAACAGATAATCCAGCATTTATAGCTGGTCTAATTCCAGAATTAAATAAATTAGTTTCCAAAAAAATTTGCCCATCAGTAATAGATATTACATTTGTCGGAACAAAAGCAGAAACATCACCAGCTTGAGTTTCAATAATAGGTAAAGCTGTTAAAGAGCCTGTTGATCCAATAACTTTTCCTGCAGTATAATTTTTTACATATTCAATATTAACTCTTGAAGCTCTTTCTAATAATCTTGAATGTAAATAAAAAACATCTCCAGGATAAGCTTCCCTTCCAGGTGGGCGTCTCAATAATAAAGATATTTGTCTATAAGCCCAAGCTTGTTTAGTTAGATCATCATATATAATAAGAGCATCTTCTCCTCTATCACGAAAATACTCACCCATTGTACAACCACTATAAGGAGCAATATATTGTAATGCTGCAGAATAACTAGCTGGAGCTGCAACTATTATAGTATGAGCTAAAGCACCATTTTGTTCAAGCCTACGAACAACAGTAGCAATAGAAGATGCTTTTTGCCCAATAGCAACATAAATGCATTTTACACCACTATTTTTTTGATTAATAATAGTATCAATAGCTATAGCTGTTTTTCCTGTTTGTCTATCACCTATAATTAATTCTCTTTGTCCACGACCAATTGGAACCATAGAATCAATTGCTTTTATACCTGTTGCCAATGAAACACTAACAGATTGCCTCCAAATAACTCCAGGAGCCACTTTTTCTATTGGAGATAATTCAACAGAATTTACAGTACCTAAACCATCTATAGGGCGCCCTAATGAATCTACAACACGCCCCAAAAGGTCAGGGCCTACTGGAACACTCAACACTTGTTCTGTACAACGAACCGTTTGTCCCTCTCTTAAAGACCCAGAATCTCCTAAAACAACAGCACCAACAGAGTCCTGTTCCAAATTTAATGCAATTCCAAATTCTCCACCTTCAAACGCTAATCTCTCACCATATTGAGCATTAGCCAGACCATGAATCAGAACAACACCATCAGATAAACTTATAATTTTTCCCTCATTACGAGCGCTAATTTCTTGCTCATAACTCTCAATTCGCTCTTTAATAAGACTACTAATCTCTGAAGCTTTTAATGAAAATTTGGTTGCCATAATACACCTTTATGTTTAAAATATTTTAAGATGTCAATAAATTTTTTAAATTTATAAGTGATTCTTTTAAAGTTCCATCTATAACATTATCTTTAACTTTAATCACAAATCCACCCAACAATTTAGCATCAACATTAAATTTAATAGATACATTTTTATCATATTTTTTAGATAAAATAGAAATTAAACGATCTCTTCCTTCTTTATTTATTCCTGAAGCAGATATAACTTCAATTCTTAAAATTCCTTGCTCTTCTTCCATATAAATATGAAATAATTCAGAAATTTCATTAATATATAATAATCTTTTATGTTTAGACAATAAACGTATAAAATTAATTTGATTAACATCTAAATCATTATCAAAAAATTTAATAATAAAATTAAATTTATGCTCAGCTCCAATAATAGGATTTTTTAATAATTCAATAACAGATTTATCATTTATAATTTTACACAAAAAAGATAATAATTCAGACCATTCTACATAATTTTTATTTTGTTTAGATAATAAAAAAACAGCTTTTGAATATGGTCTCCCTATAGTTATTTTTTCTGACATAAATAAATTCCTTTATACTATTATAATTTTTGAGAAAGTTTATTTAATAACTCACGATGTTCATTAACATTTATAGCTTTAGATAAAAGTTTTTCCGCACCACGAATAATCAAATCAGATAAATCGTTTTGTAAATCAATTTTAGCTTGTTGTAATTCACGTTCTATTTGTTTATGTCCAGAAAAAATTATTTTTTCTTTTTCTTTTAATGCAAAATTTTTTGCTTCATCAACAATTTGAGAGGCCAATTGATTTGCATTGGCTATAATATCTTCTCCCTGTTTTTTAGCTGCATTTATTTTAATAGAAATTTCTTTTTTTGCTTCTAAAAGAATTTTATGACCATCCTCTGCTGCAGCTAATCCATCTACAATTTTTTTTCGTCTTTCAATTAAAACTTCATCAATAATTGGCCACACCACTTTCATTGTAAACCAAACAAAAATAGCAAAAGTTATCATTTGTCCCAATAAAGTTGCATTAATATTCACCTATAATCCCTCCTCACAAAAAAAACTATGATGGCAAATATGATGCTACAGTAGCAATAAATGGATTTGCAAATGTAAAAAATAAAGCTATTCCAATACCTATCATGGAAACAGCATCTAACAATCCAGCTATAATAAATAATTTAACTTGTAACTGAGGAATCATTTCTGGCTGTCTAGCTGCCCCTTCCAAAAATTTTCCACCTAAAAGACCAAATCCAACAGCTGTACCTAACGCTCCAGCACCAATTAATATAGCAACTGACATCATAGTTGCATTTTGTAATCCAGCAATTATACCTGCAATTTGAACTGCTTCAACCATATAAAATCTCCAAAAAAAAATTTAAATAAAAAAATATAAAATATAAAATAAATTTAAAATTTAATGGGCCTCTTCAGCCATACTCAAATACACAATAGTCAAAACCATAAAAACAAAAGATTGTATAGTTATAACTAAAATATGAAAAATAGCCCACGGAGCTCCTAAAACCCATTGCGCTCCCCAAGGTAATAAAGATATAAGAATAAAAATCAATTCACCAGCATAAAGATTTCCAAATAATCTCAATCCTAAAGAAATAGGTTTTGCTAATTCTTCTATTAATTTTAACGGAAAATTCATAAAAAACATAAATGGACCAAATGGAAAACAAAAAAATTCTTTAATAAAAAGAAATCCTTTAGATAGAATACTGAACCATAAAGACAACAAAAATACAGAAATAGACATTGCCAAAGTTAAATTAGGATCAGTAGTTGGAACAATTTTCATATCCATAACAAAATGAACATTAATTATCTTTCCTATAAAACAAAATAAATCAACTGGCAATAAATCCATAGCATTCATTAAAAAAACCCAAACAAAAATCGTAAATGCCAATGGGGCAACTAAAAGACTCTTACCATGATATGTATCATGAACCTGCCCATTTACAAAATCTATTAAAAGTTCAAAAAAATTCTGAACTCCTCCAGGAGCTCCCGATGTTGATTTTAAAGATACCCTTAAAAAAAAAACACAAATCATAATACCCAAAAAAATAGAAACAGCTAATGTATCAAGGTGAAAAGTCCAAAATCCACTGCCGGCTTCAATATGAGCTAAATGATGACGTATATAACCCTCTGAACTAGAAACATTTGACGAAACCACTATCCTACACCTTTTTAAAATTTATTTTTAATTTACTTAAATGTCATTTTTATTGTTATAATAAACAACAAAATTTGAAAAAAACAAAGTGAAATAAAATACAACAACTCATTTAATTTAACATATTTAAATACAAAAATACATAATACAACAAATAATACAATTTTTAATAATTCAAAACAATATAAAAATAATAAAATTTTTTTTGCAGAATAAAAACAATTTTTTATAAAAATATTATAAAAAATAAAATAAATTAAATTAGGAAAAAAAATAGAAAAAAAACCTAAAAAAACAGAAAATAAATTCATAAAAGAATACATAAAATTCCAAAAAAAATGAATATTCAATTAAAATTTCTTTTAATATATATATATAATAATGAAATTGCAACTGGGGTTATTCCTGAAATTTTTTTAGCATATCCAATACTAATAGGTTTAGATAAAACTAATTTTTCAATTATTTCAGAAGATAATCCAGAAATATCACAATAATTAATATTACACGGTATAATTATTTCATCATATTTTTTAATTTTATCAATTTCTAAATTTTGTTTTTCAATATATCCCTGATATTTAATATTAATTTCAAATTTATTACAAAGATCAAAATCATTAATTATAAGTTTATTTAAATTTTTAATAATAGAATATAAATTTTTATAAGAAACTTCAGGTCTTTTCAATAAGTCATAAATAGAAGTAGAATTACTTATATTTATATTTTTTTTTTTAAATAATAATAACGCTTCTTCAGATTCAGGTTTTATAAAAATATGTTTACATTTTTGCTGCTCATCATTTAATAATTTTTTTTTTTTTAAATATAAATCATATTTATATTTAGATAATAATCCTATTTTAAAACCTTTGTATGCTAATCTATCACTAGCATTATCTTCCCTTAAACTTAATCTAAATTCTGATCTACTTGTAAACATTCTATAAGGTTCAGTTACTCCTTTTGTAATTAAATCATCTATTAAAACACCAATATAAGATTCATTTCTAGATAAAATAAATGGAGCTTTATCAAAAGAAACACAATAAGAATTTATACCAGCAATTATTCCTTGAGCAGCAGCTTCTTCATATCCTGTAGTACCATTTATTTGTCCAGCAAAAAATAAATTTTTAATTAATTTTGTTTCTAATGTTTGCGAAAGAAACCTTGCATCTAGGTAATCATATTCAACAACATAACCAGGTTGAATTATTTTAACATTTTCAAGACCCTTTATTGTTTTTAAAAATTTCAACTGAATATTTAAAGGTAAACATGTAGATAAACCATTAGGATAAATAATATCACAATCAATACCTTCTGGTTCTAAAAATACATTATGTTGATTTTTATCAGGAAATCTTATTATTTTATCTTCTATAGAAGGACAATATCTAGGCCCAATATTACATACAAAACCAGAATATACAGATGATAAAGAAATATTATCAAGAATAATATTATGAGTTAAAACATTAGTACAAGAAATAAAACAAGAAACTTGTTTCAAAAAATTATTTGGAGACTGAAAAGAAGAAAAATATGGTATAGGATTATGACTATATTGCTTTTGTAAATGAGAAAAATCTATACTTGATTTTTTTAATCTAGGAGGTGTTCCAGTTTTTAATTTACCCATTTTAAAAGACAGTTTTTCTAATTTTTTAGATAAATCAATACTATTATAATCTCCAATTCTTCCACCAGAATAACTTCTATTTCCAATATAAATTTTACTATTTAAAAATGTTCCTGTTGCTAAAATAACACATTTAGATCTAAATACATCATATTTATTCACAATAACACCCTTAACGACATTATCATCAAGTAATATATCATCAACAGAGCCTTCAAAAATAGTTAAATTATTAATTTTTTTTAAAAAATTAAGAGCAGTAATTTTATATAAATTTCTATCAACTTGAACTCTAGTTGCTTGAACAGCAGGCCCTTTGCTCAAATTTAATTTTCTAAATTGTATTCCAGAAATATCTGCAAGAACTCCCATTAAACCACCCAAAGAATCTATTTCTTTAACTAAATGTCCTTTTCCAACTCCACCAATTGACGGATTACAAGACATTTGAGCTATAGAATTTATATTATGAGTTATTAATAATGTTTTTGCTCCCATAATAGAAGAAGAAAAACAAGCTTCTAATCCTGCATGCCCCCCACCAACAACAATAACATCAAAAAAATTTTTCATAAATAATATTATTCATTTACCTATACAAAATTCCGAAAAAATTAAATCCAAAAAACATTCATTAACACCCTCACCAACAATTTCCATTAAAAATTTTTGAGTTGATTTTAAATCTTCAGCTAAAAGATCATAAAAAAAATCATTTTGTAAATAATTATAACAATTTTTTAAACAATTTTTAGCTAAATTAATATTAAATAAATTTCTATTATTTACAAAAAATATAGTATCATCATTATTAATATAATTACATTTTTTTAAAATTAATTTTTTTAATTTATTTAATCCATATCCAGTTTTAGCAGAAAAAAATATAAAGTTATTATACATTTTAAAATTATTATAAAATTTTTTAATTATAAGATCACATTTATTTAATAAAATTAAATGATTATTTTTATTTAAATTAACAAAATTAAATAATTTATTATAAATATAATTAATATTATGATTTTTATATATTAAAATATCAATTATTAATAATAATAAATCTGAATTTAAAGCTGCTTGTATAGATTTTTTAATTCCTTCTTGTTCTACTCTATTTTCTGTAATTCTAATTCCAGCTGTATCAATTAAATTAAATTTTATTCCATTTATTACAATAAAAAATTTTATAATATCTCTAGTTGTACCTGGATCTTTATCAACAATAGAAACTTGTTCTTTAGCTAATAAATTCATCAAAGTTGATTTACCAGAATTTGCATTTCCTAAAATTGCTACATTCAGACCATATGAAATATTTTTTGAATCACTTATATTTTGTATAAGAATATCCAAATTTTTTAACAATTTAGAAATATCATAAATAAATTCCTCTTTTTTTAATAAACTTATATTTTCATCTAAAAAATCTATATGAGATTCAATATGCATTCTTAAAAAAAAAACATCATTTAAAATCATTCTAATATGTCCAGAAAAAAGCCCATTTAAAGATTTATTTATAGATAAAACAGATTTTTCAGTTTTAGAAAAAATTAAATGAGAAATAGATTCTGCCTGAATCAAATCAATTTTATTATTAAAAAAAGCTCTAAAAGAAAATTCACCAGGAAAAGCTAATCTAATATCAAATGATAAAATTATTTTTAACAATATATTAACAATAATTACTCCACCATGACAATGAAATTCTAAAACGTTTTCTCCTGTAAATGAATTTGGGGCTTTAAAAAATACAACAATGCCTTTATCAATACAAACATCATTTAAATCATAAAAAAAACAATAACTAGAAATTCTAGAATACAACTTTTTTTTTACAATTTTTTCAATTAAACAAAAAATTTTATTTCCAGAAATTCTAATAATACTAATTCCACCATACCCATGAGGTGTTGCAATTGCAACAATAGTATCATTTATCAATTTCATATTTAGCTATATCTTTTTACTATAAATAATTGCTGCAATATAGAAAGTAAATTATTAACTACCCAATATAAAACTAAACCAGAAGGAAATTGAAAACATAAAAAACAAAAAATTAAAGGCATAATTAACATCATTTTAGCTTGTATAGGATCAAGAGGAGCTGGACTCAACTTTTGTTGTATTAACATACTAATTCCCATAATAATTGGTAAAATATAATATGGATCACTAGAAGATAAATCAACAATCCAAAATATAAATTCTGCTTGTCTTAATTCAACACTTTCCAATAAAACATAATATAAAGATATAAAAACTGGAATTTGAATAATTATTGGTAAACATCCCCCCAATGGATTAACATTTTCTTGTTTATATAAATCCATTATTGCTTTTCCAAATTTAGTTTTATCATCTCCACAACTTTCTTTTAATAAATTTATTCTTGGTTGAAGTTTTCTCATTTTAGCCATAGATTTATAACTTGAAGCAGATAATTTATAAAATAAAAGTTTTATCAATAAAGTAGTAATAATTATAGAAAATCCCCAATTTTTAAAAAAATTATTAATATTTTTTAACACCCAAAATATAGGTTGTGCTATAGGCCATAAAATTCCATAATCAACAGTTAAACTTAATCCATCAGATATATTTTTTAAAACATCTACAATTTCAGGTCCAGCAAATAAACTAGCTTTAATGCTATTTATACAACCTGGTTCAACAATTAAAGGATTTTTACAAATAAATCTTACTCCATAAATTTTGTCTCCATATCTTTCAGAACAATAAATATATTCATTATTTGGAGATGGGATCCAAGCACTTAAAAAATAATGTTCAACCATAGAAATCCATCCCCCAAAAATTTGTTCATTAAATAATTTATTAGATTCTATATCAGAAAATAAAACTTTTTTATAATGTTTTGAAGGTGTATAAACTGCTCCACCAGTATATGATCTAGCAGACATCATTAAAATGCTATCATTTGATATTTTTTCACTTTGTTTTAATCTTCCATACATATAACCATAATAATTATTATTACTATTATTAGAAACAATATATTCCACATCTATTAAATAATTATTTTTTTTAAAACAAAATCTTTTAGTAAAATTTATTTTATTATCAGTTTGATAAAATAAATCAACAAATAAAAAATCATTATCACCAATAAAAAAATTTTCTTGATCACAAAAAAATTTAACTTTTCCAAGTCTTTTAGAATCAGGTCCATTTTCGCTCAATAAACCACACTGAGCAATATAATATCTTAAATCTGAAGTATCAAAAAGAACAAAACCAGAAGAATTTTTGAATTTGGAAATAGGATATTTCAATAATTCTAAAAATGTAATATCTCCACCATAAAGATCAATTTTTATATTATAAACATCTGTTTTAACAAAAATGTAATCATAATTATTATCATATTTTATAATATCATTTTTTTTTAATTGATTATCATAAATAAAAATTTTATCATTATTCTGATTAACATCTAAAAAATCATTATCACTTTTTAAATCATTTAATAAAAAATTTTCATTATCATTCTTCAAATTATTATTTAATTTTTCTGTTTCCCAATAATTAAATAATAAAAATAATACCCCAAACAATAAACCTAATAAAATAAATCTTATATTTTGAGTAGACATATAATATTCCATAAAAAGAAAAAATATTATTATACAATAAAAAAAATTTTATGGAACTGGATCATATCCTCCAGAAAAAAAACAATTACATTTAATAATACGTTTAAAAAAAAAATAAAAAGCTTTATAGAAAGTAAATTTTTTAACAGATAATAATAAATATGAAGAACATGAAGGATAAAAACGACATTTATGTGGTAAAATTGAACTTAAAAAAATTTTATAAAAAATTAAAAATTTAATAATTATATAATGCATAAGACAAAATATTTAAATGAAAAAAAAAGAAGGTTTTATATAAAAAAATTAAATAAATAGAAGAATATTTAATAAAAAGAAAAAATCCATAAATAGGAAGAAAAAATAAAGAAAATAAAAATTTACGTAAAATAAAACGTTCAAAAGAAAAAGAAAAGAAAGATAAATTATAAAAAAAATAAAAAGTAACAGTTGTAAAAGAAATAAAACCAAATAATAAACAACGTGAATCTGAAAAAGATGTAGGTAAACAAATGAACCGCATAAAAAGATTAACGTGAAAGTATTTTACGACCTTTAAAACGACGGCGTTGTAAAAGTGCACGCCCATTTGCAGTACGCATGCGTACACGAAAGCCGCTACGGCGACGTAAACGTAAAATACTAGGATTAAAAGTTAGTGACATAATAGCTCAATAATAAATAGAAAAAGAATTAAAATAAAATAATCAAAAAAAAAAAACAACAACAAAAAAGCAATATAAAATTAATTTAATAATAATAACGTATTTATATATATTTATATATATGTTTATTATAAATACAATAAAATATTATTATTGTTTAATAAATATTTATTATTTAGTATTTTTTATTTTAAGTTTTTTTATCATAATAATTATGATAATAATATATTATTAATATTTTAATAGT